>CAZOYP010000086.1:0-8814 GCA_964584125.1 uncultured Nitrospinaceae bacterium | reverse complement strand
AAGTCGACTTATGCTAAGTTTCCCACTTCTCCGCAACACTTTATAAATAAAGAAGTAATTCTGAGAAATCGAACTGGTTGGATCCCGAAGCTTTTTGATTATCCTGTGAATTTAAGAGAGTTCGATTTTAATCTCTTAAAAGTATCAAATTAAAAATTTGTAAGAATTTTTATGAGCTGATTTTGTAGTCGAGCGCAAACTTAAATCAACCATATTGAATCTAATCTATACAGATCAGCCTATAAATAACATATGAAGAAAGTGGAAGCGATTATAAAGCCATTCAAACTGGATGAGGTTAAGGATCAATTAAACGAGATTGGAGTCAAGGGAATAACCGTTAGCGAAGTAAAAGGGTTTGGCAGACAAAAGGGACATGCCGAGCTTTATAGAGGTGCGGAATATATTGTCGACTTTTTACCTAAAATAAAGTTGGAGATTATTATTTCTGATGAGCTGGTTGATGATGTGATCAATGCAATTACCCAATCAGCACAAACAGGGCGGATCGGTGACGGTAAAATATTTGTAACTAATTTAGAGGATACTATTCGTATTCGAACAGGAGAACGAGGTGATGAGGCAATTTAGTATATCCGCTAACTTTATTAAAATTTTTAAAGATTTGGAACTAGAAGTTTTTAATTAACCTCAATCAATAAGATAAAGTTTGGTTGCCTGCAGATATAGTAGAGGTTTAATTTTTCATTAATTTATAAAAGTGTAGGAGGTAATTAGCATGACCCCCAAAGAGGTGTTGGACTTAGCAAAAAAAAATGAAGTTAAAATCGTTGATATTAAATTCACGGATTTGCTGGGTACATGGCAACATTTTTCTGTACCCACAAGTGAGCTGGAAGAAAGTTTATTTGAAGACGGACTTGGGTTTGATGGCTCTAGTATTAGAGGATGGCAAGCAATTAATAACAGCGATATGATCGTAATACCGGATCCCACAACTGCTATGATGGATCCTTTTATGAATGTTCCCACACTAAGTTTGATATGTAATATCTCTGACCCTATCACAAAGGAAAAATATTCAAAGGACCCTCGCAATGTAGCTCAAAAAGCGGAGGCCTACCTGAAGTCGACAGGACTTGGTGACACAGGATACTTTGGACCAGAAGCTGAGTTTTTTATTTTTGATGACGTGAGATATCAAAACGATTCCAATCAGTGTTTTTATGCAGTTGACTCCGAGGAAGGAATATGGAATTCTGGCAACTCTGGGAGAGATGAAGAAGCAAACTTGGGTTTTAAACCTCGTCACAAAGAAGGTTATTTCCCTACATCCCCCACTGATAGTTTGCAGGATATTCGCAGTGAGATGCTGCTTACCATGGAAGCAGTTGGTATTGAAATGGAATGTCACCACCATGAAGTAGCCACTGCAGGGCAATGTGAAATCGATATGCGTTTCGCTCCCTTGGTAAAATGTGCAGATAACTTAATGTGGTATAAGTATATCGTTAAAAATGTAGCTAAGCGTCATGGCAAAACCGCAACGTTCATGCCAAAGCCTTTGTATGGTGATAACGGAACTGGAATGCATGTGCACCAGAGTATTTGGAAGGGCGGGAAACCACTTTTTGCTGGAGACGGCTACTCAGGTTTTAGTGAAATGGGATTGCATTATATAGGTGGAATTTTAAAACATGCCCGCGCAATTTGTGCTTTTACGGGGCCAACGACCAACTCATACAAACGGTTGGTTCCAGGATTTGAGGCACCTGTAAACCTTGCTTATTCAAGCCGCAATAGAAGTGCTGCCGTTCGAATTCCAATGTATTCTCAAAGTCCCAAAGCAAAACGAATGGAAGCCCGATTTCCAGATCCTTCTTCAAACGGTTATCTAGCTTTTGCAGTTATGATGATGGCAGGATTAGATGGAATTGAAAATAAAATTGACCCTGGTGAACCCATGGATAAGGATATATATGCGATGGGCCGGGAAGAGTTAGCTAATATTCCTACTCTTCCAGGTTCACTAGATGAAGCATTATGTTCACTTGAGGCTGATCATGATTTCATGCTTAAAGGAGATGTCTTTACTCAAGATCTTATAGATACATGGATTGATTATAAGCGTGAAAATGAAGTGGACGAATTACGTTTGCGTCCACATCCTTACGAACTTTACATGTATTATGATGTTTAGAATATAAAACAAATAAATGTTTGTAGCCCTCGGCTTTTGCCGGGGGTTTTTTTTTGGTAGATTAAACCGTATTAACTATTTTTTTAAAAACAATAAAAATATAAGCGATCACATAAGGATAATATGATTGATTCAAAGCTACTCAACTCAATTAATAATTGTGATCCATGGCAAGATAATTTTCAAAAACCTCTTCAAGAATACAAGTTTTTAGAACCTAAAAAATCCTGGGAAAATTTTTTATTATTATCAAGTCATGTAAATTTCCAAAGATTGTTCCCTAATTTTTTTAAAACTTTTATAGAGTTAATAAAAAAATCATACAATCCAGATTTAGCATTGCATAATTTCGAGAGATTTACTCAAATAATTAATGATAAAAACTATCTGTACACAATTCTATCTACATCAACAGAAACCCTTAAATCTCTTATAGTATTATTTTCAGGTAGCCAGATATTGACTGATAGTTTAATTAGCGATCCATCATTTTTTGAATGGATCAATAATTCCGAAATAATAAATAATTCAAGGTCAAAAGATGAATTCATGCGAGCATACTATGAATTTGCGGGTGAAAATTACTTGGCTGATAATACTCCCACGCTGCTAAGAAAATTCAAAAAAAGAGAGTATATACGAATTGGCCTGCGGGACTTATTGGGTAAAACAGATTTTGAAGAAACGGGAAAAGACCTGTCATGTTTGGCAGATTTAAGTTTACAGGTTGCATATGAATATGCAGATAAAAAAATCAAGGGAAAGTATGGTGTTCCTTATTACAAAGAAAATAATGAAGAAATGAAGGAAGTAGAATTTGCAATACTAGGTATGGGAAAACTAGGTGGCTTAGAATTAAATTATAGTTCGGATATTGATCTCATATACATTTACACATCGAGCAATGGAGAAACACAGGAAACAGAGGATTTTCCTGGGACAATAACAATAAGTAGCCACGAATATTTCACAAAATTGGCTGTGCTATTAACAAAAACAATAGATGAAATCACATCAAATGGAAACGTTTTTAGAGTGGACCTTGACTTGCGGCCCGACGGAACAAGTGGGCAAATAGCTAATTCTCTTGAAAGTTGTGAGATATATTATCAATCATGGGGTCGACTTTGGGAACGCCAAGCTCTAATGAAAGCAAGAGTATCTGCCGGGAGTGAAAGATTGGGGGAAGCTTTTTTTGATATGCTGGAACCATTTATTTATAGAAAAAGTATAGATTATACTGCAGTAAAAGAAATAACTGGTATGAAAGAAAAAATTAATAAAAGTATACAGAAAAAAAATGTCAATGTTAGAAATATAAAATTAGGGAAAGGTGGAATACGTGAGGTTGAGTTTACAGTTCAAACCTATCAATTAATATTTGGGGGCAGAGAAAAAAATATACGGAGGGGCAATACACTTGAGGGTTTGAATAATCTATTTAAATTAAATTTTATTAAAAAATCTGAATACCAACAGCTAAAAGAAGCATATGTTTTTTTAAGAAATATAGAAAATAGAGTGCAGATTTCATTTGGACTTCAAACTCATGATTTGCCGGAAGATAAATTCCTGTTGGCAGTTTTAGCATTAAAAATGAATATAGAAGGAGAGTCAATTGAAGAACTAAATAAAAAATTAAATAATGAGTTTACACGCCATACTAAATTTGTAAGTAATATATTTTCCGCATTATTTAAAAAAAAACAAGATAAAGACCTAGAAAATAATATAAACAAGATTAGTGAAATAAAGTCTTTAAATGAACAGGTATTAAAAAGAGTATCCTTTCAAAATAATAAAAATGCGCTACGTTTTTTAAAGATCTTGAGAGACGGCCCTAAATTTTCTCATCCAAGTGAAAAAAGTATCAACGACTTCTATAAAGTTCTTCCTAAAATTCTTGATGGATGCAGTGAAGCGCCAATGCCAAACTCAGCATTAGAAAACTTGGTAAAATTCATTGAATCGAGTAAATCAAGAGAGTCCTTTTTAGCGTTGTTTGTTGAAAATAAAAATTTTTTAGAATTACTTCTTAAAATTTTTGGTAGTAGTAATTTAATATCGGACATATTAATTAAACAACCTGAC
Organism: uncultured Nitrospinaceae bacterium; assembly: GCA_964584125.1. Classification (GTDB taxonomy): domain Bacteria; phylum Nitrospinota; class Nitrospinia; order Nitrospinales; family VA-1; genus Nitromaritima. The sequence continues at coordinate 4,562 of CAZOYP010000086.1, read as the reverse complement.
TTGATTGATGTGATTAGAGACACTGAATCTATTTATCGTTTTAAAAATAAAACAAATTTAAATAAGGAAATTAACCAAAACCTAAATAACTGTAATAGTTTTGAGGAGAAAAAAAATATCTTAAGACGATTTAAGCAGGGCGAAGAATTGAGAATAGGTATTCGCTATATTATTGGTGAGGCAGACATCGAAGGAACATTAGAAGATCTTTCTAGTTTGGCAGAAACACATATAGAGAATGCTTATCATGTTGCAGTCTTAAAACTAAGGAACCAATACAGTAAAGAAAAAATAATTCCTAATAATTTTGCTATTATTGGAATGGGAAAATTAGGCGGACGCGAAATAAATTTTAAATCGGACTTAGACCTGATCTTTATTTATGAAGATACAAAGAATGATTCATTATTTTCAGGAGATATAGTTTTATTTTACACAAAAACTTATCAATTACTGCATGAGCTGACATCTGAAGTAACTTACTCTGGATATGCCTATAAAATTGATTCCGACTTACGACCTGAGGGTAAGAGTGGTTTAATGGTTAATTCAATTAAAAGTTACGAGGACTACTATAAACAAAGAGCTCGCACATGGGAGCAGCAGGCTATGGTAAGGGCAAGGTTTATAACGGGCAATCAACAAACGGGAGCTAACTTTATAGATATGGTGAAGAAGTTTACATATCGCCCTAAGCTGGAGTATGAATCAATTATAAAAATTTCAAGATTGAGAGAGAAAATTGAAAAAGACTTAGCACAAGAGGCTATCAAGGGGAAAAATGTAAAGTTAGGTTATGGAGGATTGGCAGATATTGAGTTTTCCGTTCAAATTTTACAGATGGTGTATGGAGCAAAAAATAATCGTTTAAGAGAAACTAACACACTTTTGGCTGTTGCCCAGTTAGATGCTTTAGGGATTATCGATCATAAAGATTCAGGAAATATCAAAAAAAACTATCTTTTCTTGCGAAACTTAGAGTGTGCATTAAGGATTCAAAATATTTCACTAATGAGTAATTTGCCGCAGGAGCAAGGGAAACTCTTAGTGCTTGCTAGGTTTTTGAAGTATTCTGAAAAAGACTCAATGGATACCGTAAAATTTTTTTTGAGTGACTATACTCAAACTACTAAGGAAATAAGAGTATTTTATAATAAAACAATAGATATTCTGCTACGAACTGCTCTTTAAAATAATAAACATGCTATTTATTTTTAGGGTTCTTGGAGAATGAATTAAGCTTATATTCGACACTATCTATTAAAGCTTGCCAACTAGCTTCAATAATGTTGTCTGATACGCCGACAGTTCCCCACTTTGAATCATGGTCGCCTGATTCAATTAGTACACGGGTTTTTGCTTGTGTGCCTTTTTTCTGATCCAGAATTCTTACCTTATAGTCATAAAGAGAAACATTTTTCATTTCAGGATAAAATTTACCCAATGCCTTTTTGATAGCCTTGTCCAAAGCGTTAACTGGTCCCAAGCCTTCGGCAGCCGTAACTTCTTGTACACCGTTGACTAGAATCTTTACTGTGGCTTCTGATATAGGTTTTTCATCTTCTCCTCTTTGTTCAACAATCACACGAAATCCAATAAAATCAAAAAAATACTCTTTTTCTCCAAGGGCATCACGCATTAGTAGTTCAAAAGAAGCTTCTGCTCCTTCATATTGATACCCAAGCTGTTCGAGTGATTTAAGGTTATCTAGAATATTTTTAACTTTTGGATCATTATCCTCAATATTTATGCCATATTGTTGAGCCTTGGATAGAATATTACTTTTACCGGATAAGTCAGAAATTAAGATTCTTTGAATGTTACCAACCGACTCAGGACTAATATGTTCGTAGGTTGAACTGTTCTTTTTTACAGCGCTAACATGGATTCCTCCTTTATGAGCGAATGCACTTTTCCCAACATAAGGTTGGTGATTACAGTGAGACTGATTAGCAAGTTCATAAACAAATGATGATAAATCTGTCAACGATTGCATTTGTTCATCAGAAATACAGTTTAAATTTAATTTAAGTTTTAGGTTTGGGATTATGGAAACGAGGTTTGCATTTCCACATCGTTCACCAAACCCATTTATTGTTCCTTGAACCTGATCAACTCCTGCCTGGACGGCTGCCAGCGCATTAGCGACAGCAAGCTCTGAATCATTATGAGTATGAATCCCGATTTTTGTTTTAAAAGATTTTTTTACTAAGGAACATACTTGCGTTACCTCAGATGGCAAAGATCCTCCATTAGTGTCGCACAATACAATCCAATCTGCTCCCGCGGATTCTGCTTCTTTGAGTACTCTCATAGCGTATTCAGGGTTATTTTTATAGCCATCAAAAAAATGTTCGGCATCAAATAAAACCTCAGAACAATTATCTTTAAGGTAGCTTATACTATCTTTAACCATGTGCAGGTTTTCTTCCAAGGTTGTGGAAAGTGCTTCGTTAACATGCATATCCCAGCTTTTTCCAAAAATGGTGACAACATCTGTTTTCGCTTCAATTAGATTTTTAATATTTTTATCATTTTTAACATTATTATTGGGATGGCGTGTGCTTCCAAAAGAAACAATTTTTGCTTGCTCAAAATTAACAGCTTGGATTCGTCTGAAAAAATCCATATCTTTTGGATTCGATCCAGGCCAACCCCCCTCGATGTATTTTATTCCAAGTTCATCGAGTTTATGCGCAATCCGAATCTTATCTTCAACAGTAAATGAAATATCTTCAGATTGAGAGCCATCTCTTAATGTTGTATCGTAAATATCTATTTTTTTCATAAAGCTTATATTGTTTTACCAGATGAAGTGGTCACTAGTCTTTGATTAGTTTTTTTTCAGCCTTAGTCAGATTGAATGCCTTGTGTAAAACGCGAACAGCAATTTCACCATACTTTTCTTCAATAATACAAGATACTCTTATTTCTGATGTGCTTATCATTACAATGTTTATATTTTCTTTAGATAAAGCACTAAACATTTTTGCTGCAACCCCCGGGTGGCTTCGCATACCTGCTCCTACAATCGAAACTTTGCAGATATTACGATCAGAACTAATATCCCGCGCTTTTATAAGTTTACCCAGTTCTTGGACTATTTTGGTAGCTTTATTAATGTCCTCTTTTGTAACAGTAAATGATATATCGGTGTGGTTTTCATCACTGACATTCTGAATAATCATGTCTACTGAAAGATTTTCTTCTGCAAGCCCTGTAAAAAATTTACTGGCGATTCCTGGTTGATCCGGAACACCTTTGATTGTTATTTTAGCTTGATTTTTGTCATTCATTACTCCAGATACAACTGGTTGTTCCATACTTGAGCCCTCCTTACAGATCAGAGTACCTTTAGAGTCTTCCACTAAAGATGATTTTACAACAAGTGGCATGTTGTATTTTTTACAGAATTCGACACAGCGGAATTGCAATACCTTTGCTCCCAGGCTAGACATCTCTAACATTTCATCATAAGAAACGCGGTCCATTTTGTGCGCATTAGGAACGACATTAGGGTCGGCTGTATAGACTCCGTCGACGTCTGTATAAATTTCGCACCTTTCTGCTTTTAAAGCTACAGCTATAGCGGCAGCAGAAGTATCTGACCCACCCCTTCCAAGAGTCGTAACATCCCCATTCTCATTTATACCTTGAAAACCTGCAACGACCACTACATGTCCACTTTTTAAAGCTTTTATAGCACGATCTGTATCGACTTCTTTGATGCGTGCTTTTGTGTGCGAGTCATCAGTCACTAATCCTATTTGCCTACCTGTCATTGAAATGGCTGGACATCCGATATTATCAAGGGCTATGCTTAATAGGGCGCTTGAAACGCGCTCTCCAGAGGATAATAAAAGATCCATTTCTCTTTCTTTTCCACGAGAACTTATTTGATTAGCCATATCTAACAGTTTATCAGTTTCACCCGCCATTGCTGAGACGACAACCACGATATCGACTTCTTCTTTTCGCATACGGGCAATACGTGCTGCAATATTTTTTATTCGATCAATACTGCCAACGGAAGTACCACCATATTTTTGTACCACTAATTTATTCATAGTTTTAATTCACTTCAAAAAACATGTTCATTAAATCAGAGCCAGATTTAAAATGATTACTTCCTTCATTAAGGAGGTTTTCATCAAATTTACTTACTAATGGGGTCTCTTTTTTTCCACTGATCACAAATGGGACCGGATCTTTGCCGTATTTAACATCGACAGCAGAATTCATGTGGTTAACAACAACCATCATTTTGATATTGTTGTTTTTGGAAACTTCATTTAGTAGTGGTCCTATTAATTTTGAGTCGATATCTTCAATAGTAAGAATTTTGTCATCAATATTTCCTTTTAGCGAAACTTCTTCTATTCCTGCAACATTGATAAAAACAATGTCACGGTTCTCTAGTTCATGAATAGCAGCCTTGACTTTATTTTCAAAATTAGTTTCAGCAAATCCGGTAGCACCTTTAACTTTAACCACTCTCATTTCTGCAGCCTTAGCCATTCCTTGAAAAAGTAATGATGCGGAAATAAGCGAACCAGATTTTC
>CAZOYP010000085.1:0-8926 GCA_964584125.1 uncultured Nitrospinaceae bacterium | reverse complement strand
AAAGAAAATGAATATGACTGGACACAACAATTTGAACAAGAAGGAATCAAGAATACTCGCATTCTTGAAGAACAACTAGAAAGCATAAATAGAGAGTTAATGGGTGTAACTTCACTATTCAAAATGACAAAGTCTGTAACCCGATCTGGGTTCAAAACCTATACTTCTTCACTTTTAGAAAAAAATAATTTTATTAAATCTTTTCAATGGGTTCCGCGAGTCAAACAAGAACAACGGTCTTCTCTAGAATCAATGGCACAAGATGAAGGTTTTATTGATTTTAAATTCACCACGCTAAATAAAAACTTAAACATTATTCCCGCACCCTCAAAAAGTGAGTATTTCCCGATTTACTATATGGAACCAATCACCGGTAATGAGCTTTACTTGGGTTTTGATATCAGTACCCAACCCACCTTATCGTCCCTAATGAACCAAGCAAGAGATACTGGTAAAACAGTCGCCATCACTACAACAAACTTAATACACAAAGATACAAAAACAATGACAATGATATTCATTTGCCCTTTTTATGAAGGAGAAAATATTCCTCAAAATATTGAAGGCAGAAAACGTTTATTTTTAGGTTCTGCAATAGGAACTTACAAAATAAAAGACCTAATAAATGAGACGATTGACCCTTATATAGCACCAGGAATGTTTTTAACAGTTTTAGATTATGATAAAAAAAACAAACTATATGGAAACCTCAAGGCGGACTCACTAATTAAAAAAGAAATAGAATTGAAGTTTTTACAAATACACTGGATTTTAGTGTGGCAGGGAAACCTAGCGTTTCAACAAGGACCGAATAGGCTTCACAATTGGCTTTCGGCAGCCGTCTTAATACTTATTGTGTGTATAGCAATAATTTTTCAAATACTTTCCTCTAGAACTCGGCGCATTGAAAATGAAGTTCGTTTGCGAACCAATGAACTGAAAAAGCTAAAAAATCAATTGGAAGAAAAAAACCTCGCATTGAATGAGCTAATTAAATTGAAAAACGAATTACTCGGAATGGCCTCGCACGATTTGCGCAATCCTATCACATCAATCCAAGGATACTCTGGATTCCTTTTAAAAAAAGGGAGCACTTTAAATGATGATACACGAAATGATTTCCTCAATATTATTAATTCGGCAAGCGACAACATTTTGGAACTCCTAAATGATCTTCTAAGTTTCTCTGCGATTGAAAGCGGACAACTCATACTAAATCTTCAGCAAGGAAACCTTCGCGCCTTGATTGAAGAACGAATTAGACTGTATACTCACCTAACCCTAGAAAAAAAAATACAACTTAAAATTAAGTGCCATGGTAACAGGATACTATCATTTGACACACCTAGAATCGGACAAGTATTAGACAATCTCCTAACTAACGCAATAAAATTTTCTCCCGTAGGTGGCATAATTGAAATAATAATGGAATCTGGCAATAGCCATATGAAAGTTACTATTAGTGACGAGGGCCCAGGAATAAAAAGTGAAGACCTAGATGATCTATTCAAACCTTTTAAAAAATTTAATACAAATCCAACACAAAATGAAAAGGGAACAGGACTAGGTCTCGCAATTGCAAAAAAGATGATCGAACTTCACAATGGAAGTTTGACGTTCAACCCCTCAAAAAATCAAGGAGCAAGCTTTACCTTTGAACTTCCCATAAAATAACTATCTTCACAATGGAAGTTTGACGTTCAACCCCTCAAAAAATCAAGGAGCAAGCTTTACCTTTGAACTTCCCATAAAATAACTATTAATTAAAGTATGTTTTTCTAAAACACAGTACCCACCGGGTCCGAGCCGAAAGAAAAAGATCCCTCCGACTCAGACATTAGGTGCAGGCGGGGTAGGAAAGTTTAGTTAATCACGTTTTAGATTTATTGATACAGCTATGGCGGCTGTATAAAACTAAGACTCATGGTAAACTTGAATCGCTACTAGAACTACAAACTGCATTAAAAACTCTTTGTGCTTTTCTTTTATTGCCTTTTTTATTTGAAAACGTCTCCCAATATTTTTGACTTAATAGTTTTTCTTTTACAACTTTTTTAAGAAATCCACTTTTATCTAAAATACGAACTGAGTAAAACATAAACCGTTCCTTTCTCAGTTTTCCATTTATATCCAAGGTCCGAATAACATAATCCATACACCCACTCCTTAAAATCACATAAACTAAAAATATTCAAAAAAGTCATAGATAAAAACATCTATATAACTAATAGCAAAACTTATGCCGGAGGATATGTTTAATATTTTTTAAACTAAGATATTAATTTTAAAAGAGTAATTCTAGTAGATGGATAGAATCAGGAGTACAAAATGTCCCATAAATGGAATTTCGATTCAGGGACATTAAGGGAATATATAAAACTTAAAATAATTTCAAAATATAGAAGGCGAGTTTAAAAAATCCTATCTTAATTCTTGGGGGCGGGTTTAGTGAGATCGTATTTTTGAACCATTCTATAAAAGCTAGATCGACTTAGCTTTAACTTTTTTGCTGTCTCTGGGATATCCCCATTTGTAAGATCCAAAGCTCTTTGCAGGATTTGCCTTACTGACTCCTCAAAAGAATCAACAAAATCATCCTTACCTGAAGTATTTTGAAAATAGTTGGCTCCACTGGTCCCGTGAGTCACCACAGGTTTAAAGTTCTCAGGCAAAATATCTATGTCAATACAACCAGTTTCTGACATTATCATTGAGTGATAAACAACATTCTCTAACTCGCGCACATTTCCCGGCCAAAAATAGTTCACTAACGCATTCATTGCTTCAGATGTAATTGAAAATATTTTTTTTTCAAATTCGGCTTTATATACATTAACAAAGTAAATCGCAAGGGTAGGAATATCCTCTTTTCTCTCTCTTAATGGTGGAATGGTAACTGGAAAAACAGCCAGCCTGAAATATAAGTCTTCTCGAAAGGAACCTTCCTTTATTTTTTCACTAAGATTTTTATTAGTAGCAGCTATTACTCTTGTGTTGGTAAAAATCTTTTTTGTACCTCCCACACGCTCAAAGTTTTTTTCTTGGAGAAAACGCAATAATTTAACTTGGGTGCTTAATGACATCTCCGCAACTTCATCAAGGAAAAGAGTACCTTCATTTGCTAACTCTAATTTTCCTTTTCTGGCCTCAGTTGCTCCTGTAAATGAACCTTTATTATGACCAAAGAACTCACTCTCCTGCAAGTTTTCAGGAATAGCGCCACAATTTATATCAACAAAAAGACCTTTTGAAAAACGACTATTTTCATGAATAGCGCGTGCCATCAATTCTTTTCCTGTCCCACTCTCACCAAGAAGTAAAACCCCCGCATTACTAGGACTTACTTTCTGAACCTTTTCTAATGCTTGAATCAATGCAGGGCTTGTACCTACAATATTCTTGACCCCATGTACCCTACTTAGCTCACCCTGAAGATAGCTAACCTGACCAACCAAGGTAGTTTGTTCAATCGCCTTATCTAAAATTGAGAAAAGACGAAGCTCATCAAAAGGTTTAACTATATAATCAAAAGCACTTAACTTCATCGCCTTAATAGCAGACTCTGCATCATCAGAACCAGTTACCATGACAACCGGTAATTCACTTTTAATATTTTTTATAGCTTTTAATGTTGCTATGCCATCTAAAAGGGGCATAACTAAATCAAGAAAAATCACGGAGGGGTTTTCGTCAAGTCGGTCAAGGCACTGCTTTCCGTTTTCCAAAGCCACAACTTCATGACCTCGGTCTTCGAATAAAACCTTAATCAACCCTCGAATATCAGGATCATCATCAACGGTGAAAATTAATGCCATAGGTTAAGTAAACACTTATGACTTTAAAACGGTGAAATAGAATTCACAGTAAAATTAGAGTCTTCTGCTATCTTTAGACATTGTTGCTTTGAGCCGTCACACCGCATAAAACAACTCGCCCAGTAGTCGCATTTAACATCAATCCACCAACGACTCATCGAATGCTTCTCTTCACCCTGAATTACAACAGTGTCATTAAGATCAATTTTGTCTTTAATAATCTCATGATTGATAGAAGTTGATATTTTGCCTTCTAGCCTTTCGGCCTTTGGATACCAATTTAGAGCACTCCCTGGTTTTCCACAGCCTGTACTGCCAGCAAAAACAACTAAAATAAGAAAAGCCAAAAATAAAATCCTAATCACATAAGTTTTATCTTCCATTTAACCTTAGCCCCAATTTATTTATTCAATCATATATAAAACCTAATTTTTCAACTATACGACAAGTAAATTGATAATTCTAGCACGATAAAACGTATCAAACCTAATTACTTGTGAAGTGAGACCAAACAGCTCTAGGAAAATTTAAAAACTATCTACAGTTTGATTTGTTTATTCAGTTTTTCAAAAGCCATACGTCGATGAGATATAGCATTTTTTTGATTAAAGCCCATTTCAGCATAAGTTTTATCGTAATGTTCAGGAACAAAGATAACATCCCATCCAAAACCATTTTCTCCACGAGTACTGCGGGAAATCACACCTCTTCTCTCTCCTCTTGCTGAAATCATTTTTTGTCCATCAAAAATAGCTGCCACACAGACAGCAAAGGCCTCGCGATTTTCAAACCCTTCGAGCATTTTTAATAAACCATGGCAACCTACAGTAATTTCAAACCATTTTACCAGAGCTCCAGGAAGACCATTCCACGCTGAAAAAATAAGCCCAGAATCCTCCACCAATACAGGACACTTAAGCTCGTTAAAGGCTTGCTGGGCTTTATGAGTAACAATTTTATTTATGTCACTAGCCTGTATTTCATCAATCTTTACCCCTGAAACATGATCGAGCTGACATTCCAAAATATCTGAAACTTCACGAACTTTATTTAAATTGCTAGTAACAAACTTCAACTTCTTCCACATTAAATATACTCCATACGAAAAATAGGTTCTTATTTATTTTTTCTATGTAAAATTCTGCTTCCCACGCACTTGCCTGAATAGTGAACGCATGCTATAAGTGCAAGTTTGATTATAAAAATAAACATTAGATCTTAACTTAATAAATTGTTTTATGCGGTTTTCTGCCATAAAAAAAATACTACTTCTATTTACATTTCTAGTAAACCTGACATCTTGCAATACGATTTTTGAACACAATTACGATGTCATGGCTCGCCAGGCACTTTTTGATCTAATGAAAACTCAGGAAGCTTATCGTGCTAAAAACAATAAATACACAAACGAATTATCCCAACTTTTAAACCAAGGCTTAAAATATCATAATGGTATCGTTTATCTTGAAATCCATTCTGCTAGCAAAAACGAATATCGAGCTATATCCCTTCCAGCTGAGTCATCCACTGCAAGAGTTTTTATTTATGATACTAGCAAGGGAGGATATTACGAAGCCGATGAGGTCGAAGTATCAAAGTACGTCCTCGGAGCTCTTAATTTTATCCGTAGCGAAAAAGAAAAACAAAAAACAAATATTCTTTTAGCTTCCATTCTATTGGTTTCCCTTGTTTTCCTAGGGTTCCGTTTTGTCTTAAGGTATAACGAAGAAGGGAATAATATAGCTCTAATATCCTATTTTATTAACTTGCCTGCATTAGTATGGGCAGTCGCTATACTTAATAATGTGAACAAAGATATCGTTTTGAGCTCAAAAATTATGATACTCTCCTGCATCGCGCTAGCAATATCTCTGTTGTGTATTTTTATTTCACTTAGATGGTTAAAAAACAGAAATCCACTAACAACCCCAACTCCAATCCTAGGACTTACGGGGTGCACCCTTTTCATCTCATTAATTAGCCTAGGAAGTGTTACTTATACCCTGGTAAAATATTACCCAATATAAATCCACCTAAGCGATAGTAAGTGATGCATTGAAAATTATACCCTACAAACTGATATAGATTATTTTTCTAACATAAATTATATTAAACCTCATATGCATCAGTCTGGTGAGTTTTCCAGCATGCGATCTCACTAAAATTCTGAAACAATAAAAAGGTATCTTTTTTAAACTTGTTTAAATTGACTTTAAAAATGAAACAAAATAATTTAATTGGTTTTTCCTATTCCCGTCTTAAAGATTTTTTGCTCAAACACGGCATAAAACCCTACCGAGCCCATCAAATATTCATATGGGTATACCACTATAAACTTTATGATTTTGATAGCATGTCTAATCTATCAAAAACACTCCGCGCTCTTTTAAAAGAACATTTTTATATATCTTTACCTCGCATACAAAGCATAACAAATTCACAAGATGGTTCGATCAAGTACCTATTCGTGTTAAAAGATGGCTTAACAATTGAAAGCGTTTGGATGCCATCAGACCAGCGAAAAACTTTATGTGTTTCAAGCCAAGTAGGATGCCGCCTTGCATGCGCCTTTTGTATGACAGGAACAATGGGTTTAAAGAGAAATCTCTCAAGCGATGAAATTATCGGACAATACCTTGCTGTAAATGACAGTCTCTCCGATGAAAATCAAGTAACCAACATTGTGTTCATGGGAATGGGAGAACCACTGGACAACTATGATGCCACCATTTCTGCCATTAGGCTTATGATCATGCCAGAAGCACTGCGCTTATCTTCTAGAAAGATTACTTTATCCACTGCTGGACAAGTTGACCTTATCACAAAATTTAAAAATGAAGACCTGCATGTCAACCTCGCAATATCATTGAATGCTACAGACAATAAAACTCGTGAAGAGATCATGCCCGTCAACAAAAAATATCCAATAGAGGAATTAATTAACTGTTTGCGAGAATATCCACTTAAACCATCTAGGCGGTTTACATTCGAGTACGTCATGCTTAACGGTGTCAACGATCAAGAAGAAGACGCTAAACGTTTATCTAAATTAATTCATGGCATACCTTGCAAAATAAATCTAATATTGTTTAACAAGTTCTTTCCTTCTAAATTTGATCCATCTAGCAAAGAACGGGCTCACGCATTTCAACAGTACCTTCTATCAAAAAAACATACGGTTTTCATACGACAAAATCGCGCAACAGATATACTTGGTGCATGCGGGCAACTGACTGCACAACCGTTACCTTCTGCCTCAATGTGATGATGAATACATTCGATTTAGACAATTCCTCAGGATTAGAAATTTCTATAGTTATTCCTGTTTATAATGAGCGAGAAAACCTGACCTTGCTTGATGAAAAAATCACAAAAAATCTACAACCACTTAACAAAAGTTACGAAGTAATCTTAGTGGATGATGGAAGTGTTGATGGAAGCGCCGAAATTATTCGTAAGTTACAGGAAGAAAACTCAAACCTACGCTTGATTCGATTTGGACACAATTATGGTCAAACAGCAGCTTTTGCAGCAGGATTTAACAAAGCCCGTGGTGACATTATCGTGACAATGGATGCAGACCTACAGAATGATCCTGCTGATATTCCTTTGCTAATTGAGAAAATAAATGAATACGACGTAGTATGTGGATGGCGACATCAACGTAATGATCCTTTGATCAAAAAACTCTCTTCAAAAATAGCTAATGCGGTAAGAAACACCCTAAGTGAAGAGTGTATTGCCGATACAGGCTGCTCGCTCAAAGCATTTAGGCGAACATGTTTTAAAAATATTAAGTTATATGATGGAATGCATCGATTTTTCCCAACATTAATGAAAATGGAAGGGTTTACGGTTACGCAAGTAAAAGTAGGACATTATCCTCGCCTGCATGGTTTTTCAAAGTATAACATCCGTAACCGCCTATTTGCTTCGTTCAAAGATCTTTTGGCGATCCGGTGGATGAAAAAAAGACAAATTAATTATGATATTATTGAAGAAAGGTAAGTAATGACTTCAACATACTGGCTAATTATAGGTTTTGTGGGTCAAATCGCCTTCGGCGCACGTTTTGTGATTCAATGGTTAGTCTCCGAGAAAAAAGGAGAAAGTACTATTCCTATTGCCTTTTGGTATTGTAGTATCGCGGGGAGTGTTATTCTATTGACGTATGCAATTCATAGGGAAGACCCCGTTTTTATTCTCGGACAAAGCCTTGGGTCAATTATTTATATCCGTAACTTAATTCTTATTGACCGTAAAAGAAAATCGCTTGCAGAGGTTAGTCAAAACAATGAATAGCTGGAAAATTAGATTTTTAGGAATAATACTTATGGTACTGGGGGGATTTTTATTTGTATGGTCTGTGCGTGACATAACGGCTGAATGGCCGCAAATCTTTGTTGGACTCCTTTCTGTTTTCAGTACAGCGATGGGATTTGGCCTAATTATTATGCCACTTGATGACGTGGCCGAACTTGAAACAAAAGTCAATGAAGGAACGAATAACGTTAATAAAGATACCCCTGCTGACTAAGACCTCTTTTTACTCTTTTTCCGAACACGCAAAGGTCTCATAAGTCACTAAAAATAAAAGGCTTTTAAAGCTCTTGACATTAGAAAAATCGTATGATATTTCTTTCACCTTTATATTTCAAATAGGTTTGTTGCTCCGTTTAAGGAACGGTTAATTTTATAAAAAACTGGTTTAACTTTCTATTCTCCTTTTTTTATAAAACCTGAATATTGTTGACCTATTAAGATGAGGTTAAGCGATCTAGTTTCTCCTCTCTACTTTATACTTAGTTGCTAAAAGCAAAGCTGATTCTTTTTTTAAAAGACTTCCTTAACTGACATAAAAAAAGAGGCCATTAATGCACCACTCGTCTGAGAAACCAAAAACCAAAAAAACTATATTTACCTTCGTTATCGCCCTCATTTTATTATATGGGTTAGGACACTTGACTCCTACTTTAGGAACTACTTCTACATCATACTTTTTCAGCTTAAACGGACCTTCTATTGCTTATGCTGAAGATGAAGAAGATGAAGAAGATGAAGAAGATGAAGAAGACGAAGAAGATGAAGAAGACGAAGAAGATGAAGAAGAC
>CAZOYP010000084.1:0-9198 GCA_964584125.1 uncultured Nitrospinaceae bacterium | reverse complement strand
AGGCACCCACATTTACGAAACATTATACTGGGCAAAAGAACTGGCGGCTCAAGATAATGATGCGGACCTTAAGGCAAAGTTTGTTCCCGTTGCTGAACAACTTGAAGCCCAAATAGACACCATTTTTACTGAAATGAATGCGAGTAATGGGCAGGCCAAAGACATTGGCGGTTATTACCGAACAGACCCGGGAAAGGTCGCACAAGCCATGCGTCGTAGTGCTACTTTTAATTCAATACTTGATAGCTTGAATTAAGATTATTCTAAATAGCTTTCAATTTTTTTATTTTTGCTTGGGTAAAATTTTTTAAGGGGCCTGGTAATTTTCCCAGGTCCTTTTTTAATTTTGGCTGCTCGAGCTACTTTTTCAGCCGTTATAGGGTATAGATGAGATATTGTTGCAAAGAGCAATTGATTATGGGTACTTATGAAAGTTTTCTAGGAATTAATCAGTGGTTTAATTTTCGATAAGTTTCTCAAAATTTGTTCGTTACATTTTAGGCAAATATAGCCTTCTCCTGAGAAGATCCAAAATTCATCTTCTACCCATTCTTTAGCTTCCTCCTCGGTATCGCAGTACTCGCCAGTTTGGGAGCAGTCGGCAGATATTTTGATTTGGCATTCAACTGCGTATAGGTTGTCTTTTTTAACGATCACTTTTGATTCCTTTTACGCATTGCTTAATCGTCACATGAATCTAAGGTAGGATCAATTAAGAACTGCTTATGGAAACTTCAAGGTTTGGATCGCAGTAGCCTTTTAATGCTCTTGATATTGCTGCTAGGGTTCCTCCCGTTGAGCTCGGACAACTACCGCAGGCACCTTGATACTTAATGACGACATTATTGTCTTCTACCTTGATAACTTCAAGACCTCCTCCATCGTTTGCTAAAGCAGGTCTAATTATTTCATCCATCAAAGACCCAATGATCACTTCTTTTTCGCTGTCTGGGAGGTCGGGAAAAGCTTCGCGATCAATTGTGCTCACAAAGGAAGCTTTTTTTTCTTTTTCAGGAGGTTTTTCTCCGGGCGGTAGGAGAATGGTTTCTATAGCAGCTTTAATATCATCCATAAAGTGTTCCCAGGCTTTGGAAGAGAACATGGTAACTGACACGTAATCTTGGCATAGAAATAACTCTATCGCTCCAACTTTAAACAAGGCTTCAGCTAGAGAGTTGTCTCCAGTATATTCCTCATCTTCTTCTCCTGAGGAAAATGACAGGGAACCGCTAGCTACTACAGGCCCATCCATTACAAACTTGAGCGCGGCGGGATTAGGCGTTTCTTCAATGCTTAATATTTTCAAAATAAAAAATCCTTGGTATAAAGGTAACTTGGTATAAGATGCTTCAATTTTGAAATAGATTTGTGGGTATCGGTTCGAGGGATGAAGTATAACCCAATTTAGTTTTTGAGTCAGCTTATCCTTCCGTAACGATTATTTTTCTTTGTCTCTATTTAAACTCTTTATATTTAAAGGATTTTATCTTGTTATTACTTTAAAGATTGGTATTTTAAGCCAGTTAGGGTACTATTGGCCCTCGGTTTTTGGTTGAAGCCGTCAGGAGAATTAGTGGTGTTGAAATAAAGTAAGAAGAAAACTTTTCATTTTAGGTTGGTAGATACGGGTCTTAATCCGATCCTTGTTTGAGTTTCTCCCCTCCCTCCATTTTTCTCAACGACAAAAAGTCAATCACATTTATTAAGATGGTGCTTGTAGTATCGACCAAGCTTTTAGAGTTGTGCGTGCTCACCGGTCGTCATTTATATTTTTATTTAATTTAAGGAAATTATGTTAGCGAATTCACCTATTCAATCAGTGCAAACGGGTTTTGAAACTTTAAATCTTATTGATCCTATTTGCCGAGCTTTGCATGAAGAAAAATATACTCTCCCTACACCTATACAAGAACAAGCCATCCCTTATCTTGTACAAGGTCGAGATTTGCTAGGCTGCGCTCAAACAGGCACTGGGAAAACAGCGGCATTTGCTTTGCCGATTTTACAGTGGCTAGAGCAGAATCGCAAAGCTTTAGGCCCCAAAGCAGTTCGTTCTTTAATACTTGCTCCAACTAGGGAACTGGCTGTTCAGATCGATGAAAGTTTTCGAGTTTATGGTCGCCACCTTAAAATCAAGCAGGCAGTGGTTTATGGCGGTGTTAGACCTGCCACACAAATACGTGCTCTATTGCATGGCGTCGATATTTTAGTTGCTACACCTGGCAGGCTTCTAGATCTCTTAAACCAGAGGCAGCTACGCTTGGATAAGGTTGGAGTTCTTGTTTTAGATGAGGCTGATCGAATGCTGGATATGGGATTCCTTCCTGATATAAAAAAAATCTGCTCAGTTATTCCGACTAATAGACAGACAATGTTATTTTCGGCAACACTTCCAACTGAAATTGTTAAACTCTCTAGAAATTTTTTGGATGACCCGGTTAAAGTTAGTGTTAATCCTCCATCCAGTATTGTGGAAAAAATTGAACAGAAGGTATTGTTCGTCGATCGAGAAAATAAATCCGCTTTGTTAGAATCTATTCTTGAAGAAGATAAAACTTTTCAACGGGTGCTTATTTTTACTCGAACTAAACATGGGGCTAATCGGATAGCAAAGAAATTGAGTAGGAAAAGAATTTCGACAGAGGCAATTCATGGAAACAAATCTCAGCCTGCTCGTTTACAAGCTTTAGAAAAATTTCGATCTGGGAGGGCTAGAGTGTTGGTCGCAACAGACATTGCTTCACGCGGGTTAGATGTTGATGGGATTACCCACGTTATAAACTATGAATTGCCAAAAGAAGCCGAGAGTTATGTCCATAGGATAGGGAGAACTGCTCGTGCGGGCACCGATGGTATTGCTTTGTCACTTTGCGATGCCGGTGAAAAATCATATTTGCGAAAGATCGAGATGGAAATAGGTTGTGTGTTAAATGTTTACCAAAACCATCCCTTCCATTCTAAATCTATAACCAATAAAAAATATGGCGAGAGGAAACCAGGGGGCAAAAGCTTTTCCAACGGCAGAGGAAGAGGAGGTAAAGGTAGGTCAACCACTCGCTCTGAAGGAAAAAATAAAAGCTTTTCTTTTCCTCGAAATCGTTCAGCAGGAAAACCTGTAAATAGGAGGCGAAATATTAATAATCAAAGGTCAAGTTAACTGCCTAGCTTTTTAAACCGTTCTCTTCTTTTTTCTTGAGAAGGGAATAAAGTTTTATTTTTTTTTGGAAAATAGACCCTCCTTCTCTTTAACTCAAGAAACTTCATTGGCCTTCTCCATATAGAGCCAAGCGTTGGTTATTCCACATTTTTTTTATTGACTGACAAATAAGGTTGGTTCTTTTTAAATTACGTTGTATCGTGGTTTTATAAGTGGAAGTACTTGAGTACTAAGGATAAACTGCCTAGAGTCATGCCATGAGAGTCGATCGATGTTTTTGGCTATATATGCTGGAATGCGAGAACGGTTCGTTTTATACCGGTTATACAAAAAACCTTGCCATTCGTTATTATCAACATAAAAGTGGAAAGCAGAGCGCGAGGTACACTCGTGGTTTTAAGCCAGTTAAAATAGCTCAATGCTGGAGATTGTTCGATACCATTGGGACTGCTTTAAAAGTAGAAAAATTTATAAAAAAACAAGATAGAAAAACTAAGTTACTTTGGGTTGAGAAGCCTGAAAACCTCAAATTAAGAATTTCAAAAAACATGGATAAAGAATTAATCCTATTTCCCTTCGATGTGTTAAAAGTTGAGAGAGAGTCAAAAAAAATGGATTGGAAAAAAATTAAGAATGGATTCGACCCATTTGCGGATATTCCAATTTCCCCAAAAAAAAGATAGTTAATGTATAAGGTTAATTGTTATGGAAGATTGCCCTTGCGGGACGGGATTCCCATATACGGATTGTTGTGGGCCGCTAGTTCGTGAAGCGAGTCCAGCAGATACTGCTGAGGATTTAATGCGGTCTAGGTTCACTGCTTTTGCTAAAGGGCTATGGAGTTATTTAGAACAAACTAAATATCCTGATGGTCAGGAACTGAGTGCATGGTATAAGACAAAGTTTATGCATGATGATATTTCTTGGACAAAACTTGACATTGTTGATGTAAAAAAAGGTGGCTCCTTTGATGATGAAGGGGAGGTTAGTTTTATAGCTCATTACGAAGAAAATGGAGAAAAAAAAACGCTACAGGAAGTTTCAAAGTTTATCAAAGAAGAGGGCAAGTGGTTTTATAACGAACATGAGTCCAAAATAATTTCGCCAGCTCCTTCCTCAGCAGCAAAAACCTTTGTTAGGGATCAGCCAAAAGTAGGTAGAAACGATCCATGTCCTTGCGGAAGTAGTAAAAAGCATAAGAAATGTTGTGGTAAGGCATAGTTTTTAAGTTTTTAATATCCTTATTAAAATTCTCTACTATGAAGAATATTTTACGGTGGTGTTTTAAAAATATTACACAAAAATACCCCGGTCGAATATTGATCCTAGCGCTCCTTCTGAGTGGGTTTTCTGTTTATGTTTCTTCAGGTTTATCTTACGACTCTCGAATGGATAATTTGCTCCCGCAAGATCTTCCTTTAATTAAAGAATTTAATGAAGTTGTTTCCAAAACAGGTGGTTCAGGGCCTTTGGTCGTTGTTCTTGAGGGATTAAGCCAAGACAAAGCTCCATTGGTCATTGGTCAGTTATCAGAGCGATTTAAAAAAGTTGATGGAACACAATATGTCGATTCACAAATACCAAAAGATTTTTTAAATAATAGACAGCTGCTTATATTATCACGAAGCGAATTGATTCAACTAGAGACTCTTGTGAATCAGGGTATCCAATATGCTCGTGATCAATTGACAGGACTTTCAGTAGGAGAAGAATTTTTTAATCCAGAAAAGCTACAAACACTTGCTGAAGACTACCAACTTTTTGATGAAATTAGCTCTTTTCACAAAGGTAAGAAATATAGAAATTACTATATTTTCGTAAAGCCATCAGGAACAGTGACAGATACTTCATTTACCAAGGCTTTTGTTAATAGTATTCAGGGAGCAATAAATGACTCTGGCTATGAAAACGAAGTTCCTGGTCTACAAATAAAACTTACAGGTTCCTTGATAGTCCGTTTGGAGGAAAATACATTTATTAAGCAAGATTTAGAAAAATCTGCCCTATTAGCTACTTTCTTAGTAGTTGTAATAATATTGATGTATACGCGTTCTTGGTTTTCTATTCTTCTTATTATTTTTCCACTATTGCTATCAATGACGTATACGTTTGCTGTGACTAGACTTGTTATTGGGCACCTTAATATTATATCTGGGTTCCTTGTAGCGATTTTGATGGGACTAGGTATTGACTATGGGATTCACTTATACATTCGTTTTAAGCAGGAATTGCTTAAGGGGAGGTCTATCATAGAGGCAAGTGAGATTGTGGTAACTCAGGTAGGGCGGTCTGGAATTATTTCTATGTTAACAACTATAAGCGTATTTTCAATATTAAGTTTTTCTGATTTTCTTGGGTTTGCTGAGTTTGGTAAAATTGCAACAATTGGAATTATTAGTGCTTTTTTTACATATATTTTTGTGTTTCCTGCACAAACCATTTTTTATGATCGAGTAGCATGGTTAGGAAAGCCAAAGCCAAGGTTATTTATATTCAAAGTTTACGATCTACATGCAAGTTCACCTTATTTTCTTTCATTGGGGTTTTTAGTGGTTTTGGTAATAAGCTTTTCTCTTTTACCTAATATTCAGTTTGAATATGATTTTAAAAAATTAAGAGGCGATTCACCGGCTGCAGAATATGAGACAAGAACTGCAGAAGATTTTGGATTTGCTTTTTCGCCAACTGTTATGCTTACTCCAAAAATTAAAGATCTTTTTTATACTCATCAGGCATTAGAGGAAGTTAAAAAAAATAATGAGGGTGATTCGACTATAGGAATACACTACTCGCTTAATAATTTTAGTCGGAAAGAATTTGAGTCGAAAGAGGAAATTCTTAAAAGAATTCATGAATTATTTTATGAAGAAAAAGACATTATACGACTTGCTTTAGGAGGCCCAAGGTTTGAAAAATTCGAACAAATGCTTACTGCTAGACCATTTGATGAATCAGAAATTCCTAAGAGCTTAAGAGAAAAACTCACCGCAAAAGATGATTTTTTATTGCTCATGTTTTCGCCTTCAGAAAAGGACTTTTTCAATGTAAAAAATGTTTATCAACTATCTAGAGAAATAAAAGAAGTTAAAAATATTCTTGAGGAGAAAAATGTATCTGTGTCGATATTAAATGAAAATCTTTTGGCTGCTGAAATCATGGATTGGGTCAAACAAAAAGGACCTGAGGCTACGGTTGCGGCGGTCGCCATTGTTTTGCTCATTTTAATTCTCGACCTGCAAAGTTTTTTGCTAGCATTTAAAACTTTTTTGCCGTTACTTACAGGATTGGTTTTTACAGGAGCTATCATGGCTTTTTTTCAAGTCAAGCTTAACTTTATAAATATCGTTATGCTTCCATCAATTATAGGCATTATGATTGGGAGCTGTGTCTATTTAAGCCACCATATTCTGGACTACTCAATGGGTGCTACGGTTAAGTCTGTTCAGGAGACAGGGAGCGCGATAATATTATCTGCTTTAACAAGCTTGGCAGGTTATGCAAGTCTTAACATAGCACATCATGCGGGGGTAAATTCCATCGCAACTGTGGTAGAAATTGGAATTATAGCTTGTACTATTTGCGCATTATTTATGCTGCCGGCAATATTTGAATTAGGCTTTAGTAAGGCAAGCAAAACTCAACTAAAAAATGAAACTGACCGTAATACTTCAGACTAGAGTAATATTAATTAGGTTTCGATTGGTTTTATGTCTGTTATTCAAGAACAAAAAAAAATTCCTACAAGAGAAGCGAGAGAAATTGTTAAGGATTTGATGGTGCCTAATCCTTTGATATATTGGTCTGACTTTTTATTTAATATTGTGTTGGGCTGGTGCTCTTTTTACTTTTGCTATAACGCAAGCTTGTTTTCTCTAGTTCAGTGGGTTTTATTTTTTGCCTCAATATGCTCTTTTTATAGGGCGGCTATTTTTATTCATGAAATAACTCATCTGAGAAAAGGCACATTTTCTTTGTTCAGATTTGCCTGGAATTTATTATGTGGTTTTCCATTAATGATACCTTCTTTTCTGTACCAAGGGGTTCACAACGATCATCATAATGCAAAGCTTTATGGTACTAGAGGGGACGGTGAATATTTCCCATTTGTATATGAGGGCAGAGGTAAAATTATTTTATTTATTCTTGCTTCTTTTTTTGTGCCGGCTTTCTTTTTTCTGCGGTTTGTTTTTTTGACCCCGCTTTCGTATTGCAGTAAAAATTTGAGGTCCTTTGTTTTGGAAAAAGCTTCATCATTTTCAATTGACACGAACTATCAGAGAACATTTTCTTCATTAAACACTGTTGCCATGTGGCGAGCTCAAGAGTTCGCAGCGTGTCTCTATGGATGGGTTTTTATACTTTTAATGCTGAAAAGAATTATACCCTATAATGTTCTCAGTCTTTGGTTTGTTACTTTTGGGGTTGTGTTTTTTCTAAACTCATTGCGGACATTGGCGGCCCATTGTTACAGACATTCCGGGGATGAGGTTCTTGACATATCTGAGCAATTTCTCGATTCTGTTAATATCCCAAATAGCTTTTTAGGTGTTTTATGGGCTCCTGTTGGATTGAGGTTTCATGCCACACACCATCTGATTCCAGAAATGCCATACCACTCTCTCGGGAAAACGCATCAAAGGCTTAGAGAGCAGTTTACGAAAAAAAACCTATATCTTCAGAGCAACTCCAGTGGTTTGTTATCCACTTTGGCTCGCCTTTGGCGAGAATCTGGGAACTTGGCATTTTTTATCCTTTTTGTAGAGTGTTTTTAATGCTACTATGAAAAGCTTTATAATGACTTTAAAAACAATAGATTGATCTTTCTCGTATAAGGCTAGATCGATTGCTAGATGAGATAGTTTATATTTTTCATTCAGATATAGAAGGCGTTTTGACGCCAAGAAAATTATGTCGAAATCTTCTATAGATCCCGAATCAGCGAAAAAGATAGTACAGATAAAAGAGAAATTTGACTTTGAAAATGGTCACCTACACCCGTCAACTGAAAGTGATGGGGGGATTTTTTCCAAGTGCTCTAACTACCAAGCTCCCAAGCAAGCTAAAGATTTAGGAATATATCCTTACTTCCGCGAAATTGAAAAAACAGGGAGTTCCCATGTAGTTATTGATGGGAAGGATGTAGTAACCATCTCAAGTAATAACTACCTTGGCTTGGCCAAGGATCCCAGGGTTATTGCGGCTGGAAGAAAAGCACTTGAAAAGTTTGGAATAGGGTGTACTGGGAGCCGGTTTCTTAATGGAACGTTAAGCTTACACCGAACTTTAGAAAAAAATATTTCAAATTTTCTTGGTCGTGAAGATTCGATTGTTATGTCAACTGGTTTCCAGGCCAATCAGGGAACCATCGCCTGTCTTTTGGGAAAACAGGACATAGCCTTTTCAGATCGTGAAAATCACGCGAGTATCTATGAGGGTTGTGCTATTGCCCCAGGAAAAACGTTGCGTTACCGGCATAATGATATGGATCACTTGAAACATCTGCTTCAAAAAAACTCTCAGGTCAGAGGAAAGCTTATTATTACAGATAGCGTTTTTAGTATGAGCGGTGATGTCGCCAACCTTCCCGAAATTGTTAAGCTTGCAAAAAATCACGGGGCAAGTTTATTGGTTGACGAAGCTCATGGGATGGGAGTTTTGGGTGATAATGGAAGAGGGGCGTGTGAATATTTTGATGTCGAAAAAGATGTTGATATTTATATGGGAACTTTTTCTAAGAGCTTGGGTTCAATCGGAGGTTTTATTTCTGCAAAAAAACATATAGCAGAATACATCAGGCATAAGGCTTCTGCGTTTATTTTTACAGCAGCTTTACCTCCCGCTTCTGTTGCAGGAGTTATAGAGGGGTTAGATATTCTTGCTAGTGATTCGAAACGAAGAAAACTCTTACATAAAAATACAGCTTTTATTAAGCGAGCTTTTTTTGAAATGGGAATTCAGGTAAATAACAATCATGTGCCTATTGTGCCTATTCAGATAGGTGATGAAGCTCTTACTCTATATATGAATAGGCTGTTGTTTGA
>CAZOYP010000083.1:0-9561 GCA_964584125.1 uncultured Nitrospinaceae bacterium | reverse complement strand
GGTGATTTTATTAATTGTCATAACCGGTTTGGTGAGACCTTTATCGGAAGAGTTGAGGAGACTAGCTGGCGAACCACAAGATTGTGGACAACAGATAGAAACCTAGTCATTGTTCCTAATAGCTACATAACCAGCACAATAGTAACCAATTACTCTCTGCCTAAGTCAGTAGCCCGCTTTGAACTGGATTATACTTTGGATTTTTCGGTACCCTCAGATAGAGCTATAAGAATTTTTAACGCCGCGCTGCTCGACTCCATAGGTCCAAAGGGGCCCGTAGCCTCTCCTAAACCCAAAACTATTTTGACCGGGGTTAATAGTGATGGGGTAGTCTATAAACTGAGATATTTTTTAGAGCCTACAGAGGTTTCTCCTTCCAAAGCTAGAAATACGATCAATGCCAACGTAATTCATCACCTTGCCAATGCCGGAATGAGCCATTCGTATTCTAAGCAGGATATATTTCTTGGCAAGATGCCAAAACGTCAAAAATCTTGGGATAACAAGGAAGATAGAATGGACCTATTGTCTAACATCGCCTTGTTTAAAGATTTTTCGGGCGAGTTATTAGGGGACATAACCAACAGTTTTAACTTAAGAGAACTTAAGTCTGAAGAAGTTTTGATGAATCAAGGTGACGATGGTGAAAGTCTCTTTGTTCTTGTCGAAGGTTTATTAGAAGTCAGTTCGCAGATAGAGGACGAGAAGAGGCACTTGAGCTTTTTAAGACCGGGTTCTTTCCTTGGTGAAATGGCTCTGCTGACAGGTGAAAAACGTTCAGCAGATGTTACAAGCTCTACCGAATCACTAGTTGGCGAACTGACTAAAGATTCCATCATGTCGTTGGCCACAGAAAACCCTGAGGTATTGAAAAAAATGACAGCAGTGGTAGCAAAACGTCGTATGAAAAATAAAGAAATAGCAGCCGCGAGCGGCAAATCTCATGATGAAGCAGTTCAAAAAGAGGAGAAGAACCTTATGTCGCGTGTCACAAACTTCTTTTTTGGTAAAAATAAATGACGACAGCTACAATAATTCTTTAAAAGAGAACTTGGTTAACACTTGACAGGTTTTTGATACGCGGAAAAACTTACATCAAACATCAGGAAGGTGGTAGGTGTTTTTGAAAGTATTGTAGTGTTTGAAAATGTGCAATGTCACCATTCTTACACTTAGTCTGGTGGGCTTTTATAACAAGAGATGGAGGTTCTTATTAACTGTTTATTTGAAGGACCAACTGCGGGAGGTTACGGTGATGGCAGACGAATCAGAGAGTGAAGCTACGATGTGGGACAAACAATTCGAAGAGGATGTTAAGTCCGGAAGATTTTTTGGGCTCACCAATCAATCGGTTGTTGATTTTAAGAGAGGTAATTTCGAAGAGTTTTGGTCACTTTATGAAAAACTTCCAAAGGATATTCAAGAGTTGGCGGACAAAAGCTTTGCCCTTCTGAAGGAAAACCCAGAACACTTCTCATTACACCTTAAGACGGTTGGCCGGTACTGGTCCCTACGAATTGGCGAAAATAATCGTGCCTTAGGAGTAGAAGTTGACGAGAAAGGACTCCTCTGGTGCTGGATAGGGTCTTATGCTGAATACGACAGTTTTTGCGAAAACCTTGGGACTTAAAAAAACTCCTAGACTTTAAAAAAAAACATTTTTCTTAAGACCCGCGGGCTCTGATACAAATTTTGATATTAATAAAGGATAAACAATGGGCCCCAAATTGAAAATGGGTTTAGCATGTGCAAAGGGACTGTTGATCAGGAGGAGGTGGTTTTGTAGGGGAATTGATGATCCTTCTTTATCTAAAAAACGGAATTTATAGGCTCAGAGCTATCTGTTACCAAAAAAGAAGTTCATGACACGAGTCAAAAGGGTCTTCTCCTCTTTTTGAAGTGCTTCACCATGAGCTTTAGCACTCGTCGACCACATTTCTTTATTTTTCATACGACGTTTTGCTACCACTGCTGTCATTTTATTCAATACCTCAGGGTTTTCTGTGGCCAACGACATGATGGAATCTTTAGTCAGTTCGCCAACTAGTGATTCGGTAGAGCTTGTAACATCTGCTGAACGTTTTTCACCTGTCAGCAGAGCCATTTCACCAAGGAAAGAACCCGGTCTTAAAAAGCTCAAGTGCCTCTTCTCGTCCTCTATCTGCGAACTGACTTCTAATAAACCTTCGACAAGAACAAAGAGACTTTCACCATCGTCACCTTGATTGAACAAAACCTCTTCAGATTTAAGTTCTCTCAAATGAAAGCTGTCGGTTATAGCCTGTAACAATTCTTCCGAAAAATCTTTAAACAAAGCGATGTTAGACAATAGATCCATTCTGTCCTCCTCGTTACTCCAAGACTTCTGACGTTTTGGCATCTTGCCAATATATAGATCCTGCTTATCGTAAGAGGGACTCATTCCGGCATTGGCAAGGTGATGAAGAACGTTAGCATTGATAGTGTTCCTTGCTTTAGGAGGAGAAACTTGTTTAGGCTCTAAAAAATATTTCAACTTATAAACCGCTCCATCGCTGTTAATTCCACTTAAAATAGTCGTTGGGCGAGGAGAGGCTACTGGCCCCTTTGGACCTATGGAGTCGAGCAGTGCGGCGTTAAGAATTCTTATGGCTCTATCTGAGGGGATAGCAAAATCCAAAGTATAATTCAACTCAAAGCGAGAAAGTGACTTTGGCATAGAATAATTGGTCAATATTTGAGTAGTTATATAGCTATTAGGAACAACGATATAGTTTCTATCTGTTGTCCACATTCTTGTGGTTCTCCAGTTGGTCTCCTCGACTCTTCCGATTAGCCCCTCAGCCGCTAAATACCGGTGATGAACATTAATAAAATCACCCACCTTAAAAGGGGGGTCAAGTTGGATAGCTAAACTAGAAAAAAGATCATTAATTAGTCCCTGAACTCCAAACCCGAGAGCAATGGTCAAACCTCCCCCAGTTACCAATATCGATGTGAGTGGCTCATCAAACACAAAATGAGCTATGAGAGAAAGAGTGAGGAAAAAAACAAAAATACCAGAGATTTGAACCAGCATTTTAGGAGGATGATGCTCAGTGTACAATCCAACTAATGCGTCCCAAAAAAGCACGGAAAGCATTCGATTGAAAAGCCATCCCGCAGAAAGCCAGACTAGTATCTCAAGGAAAATTAGTATTCCTTTGTGAAGCCATGGGTCTTTAAAAAATAGACCTCCCGATGCATTTGATACAAGTAGTATCGCTGCGAAAAAAGCAGTCATAACGGCGGGTAAAAAAGCGGCTTGAAAGAGTTTTTTTATCATAAATAATTAGGCAAAAAAAAATAGATTTTCTGTATTTTTAAAAAACTATCTCTGAACAATCAACAAGCCCCCGATCTTGGTAGAAAAAAAACATTGGTATCTTCGATCTATACGGACTTGGGATATCAATACTTTACAATAATCTAAGCTAGTTTGGAAGCTACTTTATCCCGCAACCGGGAACATTTTTATTTATATACTAAGGATTATTATGGTGAGGATCGGATCTCGCGCTGAAGATTAAGGTAGTTTGTGCGCGAAACTGGGGAAGTAAAAAAGCCCATGGACTTGTGAAAAATATCTTTTATTTTTCACAAAGCCCACAGGCTCAGATACAAATT
Organism: uncultured Nitrospinaceae bacterium; assembly: GCA_964584125.1. Classification (GTDB taxonomy): domain Bacteria; phylum Nitrospinota; class Nitrospinia; order Nitrospinales; family VA-1; genus Nitromaritima. The sequence goes on along the minus strand of CAZOYP010000083.1, from coordinate 5,916 downwards.
TAGATACTTAAAAACGAATTACTGAAAAACCTTACACACTTATTGTGGAGGCGTACCACCACCAGGTCCGTCATGGTGATCATTAGGACCCTTGCCGTCATGATGTTCGGGGCCACCACCCGGATGATGCCCGCCTGGTCCGTCATTATGACGCTTCTGTCCTTCAGCTAAGAAACAATCAATTTCAGCCCTGACATGACCCAGACTTGTTAAGCTGTCATAGGTTGCTTCGCTTATGCCGCAGTTTCCTGCCTTACAACTAGCTTCCATTTCAGCTCCGATTTCATCTAATTTCGATTGAGGAGGATCAACATGTGCTGCTGCTCCACCCGGATGCATTGCTGCACAATCTGGCCCATCATGATGATCATTCGGACCGCCTCTCATATGGCCATTAGGACCCTTGCCGTCATGATGTTGGCCTCGGTCGCCGTCATGATGTTGGCCTCGGTCGCCGTCATGATGCTGGCCTCGGTCACCACCTCGATCACCGTCATGATGCTGGCCTCGATCGCCGTCATGATGCTGGCCTCGGTCACCACCTCGATCACCGTCATGATGATCATTAGGACCAGGTCCGCCAGGATGATGATCCGTAGCGCTAGCTGCTGATTCTGCTGCAATACACGCATCGTATCCGGGTCCTTCAGGGCAAGATCCCATATGTCCACCAGGACCACGATGATCATTAGGACCACCAGGATCACCACAGCAAGGGATCGCATTGGGGTCACCAGGAACGCAGGCCGGATTAGCATCGCACTGACCACAGCAAGTTCCAGAAGCGGGGTCGCAGGCAGGATTAGAATCGCACATCGGAGGCTGAGCACCGTGTTGTTGCAACATGGCATCATCGGCCTTAACTGGTGCGACCTGAAGGGCTGTAAAAACCAAACCAAACATTAGTAAATAAACCAGTCTTTTCATAATTAACTACTCCCAAGATGTAAAACAATTTGAAAAAAAAACCACAGGGTTTGCAAAAAATAAAAATAATCTTTCATATTCAGGCCAGCAGGCTCAGATACAAATTTAGACACTCTACACAATAATAAAACTAACTAAATATTTTTTTGATTAAGCCATCTTTACTACCGTAATCCCTTGATGTCAATGTTAAAAACCTTAGTTAATAGACAATTCAAACTCTTTCTAAACAGTCTCTTAATCGTCTGAGCGCGTCGATTAACGAAAATTTCCAAAAAAGAGAATCGCTAATTTAACTGATAGACAGCGGTCACCAATGCACAAGGTGTGCCTTTGAGAAGAAACAATGTCTTTAAAAAAATGAAGGCCTTTTATTTATAATATTTTACAGGGTAGTATCTGGTAGTTAAATTGCCTTAAAATAAAAATTTTGTCTCAAAGTGATAACGCTTATATCGTTTTGAGACCCAGAATGTTCAAAAATGATAACCTCTATCTCAGGTTGAGATTATTTTTATTCAATTTGATACTTCTTTATTTTTCTATAACAAGTAGCTCGACTGATCCCCAGTAATTTGGCTACTTGCTCAACGTTTCCCCCTGCCTTTTTAAATGCTTCAACAAGGGCGCATTTTTCCATTTCTTGAAGGGTTGTGGATGCTATTTCTGAAGTTTGAGAACTTGGGGTGTGCAAAGCTGCGGTAATTTCAGAAGAAGTAGACTCGTTTAAATTATTGTCTTCAATAGCTGAAGCATGCGCCGTATGTTTTTGTATCTCAGTGGGGAAGTTTTCTATTTCTATGGCTTCACTTCGCGCTGCAACCATCGCCCGATAGATTTCATTCGAGCTCTCAGATCCACTATCACTATCGCAATTTTTTTGTAAAGCTTCCATCAAGGCAAGGGTGGATCTAAGGCGTCTGACTAGCACTTTGAAAATGGGTATGAGAGATTCCGGATTGTGATCAGCCAAATAATTAAAGGTTTCTTTGGAACAGACGCTCACAACGCAATTTTCCATAGCTTTAACAGATGCAGAACGAGGTAGCCCATCTATTAGCGCCATTTCACCAAAAATCTCACTTTTCTCTAAAATACCTAAAACTTGCTTTTCCCCGCGCGGAGTTAATTTGGATACTTCAACAACTCCTTGCTCGATGATGTAAGCGCGATCTCCAACCGCTCCTTCCTTAATAATGTCTTCGCCTTTTTTGAAATAAATTGTATCCACGGAAAGTTTTCACTCCATATTTTATTCAAAAACTTATAGGGACTTTGTGCCCCTTATATCTTAAAAAGACTTATATCCAAAAGAAAAACTTATCATAGTTATATCAGGCTGAAACTAACGGTAAATAGATTCTAAATCATTTTTTATTGGATTTTAATGAATAGTTACACTCTTACGGAGGAAAAAATTCTAAATACTTCGCTCTCTTTAAGGGAGTGCGTTCAATAAGTGTTTCAAAGATCCCTTGTCAAAAGTCTACGAACGTAATAAAACATCAACCATTTGCTGGTGAATTTTCCCATTGGTAGCCAAAATATGCTTTTCGTAAATACTGAAAGCCCCCCCGTCAAATGCGGTAACTAGACCACCTGCTTCGCGAACAATCAATACTCCAGCTGCCATATCCCAAGGGTTTAGAAAAGATTCCCAAAACCCATCAAATCTTCCCATAGCAGTGTAACATAGATCCATTGCCGCAGAACCTGGTCGCCTAACCGCTTGGCATGACTTCATGAAGTCGCAGAAATGCTGTAGATTGTCGTCTTCACTTCCCAGAATCTTTGGAGTAAAACCGGTTACTAATAAACTTTTTTCAAGGGTGTTGGTTGTAGATACTTTGAAAGTTTTTTCATTGAGAGTTGCGCCTCGTCCTTTCTCAGCAACAAATAGCTCATCTAGATTAGGGTTATAAATAACTCCTACAACCAGCTCATTGTTATATTCAACTCCTATAGAGACACAATAACAAGGATAGCCATGAGAATAATTGAGTGAACCATCAAGAGGGTCGATGATCCATTTTTTATTTATGTCACCTATAGTTTCCCCTGATTCTTCGGCGAGAATAGCATCATCTGGAAAAACCTTCTGTATACGGCCGATTATTTCCTTTTCACAGAGAAGGTCTACTTCGGTAACAACGTCACCACGCAATCCACTTTTTTCTGTGATATTCTGGATTTTACCAGCATGTTCAGCTTGAATCTTACCAGCCGCAAGAGCCGCTTCTACCGCAACTTTAACGACATTAGTCATTCAATCCACCCGCCACCTACTATACAATCATCTTCGTAAAAAACTGCGGACTGACCAGGTGTGATAGAAAGTTGAGGCTCTGAAAACTCAACATGGACACGCTTATCGGGAAGTGGTGTCACCCTAGCGGTCGAATCGTTGTGAAGATAACGAATCTGTACTTGGGCTTCAAACAGATCTTGTCTTGGTAGGTACCAGTTAACTTTATTTGCAAAAAACTCCCTACGATACAAACTACTTTTAAGTCCAACTATTACTTCATTTTTATCTGGATCAATTGCCGTAACATAATGTGGTTCTTTTAATCCACCAATATTTAGACCTTTTCTTTGTCCAATTGTAAATGCGGGGTAACCTCTATGTTTACCTAATACCTCTCCATTCCCATTGACAATGTTCCCTTCATAAAAATTTTTTTCACCTACACGTTTTTCGATAAAAGAAGCATAATCGTTGTCTGGAACAAAGCAGATTTCTCGTGACTCATTTTTATCTGCCACTGAAAGCCCAAGTTCTTTGGCAATGCGTCGCACCTCATTTTTATCCGTATCGCCTAATGGAAATTCCAATCGCGAAAGTTGATACTGAGACAAGTTGAAAAGAAAATAACTTTGATCACGAGACCGGTCCTTACCTCTTCTAACAGTAAAGCGTCCCGTCACTTTATCATTAACTATCAAAGCATAGTGTCCTGTCGCTATTCTTTGATAGCCAAATCCTTGTGCCCTGCTAATGAGATGATCAAACTTCAACCGTTGATTACAAAGTGTACAAGGAATAGGTGTTCTTGCTTTAAGGTATTCAGAAACAAAATAATCAACAACCTCTTCATTAAACTCTTTTTCCATATTTAAAATATAAAAAGGAATACCAACTCTGTCTGCCACCCGACGTGCGTCACCAAGATCATCCAAAGAACAACAGGTGCCAAAACGTTCAGTCGAATCGCTGCTATAATTCCATAGCTGAAGAGAGATGCCAACAACCTCTCTACCACGTTGTTTAAGTAAAGCTGCGGCAACAGAACTATCTACACCTCCACTCATAGCTATAACAACCTTCTCTGTGTTTAGATTTTTCATTTGCAGTGTCTTGGTAATTTTACGTATGACAGATTATTGCTTTTCCAAACTATAAAATGATAAAGCCGTATCGCCTAATAGACGCTTATCGTTAAGCAACAGTTTACCGTAATTCTCCTGAAGAATATTTTTATTATGATGTTCTACTACCACTAGCGATTCTCTTTTAAGTAATCGTGACTTTGATAAATAGGTTAAGCACCTCTCATATAAACTATCTGCAAAAGGAGGATCTATATAAATAACATCAAACTTTAGTGACTTTTTCTCTAGCACAGTAAATGCTTGGAAAGCATCCATTTTTAGCAACTCCCAGTTGAAAAAGGATGCCTTGATTTCATCATTATCCTCAAATCGACATTTTTTGAGATTAGCAAAAATCAAGTCTTGAGAATGACGATTATTCTCAACCCAAACAACCTTTCTCGCTCCACGACTCAAAGCCTCAATTCCAACAGCTCCAGAACCACCAAACAAGTCCAAAAAAAACTCGCCCGATAAGTCATGGCCAAGTATATTAAACAAAGCTTCCCTAACTTGATCCAATGTAGGACGTATTTGAGTATTTTTAATACTCCTTAACTTAGTTCCTTTAGCTTGTCCTGCAATTACCCTCATAAATGAACTCCAAGTTCATATCCTGCAACATATTTTTTTAAAATAACTGTTATAGTTACTCCTTTAAGTTTAAAACTTGAGCTTGACACTTAACCGTTCCAAAACCTATTATGACGACTTGAAAAATACAGCGCTGGGGCATTGTCTAATGGTAGGACGCGTGATTCTGGTTCATGAGGTCGGGGTTCGACTCCCTGTGCCCCAGCCATAAAAGTAATTATCGGAGTTATGTATGGATTATAAAAATCCTTTTCTCATGGGGCTCTGCGCGCCAATTTATCTTGCGGCAGCTACCGTAGCCATCACAAATGACTTTTTAATGGCAGTAATGTTCATACTGAGCACTCTTGGAATTCTAGGTGCATATGTAACTGAATTTCCAATATTCCCAACATTATATCAAAATGAAATGCTACACAAGACTGCTATATCCTCTCTACTTGGCATGGGTATAGGGATGATGATAGGCTTGGCCATAGCAGGTGGCGCAGAAGCTGAAGGAACTACCGCAATTTCAACCCAGGCAAAATTCATGCTAACTTGGGGAGTAATGTCACTTCCGGCCTATCCATTGATGGTTTTTCTTGTGTCTAAAGTGAACAAACGTAATTTAGAAGAAGAGCAAAGAATTAGAGATCAAAAGAAAAAAGAACGAAAAGAAAAAGGTGGCGGACCTCCTATCATGGATCGAGACGGGTTTTAGATTTATAACTATCGAACAATTAAGAACAACGTTACTTTTTTTAAGTCAATTAATAAATATTATGGAAGCTTTTTACGTGGCCCCATCGTCTATCGGCTAGGACACATGCCTCTCACGCCGGGAACAGGGGTTCGATTTCCCGTGGGGTCACCAATTAACTGTATTATAGTGTCTCATACAGTCCAGCCTTATCCATTAACTATATGATTATAAAGATTTAATTTACTTATAGCGCCTCATGCTTTATAATGCAATCCAGTTATATATGTAGGGCTGGATGTGGGGCTAGAGTGGCTAACTTAACTGATTTAAAAGCAAAG
>CAZOYP010000082.1:0-9605 GCA_964584125.1 uncultured Nitrospinaceae bacterium | reverse complement strand
TCGGAGTCAAAAGAAAAGGTATAGGGCCTTGACTCGGTCACATCCATGACCAGGTCAGAGGTCCCCGGTAAATCTCCCGGCTTTAACACCGTGGTGACTTCGACTCCCATCAGTTCGTTGAGTTCAAGAAGCACACGTTCCAAGGTCTCCTCCTTTAAAGCCTCTTCGTTCTGCACCATTTTCATCCGTTGTAGAATCTTTTCTGTACTCAATTTCTTATTGCCCTGCACCAAGACCTGATTGATCTTGCCTTCATAAATAGTGATCTCAACGGTTGAGTTTTCTACTTCCTGCTTGGGGATAAACGCGCGCGCTAACAGATACCCTTCAGAAGCGTAAAGAGCGGAGATCTCATCAGCCATGGCATTCAACATACTCAAGCTGACCTCTTTTCCCTCTCCTAAATCAACCAGCGGCATTAATCTTTCATCACCGATTACTGTGTTGCCCGTCAACTTTATCTTCTTGATAAAAAATGTAGGACCATCCGCAGGAGCCCTGCTGGGTGCAGGCTTGCCCTTATTGGTGATTTTTGGTGGTTTGGGTTTTGGAGGAAGCTCCTTAGGTAGGGATTGACGAAGCGATTTCTCAATCACCTCGGACTGACCTTCAAGAGGAACTTGAGCTAGAGCAAGCCGGGCGAAGGCATGGACCAAAAAACTTACCATCATTAAAATTAAAATGAACGTAAGCCATAACCCCAGCCGATCCCGGAATAAAGAGATTCCGCAACGGTGCATTTCAACCTTGTAAGTTGTTTGATTTATGCGGTTTTATAGCACAAGTTGTGGAAAAACTGTGGGAAATTTTTTTTTTGAATGTGGAAAAACTGGGGATTATATTTAAAAAAATGTGGATAAAATGTGGATAAAATTTTTAATCATTTGAAAAAATGAGACTTAAAAGTTATTAACACTATTTTAAAAATATTTAAGAAATATGTCTTTCTTAAGCCCAAATTGTGAAAAAAAATGAAATTCAGTGGAAAAGCTGTGGGGTTTTGTTTTATTTAGTTGATAACCTGTGGACAATACCGCATTAATTAAAATTTAGAGTTATCTATTATCAATAAATTCTACTCTTTATTAATTACGAAGCTAAAATAATTTACTCTTATATTTCAATGCACTTTTTTTACTAACGCGTTAATCTTTTTAAAAACAAGATAACTCAATACATGTTTTAAAAAATTTTATGCGCAACGATATCAAAAAAATTTTAATTGATGTTTTTACAATGCCGAAACATTTTTATATTTATAAATCAATGGGATTTGTTTTTTTGTGGGATGGGGGTAGGGGTGCAATTGTCAAAACCCTTAAACTTTTTTCGGGTACCTGAGCCCAGGTTGCTCTATTGACTCAGGGTCTATTCTGCACTTGGTGACTTGTTGGGCGTTGTTGCGGATGTATCTTTTTGAATGTCTTGAGGGATTGGTTCGCTATCTACTTCTGGTTTTGGTTTTAGTGAATCGGGTAAAGAAATATCGTTTGTCTGTATGGGTGTTTCAATTTTTTTTGATGGGGCCTCTTTTTTGTAAATTATATCCGAATAACTCCACACAGCTCCTGACCAGCCAAGTAAAAACACTAACAAATATCGTGCTAGAGCATTCATTTCTTCTCTCCTTGCTAAATAGATTAAGTTTAAACCAATCACAGTCTCTAATATAAAATAAGGGTTTATTTGTAAGAAAGAAAATAAAAAGTATATTTTGTAACTGTAATTAAATGTTTTAAAAATAAACATAGTGTGAATCTGTCAGTCTAATGCCAACTTCTTAATTCCCATAAGTAATTGAAAAAATTGACTATAAAATGATTGAGGTGTAGTATATGTATGAAAATTGAAGTGAGCAATCTCAATGTAAGGGGCCAGAGAATGGTTGAATTAAAAGTTGATAAAGGTTTGTGTTTTGAGGGTTTCCAATACGGGTCGGGAGATATTGCTACTCCTGCAAACAGAGGTGTGCTCCACCTTTATGAAGTACGAGATTCTGAGGCGATCTATGAAAACTGTACTCAAGAAAATTTTAGGCATAGCAAAGAAAATAATTTTTTAAATGTTCATGGAATAACAATTTAAAGAGGGCTTACTATGATTTCAAAAAATAATTCAGGAAATGCTTTTGGAAAGGAGCCAAAAAAATCTAATATTTGTCCCGGATGCGGTGAGGCTCAAGTTTTTAAATGGGACAATGAAGGGTGTGGGAAAAATATTGTCCTAACATCATTAGGCCATGAAGATTGTTACAAAAAGTATTGGAGTGATATTAAGGATTTTGATTACGAGGTTACGATTAAGCCAAATCAGTTAAAGGGGGCGGCTTAATTCTTGAAACGTTAGTATTTTTTATATGGTTTTTATTGCTTCAAGAATTTTTTAAGGTTTTCTCAAGAACTCAAAACTCGGCGCTATATATAATCTTAAACGTCATGCATGGTTGGCTCAAGTATAATGTACTGATTTTTTTTAAGTATTTGGATAAAAGCTTATGTTGACTTGAGTGAAGATGGTTTCCTATGTGTTTTTCTATATTGCATAGGATTCGTGATCAATTTATCAGCTCGTTTTTTTAATTCTTTAGACGAGATTATTTTTTTAAGACTGCCAGACTTATCATAAACCTTTACTTCATTCATTTCATGCAACCTCTTTTATTAGATTAACGCGTGTAAATTCTTTTTCATTTGCTGCGCCCGCCGCTATCCTTAGATTGCCCTTTAAAAAAAGATATTGTTTGTACAAGTTATTTCTAATTTTGGGCCGCGTCCCCTATACTTTGCAAGCTCGAATTACAAGGCAAAAAAAAACCAACCTATACTGATTGGTATAATAACACTCATTGTATTAACAGAAATGTCGCTGCACACTAAACGCAAGCGAGGAGGAGATTTATCTTAATTCAATTTGGCGCATAATAACACATGTAGAGATGGGCTTCTACCTTAATGGTGTGTTTGAGGCTAGTTTTTTTAATTAGGACTGTTTTTATTTGACTTTCCTTGATCCAGCAATGAAACAGTTGACCTATTTAATACACTGAAACGCGCATGTGTAGTTTCTCATCATCCTTTTTTCGTCTTAAGCGAATTTCATCTGCCTGGGTATAAGTTCTATCACAGTTGTTGCAATAGCGACTTTCTTTATAAAGGGAAACAAAAGTTTCCGTTGACTTGCAATGAGGACAATTTGTGTTTTTTGGTCTTGGCTCTAATTTATAAAACATGATATTTCTCCTATTGAAAGTATTTCTACTTTTTTAACGGAGATTTTAGCTTATGTCTTGAGAGGTGATTCATAAGTCGTTTAAATATGGTGCTTAAGTAAATAGAAGGGGTGCTTTACTAATCAGCATAATGATTAACTAAAAATTGATACCATTAATTTAGGATGGGTAAGAGGGGGATATTTCTTCTATTTGATGTACAGCGAGCACTTTTTAATTCTATAACAAAATAAACTTAGTAAGTTTTGATGATTTCAACAAATTGTTTTAAGTAGTCAGTATTGGGTGGCATAAATCTCATTCCTACATCACGAACATAGTTACCATCTTCAAACTCTACTCGTGTAACTTCACATTTCAATGTTGTACTATCTAGATGCTTGAGTTTTGGTAAAACTATGGTACAAGATGTACCTTTCTTGAATTCTTCTTTCACAGAATCTATACGAAGCCCACCAGTAGAGATATCTTTCAAGTCCATTTGCGCACCTAATGCTCCAACTGATTGCTTAACTAATTCATAGGATCCATCGTCACTTTTTACGATACTAGTTAATTTCTTTACTTTTACACGTAAATACTTTCTTTTTTCACTTGTCATATAGTTTTTTTTATTAAATTTATATTTTTGAACTTAGTTTGTATGAATTGAGACTAGAAAACAGTGAATCTTGATTTCTCAGTTATTTAGGCATAAGTGACCAGCAAATTATTCCTAACCCTAATGTTACTAAAGGCGCTGGGGAGTCACCTGTAACAGCCAGGAAAAAAGAAATTAAAATCATTACAAAAAGAACTTTTTTGAGTACTGCCTGGCTCACTTATGTTTTTTTGGTTATTCGGTTTGCGTACGATTATAATTATATTTCAAAACATAAACAGTTGTATTAAATACAAAAAAAAAATGTTGTTAGCATATTATAGTTAAAAATTTTTTCTTTGCCACCACAGCATTTTTAGGAGTAGGGGGAATTTAGTGTGGGGTAATTTTTTGATGAAACTTAATCCATAAAGATCCCACGGTCCCAATTTCCTTGGCAAATTTTGCTAGGTGTTGCTAATAGGCCTTCTCCATGAAATTGGTTATTAGAAAAATTACCCACATAATGTCCTCCTTTGGCAAATTTCATTTTACCTTTGCCGTGCATTGCATTCTCAGAAACTGAGCCTATATATTTGTCGCCATTCGTAAAACTAAATTGCCCCTCTCCTTGTATTTTCCCAAATCGAAACTCCCCCGCATATACGTCTCCGTTTGGATAAGTATAAATGCCACGACCATGAAACTTACCACCCAGCGTCATACCCTCATATTTTGTTCCATCGGGCCATTTTTGATCGACCATTTCTATAGTCTGGGTAGGTTGCGCTTCATCGTGTTGCCAGTTTGTTGATTCATGGGGATATTCATAAAAAGTTGAGCCACTATAAACCCTCGAATAATCATTCAGTGATCGCTCCTCGTGATATTTAACTAGTCGATTATAGGAATCATTGATAGCTAAGAACATCTTATGAGCGTTTTCTTGAGCTTTTGGTTGGTCTGACGGAAAAAGGTCAGGGTGCCATATTTTAACAAGGGTTTTATAGGAACTTTTGATGTTATCGAGAGTTGCATCAGGGCTTAGTTTAAGAGCTTCATAATCACTTTGTAGGGTAATTTTCTTAGAGGTCATTTTAAATTAAAATAGTATAACTCTTACAACTATGTTGAGTAATGTAAAAAGTCTTATTTGTGCTCTAGTGTCTTCTCTGTCATTTGTTACAACTTTTTTTCTATCCCCCTGATTACAGACGTGCCTTTAGGTGCATGGTTTTTAAGATGTTCTCGCACAAGCATCACGGCATGGTTATCATCCATTGCAGATATGAATATGCTGAAATCATCTTCTGAACGATCATTATTATTTACTAATACACCCGTGACTTTAAAACTATAATGTTTTGGAGGCATATTTAATCCGTATTCATTTGATTATCCATTCAATCGAATCTAAAAATATGTTGGTATTATTGTTTTAAAAGGATGGAATCATTTTATGCTAATTGTTGTGAATAAAAAACTGTTTTGCTTTATTTGCTTAATTTATGGGTATTTTATAGGATTCTAAATCAGTCATCCTATTTGCTTTGAATCAGATGTCAATTAAAATAAATATAATATGAAAATAGGAACTTTATTACCTTCGGCAACTGAAATTGTTTGCACGTTAGGCCTAGAAGAAGGTTTGGTGGGTGTTTCACATGAGTGTGACTTCCCTCCCTCCGTTGAAATTCTGCCTAAGTTAACTTCTTCAGGTATTGGTAAGAATATAAGTAGCGAAGACATCCATCAATCTGTAGAAAATCTAATTAAAAAATCGCTCTCTATATATGATTTGGATTTAGAGCGGCTTAAAAAGTTAAAACCAGACTGTTTAATTACTCAAGATTTATGCGATGTATGTGCAGTTTCCTTTAGTCAAGTAACAGATGCTTGCCAAAAGGTATTGAATTCAGAAACAAAAATAATTTCTTTACGTCCACAAAACTTAAATGACATATGGGAAGATGTTCGAAAGGTTGCTTATGAATTGAAAGCTATTTCAGCATATGAAGAATTTAAAGAGAATGTAGATCGACGGATTCAGTATATTTCAAATAAGTTAGAAGAAAAACCATCCGATAAAAGGTCTGTTTTGACAATCGAGTGGTACGGACCAGTAATGATTGGAGGTCTTTGGATTCCTGAAATGATAGAAATTTCCGGGGGAAGTTATTTAATGGCAACCCCTGGAGAAAAAGCACGCTCAGTGACGCGAGAAAACTTGAGTGAGATTAACCCAGATGTTGTTATTGTAAAACCCTGTGGCTATAAAATAGAACAAACATTGGATGAACTTGAAATGATTAATAAGAACGTGCCGGTCGAAAATTGGAAGGCATACAAAAATAATAATATATTTGTCGTAGACGGTAATGCTTATTTTAACCGTCCGGGGCCTCGGATTATCGATTCTCTAGAAATATTATCCTATTGTCTTCACCCAGAAACTTTCCCTGAATTTCTTGAAAAATATGGTAAGTCCTTAGGTCGATTAAGATTATAATTAATAGATCAGACCTCCCTTAGCCAAGAAGCTAAATAACAATAATATTTTTGATTTAATTCCAAGAGTAAAAAAAATAATGGGTGTGAACTAGGTTTTGATTTTATATACGCGCTTTGCAGTCATGGGTTTCATCTGAAATCCATATTATTTCCAGATAATCTGGGACCTTTGTTTTTTTGTCAATGATTGCCAATGTGATTTCTTCGGGCGAAAGGTTGATGACTTGGCTTAGGTCTACTCCTGTTAGTTTAGTTTCTGAAAGACTCGTGTTTTTAAAATTAGCACCTGCCAAGTTGGTTTTACGAAGATTAGCTTCGTTTAGTTTCGCGCCTGTTAAGTTCGCACCCTTTAGATTGGCTCGTCGTAAATCAGCTTCAATTAAATTAGTGTTAGATAGATTGGCATCTTGAATATCTGAGTCAGGAATATCTGCCCCATGGCAATCAGCCATACTTAAATCAGCCCCTTTTAGAATGCATCTAGTTAGATTGGCACCTCTACTAAAATAACCTTCTCGCGTAAAACGACCCACTAACTTTGCTTCTTTAAGGTTGGCTCCTGTCAGATTGGAGTCAATCAAATTGGCTTCAATTAATGAACATCGGCTCAAGTTAGCACCAGACAAATCAGCCGAAGAAAGATTGGCTCCCATTAAGTCAGACTCTATAAAGTCTGCTTTTGAAAGCTTGGCTTGAAATAGTGTTGTTTTGAAAAGTTTAGCCGAATTAAATTTAGCGCAGTTTAGATTAGTTTTTGTGAAGTCAGCTGAGTCAAGTTTTGCTGAAGTAAAATCGGCATTTTTTAAGTTTGCTTCTTGAAAATTAGTTGATATGAAATTTCCAAAACTAAAATCTATTCCACCAAGATTGGCATGGCTTAGATTTGTGGCGCTGAGGTTTTTTTTTGACTTTTGTAGCAATTCAAAGTCATTTTTATCTATTCCTGTCATGAGTACCTTAGCTGTATTTTTAAAAATTAATATTTAAAACTAAAAAACCTTAGACTTGAAAGATTAATTATTGAGTTAAAGTTTATATGACTTTTTGGTATACACTTTGCTGTTATCAATCAATTGTTTCCTTGTGACACTTGAATAAAAAGTCGTTTTATTTCTTCCATTCTATCCCTATTAACTCCCATATCAGAATGTCCAATCCGTGAAGCAGATCGTAAATGTATTACTTCTGGTTTGTTAAAATAAAATTCCACATCATCAACAAATCTAAAAATTTTTGAAGTAAATTCGACATGTAAAAAATTAGTATTATTTATTGATACCTTAGCTCTTGGCATAGATTTTATTACCTTTAATAAATCATTTTTAGCTTTTGAAGTAGTTCCTTGATAATTTAGTGGTGGAAAAATATGCAAGCTGCTAGAACTCTTTGACGAGATACAGTTTGGTTTGTCTGGACAATTAACAAACTGTCCAATTGATGTTGGTTTTGTCCCTGAGCAACTATTTGTCAAAATAAAGAAACAGAAAAATAGTATAGAAATCCATCCTAATTGTATTAATTTAAATTTTCGCATAAGAATATTCTTTAGCTTTATAAATATTATCTATATGATTAATGTGTTAATCACATATGAAAGTGAAATATTATTTTATGCTAGTTTTTAAACATAAACAATGAGTGTGTTATGATTCAAAAAATTTATATTATTAAAGCGTGGTTAGTTATTTGCCCAAAATTATTCTATATAGGACTTGCGAGAAATGGCTATTTCAAGAGTTTGGATTGAGGAGGGCTGTATTTCATGTGGTATGTCAGAAATTAATTGCCCTGAAGTTTTTAAAGTTACAAAAGATGGTGCTACAGTAATAGAAGGGATAAATTACTCAGGACTAGAGATTAAAATTAAGGATGCTGCTAACGCATGCCCTGTCCAAGTGATTCTATATGATGAGCCTTGAAGGCCTTTAGGTTACTATACTTTAATTTTATGTTTGCTATTGTCTTTTAAAATAATTGATAAAATAGACTGGATAATAGTTGGATCGAAGTCAGGATAGATTTTCTGTGATTAATCGTGTCTGATATAAGTTTTAATTATAGATTATGCTCTTTTAGTTTTTGCTTCGCGCTATAGAGAGTTATAAATTATATTAGTGGTTTTAAGCAAAGGAGATTTTGAGAATGTCTAATGAGATTATCAAAGAACAACTATCACCAGAAGCAAAGGACTCTATGGGTAACCCTGTAGGGCACAGTCACAAAAGATCCCATGTTCCTGATGGTAAGGGGAAGCCATTCCCCACTATTAGCGAGGGTGAAAATAGATTGAAAAATAATATTTCTGAAAGAAGAAAAAAAGAAAATAAAAAAACTTGAATTGAAATTTCCCTTAGAGTTTTAAATTCCCCAGTCTTTTAAGTCTTTAATGGGTTTTTTTTTCACTGCAATTGGTTTAGTTCCTTGAGCAGGCTTACTTGTATATTTAATTTTCATACACAGTATAGACCCTGCCAAAAGTAAGGTGCCTATATTCCAAAAAATAATTGGTTCAGCAGACATTAGAATTCCATAGCCAACCCAACAAGCAATTCCGGTGCACCAGATAAGTAGCATTGCTAGAGAAAAGTCATCTGCCGATTTTGTTTTCTTCATCTTTATTACTTGAGGTATAAGTGAGACTGTGGTTAAAAAGCCTGCTAAATAGCCAAAAAATAAAACCAAACTCATTATCTACTCCTAATTAATTTTCAAATTTCATCTAGGTTAACGGGCCTTCTTCGTCTATTGGATCAGGTATTGAGCGAGGTATTTCTACATCATAAGAAATATTAGACCATTCGGAATCACCTACCTGTTCTAATAGTTTTTTATAAAAATCTGAAATACTCATTCCATTAGATGAATATTCAAGTAATTTATCTTTAGATAGTTTAAGAAAGCCTTGCTCAATTTTTTCTACTGGGAAAAATATATTGTCATCTTCATCAATTCCCCCAGTCGATTCAATCATGCTTATTAACATTTTTATGTTTGGTGCACTTTCAATACTCCATTTAGATGGCATGTTATCTTCTCCAAGGAATTAACACTTATAAAGTAAGATCGAATTAGCTATAAAGACTTTGATTATCTCAATTTTTACGTGTGTTATTAATCATAATAGAAAAAGGGCTACGGCTTGAACCGTAACCCATTAAATTTTATGGTCGGAAATAAAAAGGTTTAAAGTTCCGATTCCTGTGTTTCAAAAGCGATGCTTCAACAATTAACCTACTATAACTTTAGGGTTTTGCAACCCTTTGTTATTAGATGAACAAAATACCA
>CAZOYP010000081.1:0-9790 GCA_964584125.1 uncultured Nitrospinaceae bacterium | reverse complement strand
CAAAAGGCGATTGCTTCAATTGTTTTCCTTTTCATGAAATGCAATTAGGCAACGTAAGTGAATTTAAAGAAGTTAACTCGATCGCTACGGCTCGCATGGGCGCAAGATTCTTAAACAATGTTTTTGAGAAAACCGAAGTCAAGGAACCGTGCAAATCCTGCACTCATTATATGGTCCGATGCTCCAGTGGTTGTTTCGCCTACAATTTCGTTTGAGAAAAATGTTAATCTTTTTTTAAATAAAATACTGCTTGGTCTCCGCGAGCATCTATATTGAGCTGCACTGCCTTTTTACGAAATTGATCTATCTGCCTCTCGCTAAAAATAGACCGGGCAGGATTTACACTATAAGACTTCTCTGATTTAAGGGAGATATCTTTTTTGTACTGCTCGCTTCCCCAAAACTGAAATTCATCAGAATCGAATACTATATCTTCAATATGAAACCTTTCTTTTCTTACCAAAATTTGCAGGCTATTAAGACTATGTAAAAAAAAATGCCTTGGAGCATCAAGCTGTACCCAATGCACTCCGTAATCCTCCCAAGCCAAAGACGAAACCAATGGAATACGAATCAAACAAGATCCGCCAGGACTAAGTAATTTAGAGACTGATTGAAGAATTTTTAGTGGATCTTTCATATGTTCAAAAGAATGGTGGAACATAATTAAGTCCCATGACCCTCCCACGTCTTGAATCTCCCGGCGAGAAATAGATAACCCATTTTCGTAATTTATATCTTGGTCAATATAAGGGTCGACCCCCAGCACATTTGAAAATCCTGCTTCGTACAAAAGGTAAAGAAGGGTACCGGCACCGCATCCTACATCCAAAATTTTTGATTGTTTAGTTAAAGGTATGCGAGACAAAGATTTTAAGTCTTCCGGTGCAGGATAGATCTTTTCCACCCATTGCCCTAGAAACCCTTTGCCTAGTGCACCATAGCTATCTCGAGCTCTACGAACCCACCTTTCAATCAGCTTGCCATAAAAAAGTGACGGGTCCGTGGCAAAACTTAGATACCCTTTAGGGTAATATTTCCATATGTCTTCTGGGAACTTTTCAATCTGCAAACATTTGCATTGGACGCATTGAAAATATAAAAACTCTTCATTAAGCCCGTACATTCTCTCCTGAATTCGGTAAACAGGATGATGCTCATTTGAGCCGCAAATACGGCAAAGATTTTCCTGGGTCTCAGAAGGGCTATTCATGAGCGTGGCGGGTGAAAAGCTTTATTAGGCCATTTCTGTTCGTCCAAATCACAAAATCCGATCTGTTTTAAACTCATTGGCTATAATTATCACGTGATAACCCTGCTTTGTTTGCACGGGTCCGTATATCAATCCTTGATGTATGTCATTTTTTTCTAAAGCACTAGATATGATGTCATGAAGTTCTTCATTTTCAAGCTTCTTAAATCCACCTCGTGGCGAGCGGGGATCTTCAGGGTTCCAACCCATTTCTACCCAACCAAGATTACCACCATCATTTTTTGAACGACAGTTGCTATATTTTTCAGAAAGTTTCATCAATAACTTGACTTGAGCCACACCAGACTTTGCCTCTCTAATCGTCGAAACCAAAAGATCAGCAACTTTTTTATTAGCAACTTGTATATGTCTAACCTGAATTTGAAAAGAAGAACCAGCCATAATTAAATTTTAAACCTTTTCAGTTTACCGTTTTGTTAAAATATAAACCCAATCTAACCCGATTCATTCTTTTAAATCATCTTAAATATATAATAAATAAAATACCCAAGGCTTACTAGCATAGAACTAAACAATCTCAAAATATATCTAAAAATGGACAAATCAAAAACACCCGTCATCCTAGCTTCCCAATCCCCAAGAAGAACTGAATTACTCAAAACAATCGTAGAGAAGTTTCGGATAGTTCCGAGCAATATAGATGAAACTTGCGACACAAATCTTTTGCCTGAAGAAAATGCAATATTACTAGCTAGCAAAAAAGCAGGTTTTGTTGCAAAGCTCCATCCTCATCATTTGGTCATTGGCGCAGACACCCTGGTGGTTTTAAAAAATAAAATTATCGGGAAACCCAATACCCCGGAGGATGCTCGCCAGACCTTAAGACAATTAAGTGGACAAGAACACAAAGTAATCACGGGCTTAGCCTTAGTATATTTAAAAATTTTTTCTGCCGCTTGTGTTTCTCATGTGCGTATTAAAAGGCTGACTAACAATGAAATCGATTCTTACGTTGAATCCGGAGAACCGATGGACAAGGCTGGAGCTTATGCAATTCAAGGGAAAGGCTCATTTTTGGTTGAAGGTTATGACGGATCTTATTCAAACATTGTTGGGCTACCGATAGAACTTCTCAAAGATCTTTTGCAAAAATCAAATTTATCTATTTAAATTCGCCTTATAGAATCTCTTTCAAAAAAATCAACTTGACTTTTACTCGGAATTTATCTATGCCTAAAAAATCAGAGAACATATTTAGCTTGCTGTAGCTACTCTTTCAACATAGAATTATATTTAGATTTTATCCAAAGTTAGATTATTTTTTTAAAAAAATTTTGTCATGGCAAAAGGAACTAACCAGCAAATTCAAGGCTATTGTGAAAAATGCAGTGCCCCCGTCTTTCTGAATAATTCAGACGATCAATACGGGAATACTGTAATAACTCTAAATTGCTGGAATGGACACTACGCATGGATAAATATTGAAGGGATTGAATCTGATCTTCCTTTGAACAGCACAACTCGAGTATCTGAATCTCTCGTTAAAAAGATCAGTTTTTTTAAACTTCCATGAATGAAAGTACTAGAACAAAATCAACTAAATTATTAAGCTGTTTTTTTCTTATCTTTCTAGTACTCAGTCTCCCCACATCAACATATAGCCAACCTAATCAAACACCACCAGCGGGTATGGTTTATATCCCTGAAGGATATTTCCCTATGGGAAGTTCTTCTGGAAGGGAGGATGAAAAACCTCTTCACTTTGTCTATACGAAAGCATTTTTTATCGACAAGTATGAGGTCAGCAACGCAGAGTATATGAAGTTTATTGAAGCTACTGGTCATTCAAAACCCACGTTCTGGGAAGATGAAACATTGAATTTACCAAATCATCCGGTAGTTGGTGTTAGCTGGCGAGATTCTATGGCTTACGCAAAATGGAAAGGACACCGACTCCCAACAGAAGCTGAATGGGAAAAATCTGCCCGAGGAAATGACAATAGATTATGGCCTTGGGGTCGGAAGTTTGATAAAGGCTTTTTCTTCTATTACGTAAATATCTTTGGTGAAGATGATAATTATAAAAAAACCGCTCCGGTTAATTATTACGAATCAGGAGCCAGCCCATTTGGATTATTGAACATGTCCGGTAATGTTTGGGAATGGTGTCTAGATTGGTATGACAAAGATTTTTACCAGACCAGCCCAGAACTGAACCCTCAGGGACCATCGATGAAGGGAGTTTATAAAGTATTACGTGGCGGATCTTATCTAAATAATATTGATGGAGTGAAAATCGTTCGACGATCGCGCAACCGTCCTCACATAAAAAACGAAATCTACGGATTCCGTACCGTACTCCCAATACCATGATTAAGCTACCCGATAAGCGGGCTATCGCTTCTTGGGCATTTTACGATTTTGCCAATACCATTTTTTCCATGAATGTGATCTCGCTCTACTTTGCCTTATGGGTCACAGTGGATCATGGCGGGCAGGATATTCTTTACAGCATAGCTCTTTCTGGTTCTATGTTCGCAGTCTCTATCAGTGCACCCATTTTTGGAACAATTTCAGACCAAACTGGAAGGCGGTGTTTTCCTCTAACTCTCTTAACTACCGTTTCAGTTTTAGCCACTGCGCTTATAGGACAAACTGATCAATTATGGATGGGGTTGTTTCTATTTGTTATTGCTAATTACTGCTATCAGTCGGCACTTGTTTTTTACAATGGCATGCTACCTAGCATCGCACGAGAATCAAATGTTGGTTTGATTTCAGGATATGGGGTAGCACTTGGTTATATTGGTTCTATCGCGGGTCTCCTTCTAGTCGAACCGTTTGTTGATGATGGTGGTAGATCAGCCGCATTTCTTCCCACAGCAATCCTATTCTTTGTATTTGCTATCCCCTGCTTTCTATTCGTCAAAGATCTCAACCCAAAACCTTTTAATATAAATGTGAGTAAATCTTTTCAAACCCTAAAACAAACCTTTTCAAATACATCTAATCACTTAGTTTTATTAAAATTTTTTATAGTTCATTTTCTTATCCTTGACGTTGTTAATACAATTATTGCTTTTATGTCGGTATACGCAAACAAAGTGATTGGGTTTGATGGCAAACAAATAACAAGTTTTTTGATTCTTTCAACCGTTTTTGCCATGCTGGGTTCCTTGATAATCGGTTGGTCGGTCAAGCATAAAGGAACTGTTTTTTCTTATAACCTTGTTTTATGGCTCTGGTTGATAGCGCTGACCATCATCGTAATAAGCCCTGGAGAATCATTATTTTGGGTGGCAGGTCCTTTAGCTGGAGTAGGTATGGGAGGTGTATGGGTTGCCAGCCGAGCTATGGTAGTAGAACTATCTCCACCTGAGAAGATAGGAGAATTTTTTGGTATTTATAGCCTAGCTGGTAAAATGGCTTCAATTACAGGTCCTTTGATTTGGGGAAGTGTTGTATGGATGTTTCAAGATACCCAAACCCTGAAGTATAGAGCTGCTGTTGGTTCTCTTGTCTTAATTACGGTCGTTACAATAATTTTTTTTAATACACTAAAAATGCAGATCAAAATAAATTCTACGCCTAATTGAGAAGATATAAAATATTTCAAAAGCACAAAAAAATAAACGAGTTGACAAGTCTGACTTACCTAGTTACCGTATTGCCACACCAATTAAATTAATTTCATTTGACGTAAATGAACCCTATATTTCTATCTATCAATAAAATACTGCGCAATAGTTTGTTTTATTTTTTAGTCTTTAGCTTCACGGGAACTTTTGCATTTGCCCATTCGGGGCATACTCATGAAGAAAAACTTCGTATATCTCTACCTGATGTTGTAGCAAAGGTGAATGATCAAAATATTCATAGTGACGCCATTCTCCGCGAACTAAAAAAAACTTTAAAAAATTATAAAGATCGAGGCATGCCTCTTAGCGTTGAAGAAGAAAAAATCACAGCACAAAAATTAATCGATAATGAGATTAGGCGCGCATTATTATTGCAAAAGGGTAATGAAATAAAGGCTAACGTTTCTGAAGAAACTCTAAACCGAAAAATAAGAGCGGTTAAATCATCTTTTAAGTCTGACGCTATTTTTGAGCACGAACTGAAAAACAGGAAACTAAGCCTTGAGCAATACAAAAAGGAACTTAAAACCGATCTTTTAATGCAACAAGTGATAGATCAAGAGATTATTCCAGGTATAAAGGTCAGCGAAAAAGATATCAAGTCGTTCTACGAAAAGAATAAAGATAAGTTTAAAATGGATAAAAAAGCGCGGGCGAGTATGATTCTTATAAAGACTAAACGTGGTGATACCGAATCTGAGAAATCTGCTAAAAGAAAGATCGCATCAATTCTCGAAAAAATTAAAAATGGTTCAAGTTTTAAAGAAATGGCTATGAAGCACTCCCAAGATAGTCTTGCCCAAAAAGGGGGTGACCTAGGTTATTTTACTAAGAATCAGATCTTTGGTGCTTTTAGTGTGAGGGCTTTTGGCATGAAAATAAACGAGGTTACCCCCGTTTTTAAAACTGGTCTCGGGTTCCATATATTAAAACTAACAGATCTTAAAGAAAGCGGAACGATGCCACTTGACAAAGCGAAAACACAAATTGAAAAGACTCTTAAAAAAAACAAGGTAGGAAACGCTACTCGTAACTACGTGGAAGCGCTCAAAAAGAAGTCTAAGATTAAAATGTATTTTTAACGCACACTCTCATAACTAAAAGATCTTCCCTCTTCCCTACCAACAATAACAATTTAACAGATATTAAAAAAACGCGACTTCTTACTCAAGCAATCTTATTTTTAAAGAAAGCTAAAGAATCTCATTGTAACTCTAAATCATTTTTTCTTTTCCTTACCTGAAGCAGATTTTTTATTTTCGATCTGGCTAAGTTTACGTTTTAGAATTTTTCCTTTATCCCTTTCAAAGTCTACTTTTAAATAAACAGAGCTTGGAAAGAGTTTAAACACCAAGGCATTTTTTTTCTTACCTGCAAATTCTATTTTGATTTTATCTCCTACTTTCATAACTTACTCCTGTTTATGCTGCGACCCCTGAACCTCCAGTCGACCCGAACTACTTATAAAGTTTTAATTATTAGAGTGGATAAGACTAATTTAAAACGGAATGGGAGTCAACGGTTTCTTCAGCAAAGCTATAATGCAAGTTTGGATCAAGTAAAATCTCTGGTACAATCTGACAAAATTTATACCAACATATCATGAACACCCTCCAATCTTATTCGGCTAAATTATTACCAGATCTTCAACCCGGTTTCTCTTGTGCAGAGGTGGTGTTTAACTTACCCCTTAAGGATGCATACACATATGAAATCCCTCCACATTTTAGTGGAATGATTAAAAAAGGAATGAGGGTGCTTGTCCCATTCGGTCGACGTCGACTAACTGGATATGTTATAGGCGTATCACACAATAATGAAAAAAATATCCCATTAAAAGCAATTGAAGAAGTTCCAGATCTAGAACCAATTATTTCAAAAGAACTTCTTTCATTAACTCGGTGGATAGCCAACTACTACCACTCTTCATGGGGTGAAGCTATTAAAGCTGCCCTCCCTGCAGGGCTTGATGATGTAAGTCAAGACAAACTACACCTCACTGAAAAAGGGTTAGGTGCTCTCACAGAAGGTTCTCAGTCTACTCAAGCTAATTATATTCTTCAAACCTTACGTTCAAAAAAAAGATTGACCTCAAAGCAACTAGACCGCTCTCTTAAAAAAAAGTACAGCCCAAGCTCTCTTGCAAAACTAAAGCGAGATGGGATGGTAAGCGTAGAAAACCAAATCACACGTAGCCCTTTAAAGTATAAATACGAAAAGATTATCCGGCTGGTAGAAAATCCACCCACAAAAGAAGAAATTAAAGAACTGCTAAAGCGAAGCCCAAAACAACGTGCGGTTTATGACCTTATATGCAAAGACGAAACTACTGTTTCTATTTTAAATAATAAGATACCTGGATCTTCGCAAATACTTAAAAACCTTATTAGAAAACAACTTATTGAAATATTTGTTAAAAAAGAAGAGAGAGGGTCAACTCAGCCAAGCTTTGGCAAGGGGTGGGGCACTGAAAACCCACTCAAATTAAATAAAGAACAAAAAAAATGCTATGGAGAACTCAAACGGTCTATTGAGAAGTCTGTTTTTCAACCTTATCTATTACATGGAGTAACAGGAAGCGGAAAAACTGAAATTTATCTTCGCTGCATTCAACTCGTACTCGATCTCAATAAGTCTGCCGTAATGGTAGTTCCTGAAATTTCACTGACTCCCCAAACGGTTCAACGATTCCGCCAGCGATTTGGCAATAAAGTCGCGGTTCTTCATAGCGGATTAACACAAAAAGAACGTTTTATAGAATGGAAAAAAATTCGAGACGAAAAGGTTTCTATTGCCGTGGGGGCTCGTTCAGCTATTTTTGCACCATTCAAGAATTTAGGCATTATAGTGATTGATGAAGAACATGACACATCCTACAAACAGGATTCTTGCCCGCGTTACCATGCAAGGGATAGTGCAATAATAAGAGCTCAGAAGCAAAATGCCGTAGTGCTCCTTGGATCAGCAACTCCTTCCCTTGAATCGATTAAAAATGCAGAAAGAGGAAAGTATCATTATCTCTCTCTTAAAAAACGAGTTCACAATAGAATGCTTCCTATTGTCAAAATCATAAACATGAAGCAGGAAAAAAATTTAAAAAAGAATTTTTCTATTTTTTCTACCTCTCTTAGAAAAGCTGTTTTTGAGCGAATCAAACGAGGAGAGCAAACATTTCTATTTCTTAATAGAAGAGGAACGGCGAACTATGTTTCTTGTAAAGAATGCTCCTTTGCTTTTGAATGCCCTCATTGTAGTGTAACGCTTACTTTTCACGGTAAAAAAAATTTTTTACTGTGTCACTACTGTAGCTTTATTATACGCAAACCTGCGCGTTGCCCAGACTGCGGGGTAGAAGTTATACGATTCAGTGGTTTTGGCACGCAAAAACTAGAAGATGAAGCGAAAAAAATTTTTCCTCAAGCACGAATCAACCGACTTGACAGAGACACTGTGAAAGGACGCAAGTCATTCGAATCAGTTCATCGTAAAATGAACTTAGGAGAAATTGACATTCTTATTGGAACTCAAATGATAACGAAAGGACATGACTTCCCCAACGTGACTTTAGTCGGTGTCATCTACGCAGATATTTCATTGCATATTCCTGATTTTAGATCAGCTGAACGATCGTTTCAATTATTGGCCCAAGTTGCTGGACGAGCAGGACGAGGTAAGGTGCCGGGACTGGTAATCATTCAATCACTCTTACCAGATCACTATGTTTTTGACTTCGCAAAAGATCACGACTTTAGAGGATTCTCAGAAAAAGAACTGGCATTGAGAGAAAAGTTAAAATACCCTCCCTTCACTCGAATGGTTTCAGTCGAAATTGAAAGTGAACACGAACAAGCTGGCGAGCTATTTGCAAATAGGATTCATAAAGTTTTAGCCCGAATTCTTAAAAAAACAAATGATGTTGAAGTTCTTGGACCTGCACGTGCTGTACTTTATCAAATAAATAACCGCTTTCGCCGTCATCTCATTCTTCGTTCTTATGACCACAGAAAATTGCATGCGGTTCTGAGTCGTCTATACGAAACTCCAGAAATCAAAAAATCATCCAACCCTAAAATAAAACTAACTCTAGATGTCGACCCCATCAACCTTATGTAGTTCAAAATCAAGGATCACAAAAATCAAATGGCACTAATTAGAAAGCTTTACGACTGGGTTTTGCAGTGGGCAACTACACCTTACGCACTTCCTGTTCTATTCATAGTTTCATTCGTGGAATCCTCTTTTTTCCCTATTCCCCCAGATGTTTTGTTAATCGCAATGGTTGTAGCCGCACCGGCTGGGTGGTTTCGTTTTGCACTTGTCTGCTCCGCAGGATCTGTTCTAGGGGGTATGTTCGGTTACCTCATAGGCTATCAGTTTATGGATCTAATCGGAAATCGCATCGTAGAGTTTTATCATTTTCAAGAAAAATGGGATAAAATTGGATTACTTTATGATAAATATAATGCGTGGGCGGTAGCGGCAGCTGGCTTTACACCCTTACCATATAAAGTATTTACACTGTCAGCAGGAGCGTTTGAAATTAATTTTCCTGTATTTGTCTTGGCATCAGCTGCAAGCAGATCGGCACGATTTTTTCTTGTAGCCGCACTAATGTATAAATTTGGTCCACCTTTCAAGATACTTATAGAAAAATATTTCAACATCTTTACAATTATTTTTATGATTCTCTTAGTTTTAGGTTTTTTCATCCTAAAGATTATTCTTTGATGAAATAAAGTTATTATGAAAAACCATATCACTGTATTTACAACCGTAAGCTCTGCAGAAGAAGCAAAAAAAATTAGCCGAGGTTTAGTTGAAGAAAAACTGGCATATTGCGTTAATACTATTCCTTCTATCCAGTCGACTTACTTCTGGGATGGGAAATTATGCGTCGACGACGAACTTCTTCTCATAATCAAAACCAAAGAAGAAAAAT
>CAZOYP010000080.1:3903-9796 GCA_964584125.1 uncultured Nitrospinaceae bacterium | reverse complement strand
TTAGGACTGACGGGGCAAATGGTCTGAATGATTCACGAAACTTGACCTTTAAATTAAGAACTGATTGCATTTGTGGTGATCGGGCATCGCCGAGAATAGAACGGGCTCCCAGGGCCCGAGGGCCAAATTCCATTCTTCCTTGAAACCAGCCGATAGCTTTGCCCTTTTTAAGAATTTCTACACAGGAATCGATTAAAGCGCTTTCCTCAAGGACTTCAAATTGTGCACCTATTTCTTTTAGACGCTTAGCAATTTTTTCATCTGAAAAAGCTGGCCCGAGATAACCACCCTTCATGGAGTCACCTATGCCAGTTAGTTGTCTTGGTTGGTCTAGATGCAGGTGATAGGCTGTCAAGGCAGCCCCTAGCGCTCCACCTGCATCGCCGCTAGCAGGTTGAATCCAAAGATGATCTTGCTCTCCCTCGCGTAGAATTTTACCATTAGCAACACAGTTCAGTGCTACTCCACCTGCAAGACAAAGATTTTTTTCTCCTGTTTCTTTTACAATCGATCGAGCAAGCCGTAGGACTACCTCCTCAGTCACTTTTTGGATGGAGGCAGCTATATCCATATGTTTCTGGGTCAACTGGGATTCTGCAGATCGAGGAGGAGCATCAAATAGATCGTGAAATAGAGGGCTCGTCATAGTGAGCCCAGTGCAGTAATTAAAATAAGAGAGGTCAAGCCGAAATGACCCGTCGGCCTTTAAGTCAATTAGATTGTCTAATATTTTTTGCGTATATTTCGGTTTACCATAAGGTGCGAGTCCCATGAGCTTGTATTCACCTGAGTTAACTTTGAACCCAGTGTAGTAAGTAAAAGCTGAATACAAGAGACCGATGGAGTGAGGGAAATGAATTTCTTTGTGGATCTCGATCTTATTTTCCTTGCCTAATGCAAATGAGCTTGTTGCCCATTCGCCAGCTCCATCCATTGTTAATATAGCCGCACTGGTAAAAGGGGAAGGAAAAAAAGCGCTTGCTGCATGGCTTAGGTGATGTTCCGAAAACAAAAGTCTACTTGCTAAGTTTCCCTTGAACCCGCATTTCTTGAGCTCTTCACATAGTAGTTTTTTCTGAAATAATTTTTCCTTGAGCCATAAGGGGATGGCTTTTCTGAAGGATTCGAACCCTTTAGGGGCAAAGGCTACATAGGTTTCTAGTAAACGCTCGAATTTTAAGAATGGCTTGTCATAGAAAACCACGTAATCAATCTTTTCCGGAGAGAACCTGGCATTCGTCAAGCAATATTCAATGGCACTAGCGGGAAAGCGAGCGTCATGCTTTTTTCGAGTAAATCGCTCCTCCTGAGCAGCCGCGAGAATAGCACCATCTTGAATTAGCGCTGCTGCGCTGTCATGATAATAGGCCGATAGGCCCAGTATACGCATAGGCTTCTGATTCAAAATAAGGTGTAGACGAAAGGAGCAACTGCAGTACCCTCTGTCAATAAAATTAACACACCCATTAGAAAGAGAACAAGAATAATAGGCAATAACCAGAACTTCTTACGTTCGCGCAGGAACTCCCAAAACTCAACTAAAAATGACATAAATACTCCTTATTCCTGTTTTTATTAAAATTGCTTAGTCATGGAATTTGGTTTTGGACCGGGAGGGTTACGATTGACCCAGTAGCTCTTGAGACTAGATTCAAATTTAAGATTAAGCGAATCCTTGCTCAGTAGTCTTCGAATAACGGCCATTGGAGTAATCACCAGAAAAAAAACGACCCCAAGGATAAGTGGGTTGACTACCCGACTAAGGAGAAGTCCAAATTTAAACCAAGCTCGATTAAGAGAACCAAGAATAGAGGGGCACGCTAAGGTAATAACTAAAAGAATAATAGAACTTACGAGCATAAACCACCCCGCAGACTGGCCCTTTAAGAGCATCCATGTTCCCGCAATGACAAATACTATGAAAAATACTATTCCAAAAGAACGGTCGGAAGATACTTTGATACCTTCCTCTCTGTTCAAAGTTTCATGCATATTTTTGTTACCTGGGATTCAAAATAAATGGTTTTATTCAAATTAGACTATAGAGTTTTTATACTAAGAAATAGTTTTTCTTACAAGGAGCAAATCCTGACTTCTAATAAACAACGATGGTCTGTAAAAGTGTATTAAACAATAGGTCCCTTTAGCCTAGCATATGATCAACCATGTCTTCTATTAAGTCAATTTTGATTTCTTGAATATAAGAAACACACTAATTTATAATAGTTTTTTTAAAAACTTTACAAAGTATTTTAAGGGTTTAAAAAAATTACTCCGCTTATGCTAAATTTAGTTTATCATTTTCTCAATGATAGTTACTATGTTTATAGTCATGATTGGTATAGAGTTCCCTGTTGTTGTGATGAGGTCTTTAAGGATGAAATAAAAAAATATGGTAGTCAGGCCTTGGGTTGAAAAGATATAATATTGATCAAAAAGTCAGCTTGAGTATCTGCTAATTCTTGAATCTAATGTATGAAAAGAATACAACTTTATTAGCAAACACTCTGTTACAATATTACTACTTTTTTTATAAAAGCTAGAGCCATTCCCACCGGTTCTTCTAAAGTCGTGTTTCCTTAAAATAAGCTGACCTATAATCTTCCAAACTGTATTAGAATAAATCGACTGAAATCGACTAAAGGAAAATACCTATGAAAAAATATCGTATAAGTTTCCTAGCATTTGTTACTGCTACAGGGTTGATTTTTTTATTAAATTATGTGAATGTTCAGGCCCAGGAGGAAGAAAAAGTTGAAGAAAAAGTTGAAGAAAAAGTTGAAGAAAAAGCTGAAGAAAGCCCATCTAGTGAAGAGTCAAAACCTGTAAAAAAGGTGAAAAAGAACCTCATGTTTAACCTTGATCCATTCATTGTTAATCTAGCTAAAAGTGGGGGAAACCGTTTCTTAAAGGCAAAAATTTCTTTGGAGATGAGCAGTCCTGAGGTTCGCCGTGAATTAAAGAAAAATATCCAAAAAATTACTGATTCTGTCCTTTTATTATTGAGCGCGAAAGTGTTCGAAGATGTTTACTCTGTTCAAGGAAAGTTTACAATTAAAGGGGAAGTCACATCGCGTGTAAATCAATTTTTAACTAAGGGCCAGGTAAAGGGTGCCTATTTTACAGAATTTATTATTCAGTGATAGTACATACAAATATTTATTAATTTGAAGCGCAGCGAAACCCATTGCCTGCTGCACGCAGTTGATAATGTGATTCCCTGCGGTTGGCTGATCTCGTTTCAGAAACGCTTTGGTTCCAAGCTCCTCCCCGGTACATCTTGTCAGTGATCGATGCCGCACCAGCACAGTCACCGCCACAGGTGTCTAATTCGGGGCGAGGTCCTGGTGGGTCTTTCTTTGGGCTCACCATGTAGTAATTTTTTTCAAGGTCTGACCAGTCTTGAACCCACTCACTCACATTGCCGGACATATCATAAAGGCCGAATGGATTAGGGGGAAATGATCCAACCGGTGCTGTATGTCTAAACCCATCCGATACAAGAGGGTCGCGAATATTTAATTCGCATGTGCTATCACAAAAGTTTGCCTCCTTTCCGCTCACTTTGTTGCCCCAGTAAAATTCAGTCTGTGTTCCTCCACGAGCTGCATACTCCCATTCCGCTTCAAGAGGCAGCCGAAGTGCCATTTTTTTACAGTAATCCCTAGCGTCCAGCCAATTGGCACTATCTACCGGGTGATCAGCACCTACATTTTCAGAAGGGTTGACTCCCATTACGGCTTGAAAATTTTTTTGTCTTACCTCGTAGGCGCCTAATTTGAAAGGTGATATGCAGACCTCATGCACTGGGAGTTCGTCCGGATCTCCCACCTTACTTCCCATTAGAAAGCACCCAGCTTTTATTGAAACCATTTCTTCTTTTGGTTTGACCTTAATTGAAGCAATAATTTTCTTTTTAACTTGGTTTTTTAAGGACGTAATTTTTTCTCTTGTAGATGCAGGAATCCCAAAATATTTAATCCGGTTTTTGCTTTTGGGTAAAAGTTTCATCTTACCTGTTTCCTTAAGGTATATACGGTAATGAGGAACGGGTTTATTGGGGTCACCTTTTAGAAATTTACTCAGTTCTTCGTTTTTCTGTTGAGTGGATTTATCTATAACCATTACTGTTTCGTCAACCAATTCAGCAATATGAGGTTTGGGATCACCTTCAAGATAGATGTGGATGTCTCGACCTTTTGCAATGGGTAATTTTAGGAGATCGTTTAAGAGGGCCAGTGCTTCGTGTGGCTTATTTAATTCTATTTTTATTTTTGCTAAATCGCGGATAGCCAAATAGTTGCCGGGCTGAACTTCCAGAGCTTTTTTGAAAAAGCCTTCAGCAACTTTGTAATTTTTTGCGATTAAAGCATCCTTTCCTGACTCCATTAGATCAGAATATTGGTTTGCTTGACTTGTGTGTATAGCGATCAAAAAAAATAAAAACTGGAAGAACACGGTAATCTTAAATGATTCGCTTAGCCTTGTCATAGAGGTATTTTTTTTCAAAGTGCAAGTAAGGGGATAGTAGACTCTAATTCCAATTAAAATATATTCTACAAGTAAAATCAAGGTTCCTTGTCAACTAATATGTATTCCAATAGTTTGTTTTAGAGGGGAATATTACTTTATAGCATTAAGCTAAGGAGGATTAGAGGTTATTTTAAACCGACCCTAAATAATGCCTAAGCTAGATTTTATATCGGTGTTTACAGCTTGAAAAAAGACAATAGACTAGATATAAATATTTAAAAATAAAGACTTTATTTTCCTCATTGCCGTTTTTACGTTAGTAGTTGGTCGCATATTAATAAATCTTAACATAGGGTTAACGGAGTTTTAATTTTTAACAGTTAGAATGTGTATCCTTAGATTTTACTAGAGGTTGAAGCGCTCTAGTCTGTTTTTTTTAAGTTTGATTTGTTTGGTATTCAATTATTTTTTTTGCACTTTGCTCAGTATAAAATATTTTAAAATGAGGTATTAAAAGGAAATGATCCATCCGGTCAAAGTTTACGATCAATCTGGAAAGTTAAAAAAAGTTATTTCTCAAAAAATTCTAAAGAGAAGGTCTGATGAAATTTGTCTTAATCCCTCTCTTTTTATCAAGCAAACTAAAGGAAGAAAAAAAAAGGTTCAAACAATATAGAATTATGTGGGCGTGCGGGAGATTAATATTTTACACCTTTCTTTAAATTTGCACCCCTCACGTCGGAAACAGGGTTTTAACTTCCCTGATGTTATTTTTTCTCCTTACAAAAACTACATGATAAAAATGGGATACGGCCTGAACCGTACCCCATCGACTTCACTCCTAGTTGATCGCGGAAAAAAAATAAAAAAAATCGGTCATCCACTAGTATCATATGATCCTAAATTAGATGGGAGGGTTGTTTTTAACTAAATACCTCTTGTCGAACTTGTTCCGTATGTGCAAGAACTTCAGTTTTGTTTAAAAAAACAATCAACTTACATAACGCTACAAAGAACTCTTACCCTTTGAGTTAAAAATTGAAGACTTTCATTAGCAGAACGAAACACAAGCAAACGAAGCACTAATGGATAGTAAAGGAGTTTTTTTAGTCGCCTGATATTTTTTTTAAGTGGATGTTGTAATTTAATCAAATTCGTGGGCCATTCGAATAGCCTTGATATGGGCATGTATATTTTGTCCCGATTTAAGATTAAGCTGGTGTAAGGATTTTCGGGTAATTGAGGCTAAAAGAGGGGAACCCATGTCAAGCTTAACATCCATTTTGCATTCATTTTCGACGCTAGGTAGCACCTCTACTATTTTGGCAGGTAAAACGTTGAGTACGCTAGTCTGATCTTTAATTGGCTCTACCGCCAATATTACATCTTCCGCTCGGATGTGAATGCGCAGCCGGTTTCC
>CAZOYP010000080.1:0-3803 GCA_964584125.1 uncultured Nitrospinaceae bacterium | reverse complement strand
TTAAGGGAGTGCGAAACATAGAAGATCGGGATATTAAGTTCGGATTGCATTCGTTGAAAATAGGGTAGAATTTCTTGTTTATGTTTTGTATCTAATGCTGCCAATGGTTCGTCCATTAGAAGTAGTCGCGGATCGGTAAGAAGAGCTCTTGCTAATGCTACACGCTGTTTTTCTCCACCAGAAAGACTGCCGGGATGTCTACTTAATAGCGATATCAATCCCAGAATCTCAACGACTTGACTAAAAAGAGCATCATCATTTTGTATGGCGTTACGTTTTAAACCATAAAGGAGATTTCCTTCAATATTCAAATGCGGAAACAGACGCATTTCCTGAAAAACATAGCCAATTTTTCTTTCATTAGTTGGAACAAAAATCCCCTTTTTTTCATCCTGCCATATTTCATCATTGATCTGCAAAAACCCACCTGGAGCCCGCTCCAAACCAGATATGCAGCGCAAAAACGATGTTTTCCCACATCCTGAGGGACCAAATAGGACAGTGAACCCATGAATTGGAATTTTAACATCGACATTTAAAATAAACTTACCAAATGATTGTTCAAACTTGGCAGATAAGAGATTCATGAGACGCGAATAGGTAATTTCCGGTTGACATAATAAACGATGAGTAAGGTTAGAAATGTAAAGACCAATAAACTGGCAGATAATAAATGAGCTTGGCTATAGTCAAGAGTTTCTACTCGATCGTAGATTTCAATGGACAGTACTTTTGTTTTTCCAGGAATGCTGCCACCAACCATAAGCACAACCCCAAATTCACCTAGTGTATGGGCGAACCCCAATACGATTGCAGTAATATAGCCGCGTAAAGCCATAGGAGTAGCGACCGTCCAAAAAGCATCCCACTTAGAAGCACCTAAGGTCCAGGCGGCTTCAAGAGGATCTTTACCGATTGCTTCGAATGAGTTGTAAAGCGGTTGAACTACAAATGGTAAGGAGTAAAAGGTAGAGGCAATCACAAGGCCTGTAAAGGTGAAAGAGAGATGGGAGCCAGTTACTGTTTCCATGGGTTTCCCGATAAACCCATTAGGACCAAGAATAATTAATAAATAAAAACCTAATACCGTGGGAGGTAAAACGAGAGGTAATGCAATTACTGCCTCAAAAAATGGACGGAATCGGGTGCGAGTATGGGCAAGCCACCAAGAGATCGGAATACCAATTACCAGCAATACAATAACGGTGACTGTAGCAAGTTGTAATGTTAAAACGATAGGCTGATAATCAATGTTAGAAAAATTCATATTGTTAAATTAAATGAAGCCGTTTTTGGTAAACTTTTATGGTACTTCATAGCCACGCTTTTTAATGATTTTCCTAGCTTCGCCACTTTTCAAAAAGTTCCACAGTTCCATCGAACCAGCCTTATTTACACCTTTTGTTAAGACCACAATGTCTTGCTTTATAGGGGCATAATATTGACTGGGGATGTCCACTCGTTTGCCTTTTTGATTATTTTTTGGATCAAGAACTTGTGATAAAGCTACAAACCCTAATTCAGCATTTTTAGAAAATACAAATTGAAATGCTTGTCCAATATTTTCTCCTTGTACAATAAATGGTTTGAGTTTATCCCACTGACCAAGTTTTTTTAGTATCTGAAGGGCGGCTTTGCCATAAGGCGCAGTAACAGGATTAGCTATTGCTATGTGAGCAAATCTTTTTTTAAGTAATGTCGATTCAACGCTGTTGGAAATTATATTGGTATTAGGGCTCCATAATGTAATTTTTCCCAATGCGTAACTATATTGGGTTCCTAAGGCTGCGTAGCCTTTTTTAATTAATAGATAAGGTCTGAGGCTATCTGCTGAGAGAAAAATATCAAAAGGAGCACCATTAACTATTTGGGCATATAGTTTTCCTGTGGATCCCGAAATAGTTATAACTTTATGGCCGGTTTTCCTTTCAAACGGTTTTACTATTAACTTAAAGGGATTTATAAAGTTTGTTGCTACAGCAGCTTGGATTTCTTCAGCCTGAACTATGGCCGAGTTAACAAAACACCATAAAAATAAAATAATACATAAAAAGAGATTAAAATTTCTAGATCTTGTTTTCCACATTATAGAAAGAAAAGGTTGTAAATCGTAATAACTTGACTCTATCGTTATATATATCAATATATAACGATAGAGTCAAGTTATTAGTCTATGGGAAGAAAAAGAAGTTAATCATATGAAATTTATGAGTAGAGAAGGTTATTGTTGCGGCAAATAGGCACGCAGTGCTAACATTTTTTTGCTCAATTGATCAAATATGTAATGGGGAACCCGATGAACAACCCAACAATTAATTTCCTTTTGTCAGAAAAGTATCTTTCCACAATATTCGTACTAATGCTTTTGTTCTTGCCTAAAATTTCTGACGCTGTTGAAAGTAGAAAAATAGAAAAATTAATTGAAGATGCACAGTCGCCTATAGAAAAACAAACTCGTATTAAAGAAAAACGATTAATTTTAAAACAGGGAAAAGAAAACTATTTTAAATATTGTGTTCACTGTCATGGAAAAGAAGGGAAAGGTGACGGTAGAGCCTCTTTGTATATAAATCCACAACCAAGAGAACTAAGCCAGGGAATTTATAAGTTTCACTCTACGAAAACAAATTCTCTTCCTCTAGATAAAGACATAGTTAGAATTATTAAAAGTGGAATTCCTGGGACGGCTATGCCAGCCTGGGGAAGTATTTTGAGTAATGAGACTATTAACTCTCTAGTGATATATATAAAAACATTTTCTGATAGATTTGGAATGGAACTTCCAAAGCAAAAGATTTCAATTGGAATGGAACCGCCTTTTGATGATTTGTCTATAGCACATGGGAAAAAAAAATACGAAGAATTACGTTGTGGCAGATGCCATGGTGAGAACGGCGAAAAAGAAGGTGAGCTTTCGAAAATCTTGAAATCGTTTCAAGGTACAAACTGGTTTGTTTATGATCTGAGTCGTAAAGATTTTTATAAAGGAGGTTCATCTGGGATTGATATTTATCGAACACTTACAGCGGGTTTAGATGGATCTCCTATGAATTCATATGATTACATTAGTGATTTTGAGCGGTGGAATATAGTTCACTTTTTGCAATCTTTACATAGTGTTAGAAAGAACGAGAAATTTTCTACAATAAAAAAAATAACATCGCAATGGATTGATAAACCAATAACAATAACGTTAAATGAATCAATTTGGGGAAAAGCATCGGAAACTCAGATAAGCGTATGGCCGTTAAGAGCACGTAAAAACCCATTTGCTAAATTGGTAATTAGGTCCGTCTACAACAAAGATAAAATAGCAATCAAATTAAAATGGAAGGATCCTACGGCAGATAGCATTATAAATAATAAATATATAGATCAAAGCGCAATTCAATTTGCTGTTAACTTTTCAGATATCGAAGATAGTCCGTTCTATGGTATGGGGGAGAAAGGCAAGATAGTTAATATTTGGCATTGGAAGGCCGATGCTCATCAAAAAATAATCAAAACCAATAAATCAAAACGAAAAAAAGCAATTGAAGTTCCTACTTCTTTTGCGGGAATGTTTGTTAATCCATTCACAGAATCCTCTGTGGAGGAAATGAACTCAAAGGGGATCGGATCTTTAACAGTTCAGCCACTTGCGGATCAAAAAGTAGAGGGAAGAGGATACTGGTATAATGGGTATTGGAATGTGGTTTTCATTAGAAACTTACATGCTGCAAATAAATGGGACATTAACTTTAGTGAAAAGGCTCAAGTAGTTCTAGCTTTTGCTTTATGGGATGGAAATAAAAAAGAAATGA
>CAZOYP010000079.1:0-9843 GCA_964584125.1 uncultured Nitrospinaceae bacterium | reverse complement strand
ATTCTGCAGTACGTATCACACGCTTTATTGTGCAAGAATCAGTTGGGGAGAAAATAGTGCTATTTAAGAATAAATATGTATGCACGGTTGTAGTTGTATTGTTTTCATACTTGATAGGAGCGACAGGTGGCTGGCAGAAAATCTGGCCCATTTTTGGAGCCACCAATCAGCTTATTGCTGCGGTAGCATTATTTGTTATATCCACGTGGCTTATGGCAAGGGGTAAACCGACAAAGTTTGCGCTTTATCCAGCTATTTTTATGGTAGTCACAACAATTGGCGCATTAACATGGCAGTCTTACAGGTTTTATACCCAATCGGAACCTAATATTTTTTTAGGAACAGCGGCAGTTTTTCTAATTATTCTGGCCTTATTTGTTGGGTATGAAGGCATAAGAACGCTTAGAGGTCGAAAAGAAAAACTTATGACAGCTTCAGCGAGGCTTTAAGTGCTATTAATACAGGTTTTTCATAGAGAACTATCAGTATCTATAGTGGAAAACACTAACCTGCAGATATAAAGGAAGCGGTAGGGTAATTGATGGGAGTATATACGGTTTATTTTCATTGAGAAGTTAATTTTTTTTTTGGCTAAATTTAACTACTTTGGGACAGTTTTGATCTTAATATGGGTTATACTAACATTAATCAATAACATTAATTTTTGTCGACTCTTGATTGGCTCGGCATATTTTTAGAAAAAAAACTAGTGAAACTTAGCGAAGTTTTAGCACTTCAAAAGAAAAAAAAAGAAGGAAGTAATTCAGGGAAAAAACTTCGGCCTAAGGCAACTCCTGTTGCCAAAGGAAAATCAGAGATAAAGGTTGTTCGTACCAGAGAGACTCCTAACCCGAGTGCATTACAATTCGTACTTAATTCACAAATCCTAGACAATGGTAATCTGTCATATGAATCCAAAAAAGATTGTGGGGAAGATCAACTGGGTAAACTTTTATTCAACAAACCCGAGGTGAAGACAGTTTTTATTATGGATAACTTCGTAACAGTAACTAAAGCAGATGATGCTAGCTGGAACCCTCTAAAGGAACAGGTTTGGAAAACTATTGACTCGAACGTAACTTTATATAAAAGTGACAAAGTTGCCAAACTAAATATTGATGTAGAAAAATTTTTGTCTTTGTCGAATGGCGAGAAACTCGACGCCGTGGAAATGGTGCTTGACCGTTCAATTCGAAAAAACCTTGCTCAAGATGGGGGCGGGGTTGAGGTAAAAGGAATTGATGGAAATGTAGTAAAGATTCTTTACCAAGGTGCCTGCGGAAGTTGCCCAACCTCTTCTACGGGAACCCTTCAATATATTCAGACGCAAATACGTCAGCAACTGCACAATGATTTAGAGGTAAAGGCAGTTTAAAGTTCGAGAGTTTTAAGTTTCTTAAAAGTATATTTTTTGATTTTAAAAAGCCGAAAACCCAGGAGAGTCTTCGGCTTTTTTTAGTTTGACTTAATTCTTATTCAGATTGAATTTGCAATCTCATAAAAATAAACTATGCGGCGTTTTCGTCTCTTAAATCTAGTTTGAGTAATTCTTCTCGGTCCTTATTATTTTGATAGTTCGTGCTATTTTTTGTAGGTATTTCACGATTTAGATTGTTGTAGCGCATGTTTTTATTTAAATTAAAGTTTGTCCCGTTCCAAACCCAGTCAACGATGCGTACAAAAAAAACAGAACCAACATAAAGTAGTGCCCATATAGCCAAAAAAGATATAAAAAGCGTCAACGCTATTTTCCTTGCGCCCCAGCCCTCGATTCCATGAAGAATTGCATTCACTGGGTGTAAATATTTAAAAAAAACCGAAAGTAGTGCTATAGGTAGCAAAACGGTTCCAATGCGGCCAAACCTTCTAGTCATGTCCATAATTTCACCTTTTATTTTTGGTTATAGTACAAAAGTCTTTCTATGCTAAATAACAGATTTAATAAAGCGTAGAAAGTGCCGAGTTTCTCAGTAGCTAAGCCCTTTTGTTTTTCTTAACTTGTGTCGGATCCATAAAATCAGCAAATAGTAACGGATTTGTATGTCTCTTTTCGCTATTCTGATTCTTATATCTATTAGCGGGCGCATAATATATTTTATTTTTTTAAATTTAAAATAATTTTAAATAAAAACAATTGCATTCTAGCATTTATATCTTTATAAATCAATAACTTATGTTTTTTTATAATCTTCGAGGTTCTGTATGCGAGGCTAAGACTTTGCCAGCGCGTAATATTTTCTTAATACGAGAAAGTCGATTAGCTAAAGCTGGGCCTTGTGTTTTTTTTGAGTTTTTTCTCAATATAAAAGGTAATTAAAAAAACAATAGATAAAATTTATTATATTAAAAATTAGAAGGAAGCGTATGCAGTAATAGGATTGAAGTTATTTAGTTTGTTGAAAGAATTAAACTCATATAAAAAAGTCTGCCTTAGGAGCTGAAATGCGGAAAGGAAGAGGTTTCCCATTAAGGTACCTTGGTTTAATTATGTAAAGTATCCATAGATTTGCTAAAACTTTTTTCCTCTTATTTTGGGGTTAATTTAGGTTTCTCTAACGTACCATCAAGGCTGAAATGAGTTTGGTTTAGGATGCTCTTGAGGTCCCCCTTAAGGATATCACCAAGTAATGGTGTAGTCGTAGTAATTTTATTTAATAATTGTGCTGGAGTTACCTTTATTTCTCCATCTACCTTCCCGTTAGCTAGATTTGCGTTTGCCGAAGCAGCAAGGTTTATTTGTGGTCCTTTTATTTTCAAATTATTTGTAGTTACCTTTCCTTTCCATACTTTAAAATCACCAATTAAGGTTTCATACTCGAATCCAATTTTTTTTGAAATAACGTTTGATGCAGGGCTAAGCGAAGGAGTTAATTGATCAATGACCCATATTGGGGTATTTAAATTTCCATTTTTAAAAGCAAAGCTAAACTTTCCTGAGATGCTATTAGCGATATGGGGAAAACGAACAAGTTCTCCTTTTTTTTTGATTATTTCCACTTGATTTATATTTCCTTGAAACATTCCATTTAAGTTTCCAGAACCTTTTACTTGTTGTTCTGAAAAATCCGAAAGGAGAAGTTTATTGCCATTGAAACGTATTATAAAAGTTTTGGGCTTTGGACGGTATTGGCCTGAGAAAAGAATAGTTCCGTTGGGGGGAGAGATGCGCCCGTTACTAAATGAAAATATTTCTGGAGAAATTTTTATTTTAGAGCTGACAGTATTCATAAAGACATTATTCAGTTGCAGGTCAGTAAATCGTATGCGTGCGAGAGCATGACGGCGAGACTTTTGTGAAAAAACTAAAGTAATGTATTTCGATGTGTAAGGAGCTTCATTTTTAAATGAGAGATCATTTATTTTCAGCTCGCTGGAAACTCGTATATCTTTATCGATGGGACTTTGAGTTATGATTGACCCGTTAATGGTTCCACTTGCGGGTTTCAAATTATCAAAGAGGTTAAGCCTTACTAAAGGAAGGTCCAATTCATTAAAGTTTGTTGTTGTGTTATATGTTCCTGCCAAAGATCCATTAAATAGATCAGGTAGATTAGCGACTAAGGTAGAGGCAATGTCCCCATTCCATAAAGTGCCACTGATCTTATAATTTAGAGTGTTATTCTTCCATACTCCATTACCCTCTATATTAGTAAATGGAATGCCTTCTAGTTGAGTAACTTTAGGAGTTGAAAGTTCAAGCCTTTTGGCTTTTATTCTGGTTTCTATCAAAACTTCATCGAGTGGATTGTTGCTTAAGGAAACAAATCCTTTTAAATTTATGAAAAATTTTTCTATCAATCCCGATTGAAATTTTACAGGGGTTGGTTCTGGATTGGATAGGACTTCTGCAATAGCATTTATTTTTTTTGCAGGGATGGAGGTAGACTCTAAGTTAATATCTATTGGGATTTTTTTGGCTAATAGATTGTCAGCTTTTAGATCACCTCTAAAATTTAATCTTTGAACATCAAGATGAAATATTTTACCAGTAATATTAACTTGTTCGGGGAGAGGATTAGCCAAGTCGAACTTAGCGCTCAACAATATAGGAATCTTTGCTTCAGGGAGCAAATTAAATTTTGGTCGAATAATTGTTAACTGAGCACCTTTTATTTCAACTGAACGAAGCGAAAAGCTTTTGCTTTGAAAAAGGTTACGTAAAGACATCTTTAGATTTGTGTCAGTTTTTATAATTTCAATGGGTTTGACACTATCTGGATTATCCAATTGTGCTTGTATCTTTTGGTCGGGGATTTCTAAATTTTCGGAAATCTTTGGAAGGTCTATTGGGTTTAAGGCAATATCCATGATCGGGTTGATTAAAATGACTTTTTTTATTTTAAAATTACCTTTCAAAATAGGTTTTAGTTTTACGTTTAGAAAAATATCTTGAGCTGAAAAAATTTGCTGTGAGTTGTCTTTCGAACGTACATTTAGACCACTGCCATGAAGACTTAACCCTTTTGAAAGACTAAGGTTTAAAGATTTGATTTCAATAGGTAACCCCGTTATTTGACTTAATTCGCTCATAATGGGATTCCTAAAATAATCGATACTTGCAGAAAAAATTCCAATAAGAGCAATTCCTAAAATTAAGGTAGTAATAAGAAAAACCTTTATAAATCTGGATGATTTAGCAATTTGAGATTTAATCTCTTCTTCGGGCATATGTTGGATTAAGTTATGGATGCAAGTTGGCAACCCTTAGCGAATATAATTAAGTTAGATTGCGACGGACCTACTTTTCTTAATAAATTCAACCTATTACCTAAGATTTTTCCTCGTACTTTTTAGTCGTTAGATTAATTTAGAAGGACTCTTTCCTTAGTTCCTAGTTTTTTAAAAATAAGATTTTAAAATTATCAATTTTGATCCCCTTCTTTAAAAATTGCAAATTTCATGTAAGTGGTTGTGAGTCTACCAATTTATGTGTGAGATTACTCAAGTTGTTTGCAGAATCCGCCGATCTTGGAGGGGGCAGCTCATGTCTATAAGGATATAAAAAACAAAGTATTTCGACCACTCAGTTAAGTGTTTGGTGTGCTAATATTATATTTAATCAAAGTTTACGAAAAAAGAAAGTAAATGCAATGAGGACATACGGAAAATTTTCCAGGTTTTTAATTATTTTGATTTTTGTGGGTTTTATTGCGTTGATGGTTCGAGAGGGAAAGTTTGCCTCGGTTTTAAACAATATTGAAGGTTTTCTTCCTGGAAAGAAAGAAGTCAAACTCACTTTTAAAGACTATAAGTTTAAGCCAGTTGTCCGCAAGGATGTTTTTCAGAAAGTATTAGCAACGGGCACTGTGTCACTCAAAACAGGGGCTGAGGTAAAGATTGGAGCACGTATTTCGGGGCAATTAGAAAAATTGAAAGTTAAAATTGGTGATATTGTCAAAGCTGGAGATATTATTGCAACCATTGAGCATGAAGATCTCTTGGCTCGAGTAGCTCAATTTTCAGCAGACCTTAAAGCAGAGAAAGCTCGCCTATCCAAAATCAAACAAGAAGGTCCTCTCAAAATAAGTAAACTAAAAGCTGCTTTAGATGAACATAATGTTCAAATTAGCTTAGCTCAAAAAATGCTTTCGCGTAATCAGACTTTAAATGAAGAGGGTATCGTTTCGGAGACTGTAGTTGATGAAGTGGATGAACGCTTAATGGTTTTGAATGCTCAGATCAATTTAGCAGAAGAGGAAATAAAGCTTGAGGAAGCTCGCTGGCAAAACGATACTCGCCTTCAGGAAGCAAAGGTAGAAAAAGCCTTGGCCAATCTTCTTGAGGAAGAAACCCAATTATCTTATGCAACTGTGACTGCACCCATTGATGGAGTGGTGGCTTTTATTTCTACTCAAGAAGGAGAAACAGTGGTCGCCAGCATGAGTGCCCCAACATTTGTCACACTAATCGATATTGGAAAATTAGAAGCCACAGCCTTCGTAGATGAAACAGATATTGGTAAAGTAAAAGCAAAACAAAAAGCTTCATTCACCGTGGACGCATTTCCTAAGAAACTTTTTGAGGCCGAAATTCGAGAGATCAGACCCAAGGCTGTTATTAAATTTAACGTAGTTAATTACGAGGTAATGTTAGATATCAATAAAAAAAATATTTCTCTTTTGAGGCCAGAGATGACAGCAAATATAGTAGTAACTACTGGAGCTCGTAATGATGTTTTGACTGTTCCACGTGGAGCCGTAAAAAGATCTGGAAAAAAATCTTATACAGTTATGAAAGATGGGGCTAATCTTGTTGATCAATCTATCGAGTTAGGTTGGCGTGATGGAGACTCTCAGCAAGTCAAATCTGGTCTAAATGATGGCGATGAAGTCGGTGTTCTCATAAAATCAAAAGGAAAAAAAGGAAAAAGTAAGTAATGGCTACCCAAAAAATAATAGAAATTAATTCCATAACCAAGGTTTATAAAAATGAAAATGTAGAAACAGAGGTTTTAAAGGGGATTTCTATATCCATTGATGAGGGGGACTATGTCAGTATAATCGGTCCTTCCGGTTCAGGAAAAAGTACTTTGATGACTATCTTGGGTTGTTTAGGGCAAGCGACTAGCGGTAATTATCTTTTGGATGGTGAAGAGGTAGGTAAGTTTAGTGACCACCAATTATCCCGAATTCGAAATGAGAAAATAGGTTTTGTTTTTCAGGCTTTTCACTTGCTTCCAGGTATTTCCGCATTTGATAACGTGATGGTTCCTCTTATTTATTGTAATAAAACACCTTTGGATGCTGAAGATCGAGTAAAACGTGCTTTAACTCGAGTTGGACTAGAGCATCGAATGCACCATACTCCAGGGCAACTTTCAGGAGGTGAGCAGCAGCGAGTTACTATAGCCCGTTCCCTTATTAACGACCCTAGAATTATCCTCGCTGACGAACCAACAGGTAATCTAGACTCTAAAAATGGCCAGGAAATTATGTCTGCTTTTGATGACTTGAACGAAGAAGGGCGAACTATAATTATAATTACCCATGACCCCGTCGTCAGCAAACACGCAAGGCGTATCCTTACATTAAGGGACGGGCGGGTAGTATCGGATCAAACAAATGAGAATTTTAAAGAATTTCGGTCAAGCCCTACGCGGACTATGGTTGAATAAGGGAAATACTTTCCTCATGACCCTTGGGGTCATGATTGGTATTACTTCCCTTACGGTCATCGTTGCCATTGGAGAGGGAGTCAAATCGAAAGTTCTAAATAGGATTGCTAACATGGGATTCGGTCCCGAGTCCTTTTCGGTATATTCCGGAGCGGGTAAGCTTTTTTTTGGACGAGGCCAAGAAACTACGAGCATGACCCTACAAGATGTTGATGATATTCGCGCGATGCCTAATGTCGCTATAGTTGTCCCCAGGCAACGGAAACGAATGCGCATCATCAATAAAAAAGAATTTACCTCAACCCGTATTTATGGAGTATCTCCAGAGTGGTTGCCTGCTCGTCAATGGAAGATAGTGGACGGAACATTTCTTGATGATCTGGATATGGACCGTAAGAGAAAGGTTATAGTTTTGGGTGCCACACCAGCTTATAAACTATTTGGAGACAAGGATCCCATTGGTAAAAAAGTAAGATTAGAGCAGGTATTTTTTGAAGTAATCGGCCTTTTAGAAAAAAAAGGACTTACGGAAAGCGGATACGACCCTGATGATAGGGCGCTTATTCCATTGACCACATCTACGTCACGTCTGTTTAGACAAACTCACCTTCACAGTATTAAAGTTGTGACTACACACCCGGCTTTAGTTGAGACAACTATTTCAGCAGTAACGCAAGTTTTAAGACGTAATCATGGCTTGTCGGTATTAGCTGATAATGATTTTCGTTTTGTTACTCCAGAAAGTATTATGCAGTGGGTAACTGAAGCAGAACAAGCACTTAATCGGATGATTATGTTTATATCAACCATATCACTTGTCGTTGGGGGGATTGTAATCATGAACATCCTCCTAGTTTCCATCCGGGAACGAATACGTGAAATAGGGGTGCGACGTTGCTTCGGTGCTCGTCGCACAGACATTACTCAACAGTTTCTCTTCGAATCAATTTTTGTTTCATTGCTAGGGGGAATGGTGGGGGCTATCTTAGGATTAGCACTGTCCATCGCTATAAATTATTTCGATTTACTGCCTGCAAAAATGACTTGGAGTCCATTTATTCTTGCATTTGTGTTTTCGGCTCTAGTTGGGCTCGTTTTTGGTATCCATCCGGCAAGAAAGGCAGCATTGCTTAGTCCTGACGAAACTATCCGGTAAGACTTTAGAATTTTAAAAACCTTTATAGATCATGAAACTTATAGGTATTGCACTAACTGCTCTTATTTCTCAAAAGACAAGGACTTTCTTGGCATCCCTCGGCATCATGATTGGAATTGCCGCAGTTATAGTGATGGTGGCCATCGGCAAAGGCTCCCATCAGGAAGTTATGAATGTTATTTCAAAGATGGGTGAGAACCTCTTGACTATTAGTGCAGGTGAGATGAAACGGAGAGGTGGAAAGCTTAGACTTGTTGGCAATGTGACAACTCTTAATCTACGGGATGTTGATTCCATATCACAAGAAGTGAGTGGACTTGCCTTGGCCTCTCCTTTTGTGATCAAAATAATGAAAGTAAAGTACCTTCAGTCTCTAACATCAACCAATGTGGCTGGTTCGACCCCTGACTTTTTAGCAACCCGTAACTATGAAATTGCTTTTGGTGAGATGTTTACAGATCAAGATGTGAAACTAGGTGCTAGGGTAGCAGTAATTGGCAAAACGGTGGTTAAAAATATATTTGGAGAAGATGAT
Organism: uncultured Nitrospinaceae bacterium; assembly: GCA_964584125.1. GTDB lineage: Bacteria > Nitrospinota > Nitrospinia > Nitrospinales > VA-1 > Nitromaritima. Next base: position 1,038 of record CAZOYP010000079.1, on the reverse strand, counting down.
CCTTTGGGGAAAACAATACGGATCAATGCAATTCCTTTCAAGATCATTGGTGTATTTGAAAACAAAGGCCTGGATTCTGACGGTGTTGACCAAGATGATATTTTGCTTATACCAATTAATACAATATTGCGTCGTATTTTGAATCAAACCTATATTTCGACCATTTACGTTAAAGCTGACTCTAGAAAAAATATTAATTCTGTAGCTTCGCAGATAAAGATAATTTTGAGAGATCGCCACAAGATTTTGGATGATGCGAAGGACGATTTTACCGTTGTCAGTCAACTAGACATAGAAAACCTGAAGGCAGAAACTTCTAAAATGTTTACTCGCTTAATAGTTGGCGTTGCTGCAATATCATTAATTGTAGGAGGAATAGGTATACTTGCGGTGATGCTTATTTCTGTCAAGGAACGAACACGTGAAATCGGTGTTCGGCGAGCCGTTGGTGCTACCAAGGGTGATATTATTAGACAATTCCTTATTGAGTCAGTCATTATAGGTTTGTTTGGTGGTATCGTAGGTGTGGCCTTGGGAATAGGAATAACTTTTGGAGTTGTGGCTTGGACGGGAAAGGAAAACCTTTTGCTTGATCTTAATTCGATCTATATATCAACAAGTGTATGCATGATAATTGGTGTAATATTTGGTTTGTTTCCTGCTATTAAGGCGTCACGTCTTGACCCAATGGTTGCTTTGACAATATAATTATATTGTTTAAAATAAAAAACGCCGGTAGCCATAGGATACCGGCGTTTTATTTTTAAATCGAAAAAAAAGTTAAAAACTAATCAAAACCCCGCCATTATTCCGCCATGATTAGCTGCAATCATGCCTATGAGCATGGGTATAGAAAGCCAAGCATTGGTCCGACTTGCTAGGAAAGCATTCCTTTTTGCTTTTGCTAGAGCGTCACCCTCTAGTTCTCCGGCGATAATCTTTTTTTGGTTAGGCCAGATAATAAACCAGACATTGCCGGCCATAATAATTCCCAAAAGCATGCCGACCATTATTTCTCCGCTTGGGATACCCTCAACG
>CAZOYP010000078.1:0-9921 GCA_964584125.1 uncultured Nitrospinaceae bacterium | reverse complement strand
GCATATTGAGGCAAGAACTTCATAAAACCGTGCAGTACTACCCACACGGTGAAGAGAGTGAAAATTAATTTTATAGCCTTATCCACATCCATAATGAAACATAGTTACACAGCCCATTGAGCTTCGTCCATTTTTTGTTCTCTCAAACGAATCTCATCTACCCTGTCATATTTTTTGTTACAGTTAACACAGTACCTAGAATCGCTATACATAGACAGGAATGTGTCAGTTGATTGACAATGGGGACAATTTGAATGCTTCGGTTTTGACTCTAATTTAAACAACATTATTAACTCCTTAAATGGTTTATATCTTCATATTTCCTTATCGATATAATTTTTATATATCTAAAGAGAAAGTTTCATAAAACCTTTAAATAAAATAGCTTAAGGCACTTCTAGAGTGTTTCTCTATGGGGGTCGATACTGGCGTAATAACCTTTAACATCAGAATGAAAGACAAAACCGTTTTCTTTAAGACGCTTCGTTATCTGACGGGCTCCTTCCTTGACACTGCCATTCTGACCTGCGCCCCGAAAACTGATCCAGTTGCCATGTAAGGATTTAGGTCAAAAATCTGTTGACTTAGAGTAGATATTCACCAGAACAGATTATTGGTTATCTAAGGGAAGCAGAGGTTAGGTTGTCTAAAGGAAGTATGGTTCCAAAGATTTGTCGAAAGATAAGTATTACGGAGCAAACTTATTACCGTTGGTGCAAAGAGTACAGTAACTTGAGTATAAACCAGGCCAAACATCTGAAGGAAATGGAAAAGGAGAATATTCGGCTGAAGAAAGCTGGCGACTGATTTATCATTGGGAAAAGCGATGGCAGATAGACGGGGCCATTCTATTACAAGTGGGGGAGGTTTAATCCGATTTTTCCTTGAGTTTAATTATCTATTCATAGAAAGAGCTCCAGAAATATATTTTAAAAACCGACTGGATCTTAAAGGAATGTGACCGAACGTATGGACAACATGGTTTCGTAGATCTCTAGAAAATTTGAGCTCCAGAACTAGAACTTTAGGAAGATTGGACTTTAACGAATAATTAGGAAAAGATTTTCGAGTTTGGTCATAAATAGTTAAATTTGAATCTAACGTCACACGAATGTTTTTATCCCTAGAGACAAAATATTGCCTTCTGTACCTATTGATCAAAACCGCAAGGGATTCATCATCATCCATTTTTTTATATGCTCTTCATTCACTCAGTAGCGGTAAAAGAATAACGGAGAAAAATATTTTTATCGTTTTATGAGATTTGTCAAATAGTCAGAATATTTTTCTGGGATATAATTCATGTGATAACAATTATCGTAATAGTGATTCCGCTCAACTCGATATAGATCAGGCAGTGTAAATGGATTTTTAGTTTCTCGAATCTTATAATAAGCAACCGCCATTTTTGCTGCCAACACTAGCCCATCAAAAAGATATAAATAATAATTTACAAGATTTTTATTTATCTTTTTAAATTCAAGGTCCGATTCTCGTGGATAAGCATATTCAATAAAGTCTTCTAGCATTGCTGGCTGTATGTTCGATATTAATCCGCATGTTGATGTTTGATCAATAGGCTGCATCAATGAACTGTTATCTAATACAAACCTTGAAAAACAATCTAAATCCAGTTCACCTTCGCTGTAAATAAATGAACTCATGAGGTCTTTACCATTCTTGAAATGCGAAAAATAATTAGATGTCAAACTAAAGGCAACCTGTCTTCTTGTAATTAAATCCGAAAAACAGTTCAGACCACTTTCCGAACTGAAAAGATATGCCTTAGAAGCTGTCTCATCAATTGAAAAACCAGCTTCTTTTGAGTAATCCCCTAATGGTGTTCCCGGAAAGGGCGAATATATTGCGTTCCAATAATAGTCTTCTTTGCGAAAATAGGATGAACATACAAGATCAAGGCATTTAATGGATTCTTGTAAAGGGTCTTCATAATAATGTTCTTTGCCGTCGCTATCAACAAGTGATACTTTACTATTAGCTGGATTAAATGGGATTGATGGCTTCATAACAGGTAGCCCAACAATTGCCTGGGTCCTCAATGGGATACCAAAATTTTTAACATTCTTTATAGCATCTTTCACAATCTTGTTATTTTCATGTCGATCTAGTAATAATCTGCGCACATTTTGATCTCCTGATTCTATAGCCATCGAAATGCCTGAGACCAATCCCCTATTAGATATTAATTCAATCCTCTCTATTCCTTTTTTACCTGCTAGCATTGCCGGTCTTGCTTGAATATAAAATGGTATGCCGATATCATGCATCCACCTCTCACCTAATTCGTTCCACCATTCCATGTTGTTTAATGAGATATCAGCCTGATCAAATACGGCAGATGTTTTAACTCCATAATATTCATCAAGTCTTAATATATCTTTTCCTTCCGAAAATACTGTATCAATAGGCCGATCTTGAATAATGCTAGGAGGTTTAACACCTTTATCTTTGTAAGCTTCCTTTAAATTATCTATCATCGAGCTAATATAGCAATACGAACAAGTATAACTACATCCGAGGGCACTCAAAACTGACTTTATTCTACTGAACACATAACCTTTTGTCTTATCTGAAAGTTCGTACATATCTTTATAAAATCCTTCACGATCCATACGCGGGATATTTGCATAGGGCATTGGGTCGTGATAAATTCCCGGCATAAAAAGACCGAGCAGAATATCCCTCAAAATATTGATACCTTTTCCTCTTACAACATAATCCCCACCTCTGACGAAGGATTCATTAAAACTATAGTTGTTAAAGTGACCTCCGATAATGATCGGTGCATATAAAACTTGATCTCCATCGTATACTGGGCCTTTGGCCTCCTTGACCATACCTTTTAACGCCTTATCAGCGGTATCGAAATCCAAAATATTTTTCTTAAGAATATGACTAGCTCGTTCTATTTTATAACGCTTAATCCATTCAAAAATAAAATCAGTTAACCCTGTATAAAGATTAAAACCAATCCATTCAGGTTGTTTATTGTTAATAATTTCATCCAGAGTATTAACACTATGACTACCAACCAATGCATAATTAGTGGTCCCATTCATATGTTGCAAGATACCACCCAATGACATAAGTGTTATATTTTCTATTTCACTAGAATCATGCCCAATAAATAAAGCATGTGGATGAAATTGAGGTTTAACCTTTGACAAGTAGTCTTTATATGCATTCCAATTAACAGTAATATCTTTAGGAGCATAAAGGGTATTTATATATTCCCCCGATATATCTTCCATTAGTGGAAGTTCAAATTTTTGAGGATATCCAGCAAGGTTATCTAGTGAATCGCCTCTTTTGGGCAGTAAATTTTTTTTTGCCACATTAATAGCGGGTTTACTCATACCTCAAATGTCCTATATTCATTTTATTTTTATTTGGGTTTACACTCATTACAGTGTCTCCAGTTTTTGCTCAAACAGTTGATCAGTTGATCGAGTCGATCGAGAAATTAGATGCGAACGATAGAGCCAGAGTTTTGGAGTACAAATATAGCTCCCCAAATAGACCAAGTGATGCTACACCGGAGCAAATGGTTACAAGAATATTTTATGGCTAAACTTTAATCATCACATTGCAAAAAAGGCTGCGAAAAACCGGATTTTTTAATTGCATTGAAGTAATACTTTAGGAATAAAAATACCCTCAAAAAATAAAATATTATATTCTTTAAAGTTTTTTGGTATTCTTTTTTTTTGAGAGAATCTTTAATATAATTAATCGAAAAAAACCTAGTTTCGTGGGATAGTGGGAGTAATATAAAAAATAGCACAAGGATTGGATCTACAAAGCGAATTTTCTCATAACTATAGTTATAGTGCTTTAATCTGTTATTTAGAATAAAATTAAAAATAAGTTTATCGGTAAAGCTTAATTTCTCCTCCCATTTATTTTTAAGTATATCCCTTGATCGCCCACCACTGAGGTTTTTCGAAGTCGAACTATCACCCAACCAAAGTAGCCCCCCCCAGGTCGATTTTTTCAAACAATCGTTGTAGGCTATATCTAGCCAATTGCATAGCTTTTCAAATATGCACTCTCTATTTAGATCTTCTACTCTTATTGCCAAGTATTCGCTGTTATATCGTTTCATTACAGTGGTATCATCATAAATTCTACTCGCACAGTAATAGAGATGTCTTTCGTTGTCTGTAGGAGAATAAGCTCTCCACTTTTCTATGAGTGACACGAAGTTAGCTCTCGGATCCCTTGTCATACATATGACCTTGCTTTTTGGGAAATCCTTTAAAAATGGGTCCAAAGCATCAAAATGATGAGCGTGATGAAAAAACAGTCTTTTTTGTAGAATATCTTGTCCCAAGCAGATCGCGTAAGACGCATAAATTGCTAATAATATATTTTTAGAATTTAATTCACGGTTTTTAAGTATTTGGCTGGCAGTTTTTTCAAATTGAATAAGATCGATGTCGATGGATTGATCGAATGTTTCTCCGAGTTGATTTTTTCTCTCCATCAAATCATATCGACTTTTTAGAAGTTGAATATGTTTTCCTATAAACTCCTGTAACAAGTCATTTATGTTGAAATTTTTAGCTTTTACACAAACTGAGTTATCCCAAAACCTATAGAAAAAAAGTATGTCGTTAAACGTAAGTACTTCTGGATGGGAATCAAGAAGGCTTTGAAGGAAGCCTGTCCCGGTTCTTCCAGTCGAAATAAGGGCGCAAGAAGGTATTTCTAGTAAGTGATCCAGTACTGTTTCATTATGCATAACTTCAGTCTTTTTTGAGTTTTTTTGGTTATTACTCATTTTATGATTTGAATGCCACCAAAAAAGATTTTCGTATTTTATGGAAGGGAGATATTTTTTTTTGTAAGTGAAATAATTTTTTTGGCAAAGGTTGAAAAGTCGACTAAAACGGAATTATTTTCTATGATTAGGTCTGGATTTTCTGGTTCCTGAACTTGGTAATGAATCCCTGCAACATTTGAAATTTCCCCTTTATTTGCCCGGCTATACAAAGCTTTAGAATCTCTTTCTTTTAGAACTTCAAGATCGACTCTCACATATACTTCTATATAATCTTTAAAATGTGATCTGTTCCAACTATGAACTTCTTTAAAAAGAGAAATAGTTGCAACCACTACCCATATATTTTCCTGTTCAAGCATTTGAGCAAGTCGAGAAATACGTCTAGCGGCAATTGATCGACTATTATAATCATAACCAACATGAGGGTCTTCAATGGCCTTCCGTATCTCATCTCCGTCAAGAAGAATGCAAGGTTGATTTTCGCAGCGAAGATGATTAACGACTTCCTTGGCTATTGTGCTTTTACCAGCTCCTGATAGCCCTGTGATCCAGATAACCATGTAAGATTACTTCCACCAATTCTATAGATACTTTTTGAATAACTCGAACATAAAAGATATAGGAAAGCTTTATCTCTTGTTAAGTTCTGATGCGGGATTCCACTCCAATTATCAATACCCAATTTTTTTGGAGACGAGTTGTTTTCCAAAGGTAGACATTATAATGGGGCAATCGAGTCATACTACTATATTAATGATTCATGTGTCTAGATGCTTTTCCAGAAGTGCGGTTGTGTTGAACTTTAGTTTAAGCATAATATTAAAGCTAGTGCATCCTCGAGTTATTGTTCGGAGTTTTTTTAAATTGAGCATGTATATTTCTCCTTTCAAACTTGAATATGAATATTCATCCTAAAAATGATTAATCAAACCGTTCGAATGTCTTATTTGGTTTGATTAAAAGGAATGGCGTTTCTCCCGCCTGGTGGCCTAGGTGTATGTCGTGTAACATGGTTATTTTAGAAATGTTGTTCTTGCAACTTAAGGTTCCTTAATCTTTTTTAGAAATGCTAACTCCAGCTAAAAAAGAATATTCTTCCTTTTTCAAATGCTATGGTTCTGATACGATTACCATCCATAATTTGTTAAAGTTACTAAAACAGATTTCAGTAGTGAGTTTTAATTGTACAAGCTATTTAATCTTTCTAGAAGGGGAACTGGTTTGAAGGCAATTATTATAGCGGCAGGCCGAGGAAGGCGAATGGAGGGACTTACGGCGAATTCACCCAAGTGCTTGCTGGAAATTGAAGGAAAGACCATCATCCAAAATGCGTTAGATCACTTAAGGTCTCTTGGGGTCAACAATATAGCTGTTGTAAAAGGTTATTTGCAGGATAAGATTTGTTTGCCAAACTTGACCTATTATATTAATGATAATTATCTGAAAAATAATATTTTAGAATCTTTGTTTTATGCAGAAAAGGAGATAAGCGATGATGTGATTATTCTCTATTCAGATATAATCTTCGAAAAAAATGTAGTTGAAAAGCTGATAGACTCTAAGCATGAAATATCAATTGTTACAGATGTAAAATGGGAGTCGAATTATGTTGACCGTTACGACCATCCTGTAGAAGAAGCGGAGAAAGTAGTTTTTAATGACAGTTTTCAGGTCAAAAAAATAGGAAAAATTCTTCAGGATAATAAAGAAAACCCTCAGGGAGAATTTATTGGAATGATGAAACTCAGTGGTATAGGTGCTGAGACTATGAAGAGATTCTATCGTTCAAGTAAAGAAAAATATAAGACGGGTCCATTTCAAAAAGCTAACTCGTTTCAGAACGCTTACCTTACAGACATTATTCAGGAGATGGTTGACCATTCGGTGGTGGTCCACTGCGTACCTATTGAAAATGGTTGGAGAGAGCTAGACACAGCTGAAGATTTTAATAAAGCCAAATCATTTTTTAGAGACACGAAAAGTTAAAACCATTTCATGATTTTTAAAAAGGACCCTCCAATAGTATTTTTACCTGATTGAATAAAAGTTAGAAATATATTAGGGAAATATATGGCTAGAAAATTAAGATGGATTTATCTCGGGATTTTTTGAGTAGTTCCGGTTCTATGAAATGCCAGCCGATGGATGTGTGCAAAGTGTTAATACATCAGATGCGATTTTTGAAATAGCTTTTTTAGCTTAATAAATGGACTGATGAGTGATTCATGCAAAAGTTAATCTTCAAAGAAAAGAGGGATTTTGTCCTAATCTGGGAACTTTGGGGAACTAGAGTTGCTAGAGGCTGTTAAACACCCGGGATATAGGCAAGCTCATCTCTTGCACCATTGAATTTCTTAAGATCTTCTAAAAGTAAGCATTGTTTTTTGGAAGTTCCTCTCAGTCTCACGGCATACCTTGGGTTCTTTTTGTCTACAGAAAAGGCGGTCCTTGCATGTAGTATTTCCCCACTAAAACAGGAAACTTGACCGCTATCAATGGTAATCGAGAGGATGTTTTTCGGATTTTCACATGCTTGTTTAAGGCTTCTGAGGGATTCTTGCACTTCTTTATTGGTCAGGGAAAACTCAGACAATTTGTCAGCACGAATTCGGGTACGACCATCAATTAAATTTATTCTAGGTCTCACGACGGAGTCATAGTTTTTATAAATAACGGGGGACTTTACTACGTTCATGCAAGTTGAGTAAGCTCCGGGACCGTGTTCGAAAATTTCGAGACCAAGAACATCTCTTCGCCCCATGCCGTTATTAAAATAACCTAACTGTATATCTAGTTCATCAAGTTGGTCAAAAATAGCATGAGTGTGCGCCATAAGTGTTTCGGAAAGGTTATCTCCAGTTCCAAATGCAAGGCAAACTAGGCTTGAATAATGATTATAATTAGCACCATCAATATGCATATTAAAGGGTTGGGTTGAACTTAATTCTTCGAGTAGGCTATTTTTATTGTCTCCAATCATTTTTAGTTGAGGTGTTACAGGGGCATAGGCACGGCCTGGGAAGGGACAGTCGACTGTGTGCCCAGAAGCCTTGAGAAGGCCATATTGAAAGGCTTCAGCTATTGGATGGCGATCATTTAGTTCTTTATTAGGAAAGAAACCTTGGTACTGAGTATCATTTTTTTGGCCAAAGGGGAATCCAATAGGTGAATTGGTTATAAAAATATACGCAAAAGGGTCATCGGTATACTCTTCCAAGGCATCTACTACCTCGGTCATTTCATTAGATATAAGCTCTGCGATAGACTCGGGAAAATTCGGGATGTATCTGGTAACCTGTTCACAGTCATCAGGTCGATTTTTGAAGTCATCAGGCCTCGCTTGGCGGTACAAATGTCCAAAATGCTCCTCAACATTTAGCTCTCCTTCTAGGAGGCCCCCTTTTGTTTTAAATGTGTTTATTTCATGAGGGCTGAGCTTTACCATCTTACCTCTATCTCGAACATCAGATAAGGTAAAGTCGCTTGTCAGTTCGCGAATTCCATTCTCAACTTTGGCTCGAGTGTTATCGGGAATAATAAACTCGTGCTTTGTGAAATGGTGTGGTTGTGCCCCTAGTTTTTGTATTGTAGTTTTCTTTTGGATCATTTTATTAAAATCGCTGTAGAATGATTCAAATAGGGGATTTGACTAGTAATTTCAATTTGATAAAGCATAATATATACGATTAATATGAGAGTCAATAAAAATATATGCCCCATCTAGGGAGCAAAGAAAGGAACTGCCATTTCTGGTAACTCCTTGTTTTAAATTGTGTGCCGTCTCGGGATCGAACCGAGGACCTACTGATTGAGAGTCAGCGGACCCACTATTAACCATTGTTTTAATAACACTTACGCTGACGCTCGTTGCGTGTTATGTCACTAAATGCCAAGAAGTGCCTATCAGATTGACACAAATCTGACACAGTGTTTTTTATGCTCAGCGCCCATACTGAACGTATACTTGACTATTTGAAGAAGCAAGGCGGGGGACGCATTCGTTTGGGGACCGTTTACCGACGATTCTAAATTAATTACAAGCCATATCCCAATCATAATTCGCCATAATGAGGTATGTCCACTTCATGCTCACCATTCGAGATGATTTTAAACACGATCAGTCATCATTTGCTATATGAATCGTTTGAAACGACGGGCCCCACGAACCCAGAATAACGCCTTAGTTAGTGCTTGCTTCGTTGATGTCAATCGTACGTGTACAGAGGTTATAAAAAACAAATAATGGATTGGATTAACGAAAAACCTTGGAATGGGCTTAGCATTGATATTGACCCAAATATTTCTCCTCATGAAATGGCGTACAAAGCCAAACTAGATTTGGAGACGTCCTGGAATCCAACGGGGGGGGTTCGACCGGGTAGGCCTAAATCTTATGCAAATCAAGAAATGTTTCAGTTCTTCAAATCATTTACTGAGCACGGTGGTGTACCTCTAGAGACCATTGGAACTTTGGATAATGGGAGAATTGTCTGGGCATTGGCCACTTTGAAGGAAGAGTTTACCTTAATGAAAGCTGATAATGTAAAAGCTTATCTATTAATGTATTCCAGAAATAAAAATAGAGATAATATTGAAATTTACTTTACGACATTTCGGCAGGCCGGTGGAAATACACTTCAAGTACCGTCTAAGGCGAGGACTTTTTTTAAAAATATATGCCGAAGGCCCTTTACTAAGCAGTTTCCTTTTATTTCTTTGGAGTTTCACAAGTTTGACGAGAGCATAATTAGAAAAACCAAAGAAACAATTACTCATGGGCGAGAGGCAATTATAGATTTTGCCAAAAATGCGGAATGCCTGATAAATAAAAAAGTAAATAATCAGATTGCCAACCGCTATATGTTTGATGTTTTTCAGCCGGAAATTTCAAAAAATTTATCTTCCATTGGAAACAAAGAAGTAAATGAATTAGCAGATAAAAAGACAAAAATAGGAATAGAGGCAATAACAAAGGCTCCAGGGCAAAATCTAGAAACCAGTTGTATGACTGCTTGGAGTTTGCTTAATGCCGTAACCTACACAGTTGATCACTGCCTTGGAAGTGACCAAGATTCACGTTTACGTCTAGCTTGGTTCGGGCCCGGTGCAAAAAT
>CAZOYP010000077.1:0-10191 GCA_964584125.1 uncultured Nitrospinaceae bacterium | reverse complement strand
CGATCTGGCATCTCGGGTCCATCTGCACTTACAGCTCCCTTTGACCCCTGAGCAGAAATCGTACCGGGTCCATTGGTAATGATCAAACCTAGAAGAACTTGAAACTCAAATAATTCATCATCGCTAGGTTCGCGTCCCATCAGAGATAAAAATGCCGTGCGAGTGAAAGAGAAACCTGTGATAAGTTCCTCTACTTTAACCCCACAAAAGCTATCTTCACTGTGCTTATTAGCAGAAGCAACAACACCTACAATCGTGCTATAGATGCGAGAATACCAAGGAAGACGGGCGATCGTGCCTCTAGTAATCTTCTTGGACTTCAACCCACTCCAACCTAGTGTTACCCAAATAGCAGCAATCATCGCATCCATTGAAGGCTTCCCACCTTCTTGCTTTGCAAAATCTAACAAAAACTTAACAAAAATTGATTGTGCGCCCTGACCTAGGCAGGCAGCCATCTTATCAGCGGAAACGTCATCTCTGTTGACGAGTAAAGAATCCTTATGCGATTTGGCAGATTGCAACTCTTCCTTATAATCATAACTACTAATCGGGTCATTGAACTTGGCAAACTGAAACAGGCTCAATAATGCTTTTGCTGCTTCCATTGCTGGCTCAACCATCTTTTTTCCTACAATAGCCACAGCTCCAGAAACAACAGTATTAGGGGAGTTGCCATTTTCGCGTGAGGCTTCTGCTGCAGCCAAAGTTGCTTGACCAAACTGATTAACTTGGGCATTTAGGGCAAAATTTGCAATTTTTTCACCATACTCATTGGGATACTCACGACACAGAGCAAAGACCAGATTTGCTTCAAAAGTTTTTGTAGACGCGTCAAGAATCGAAGTTTGATGGATTTTAGAAACCTGGGTTTTAGGGTCCATCATTGAAGCGCCACTTGTATCCTTAAGCGTCTCTCTTCGGTACTGTGCACCCACCTGTTTATCAAGTGCGGCGATCTGGTCATTGTATGGAGAAATCGCCTCAACCACAGGTGTGTCAAGTTCTTTAGGTAGCCTCAAGCCTTGATTGTTACCAAACCAACTCTTTAGAGCAAGGCTACCTTTGGGTTCAAAATCGGGCTTTTTGCCATTTAATTTCATAACCTCTGTCAATGCTTCAGGAATGTAGGCTATGTTGGTAACTAAAGCTCCCTTTTTAGAAGCAATCAGGTTCTCTGGAGTGAAGATACCATCCACACCAAAGTACTCCATAAACCACTTTTCTTTTGCAAGAGCATCATCACCCGAACCAGCAAGTGAACCCGCATGACCACATGCCTTGCTCAACTTTGCTTTCCAACGACCAACCACACAGGCCACTATTGGCTTGTCTGTTTTAATGTCTTTCTCGTAATATCCTCCCGGCTCGCTGTACATTACAGCAGCCTGAGAGCGGTCATCATTGTCCAGTGCGTAAAGGAATTCTTTAGGTCCATACTGTATGTAAACATCCTTGCCACTAGACACAGAAGTCGTGGTACCCCAACCTGCTGTTGCAAGATAAACCGCAATAGTCGTGGTAAAGTTTCCAGAATTAGAGAAAAGTGCTATCGAACCTTTGATTAATGATTCTTCAGGTGCATTACCACCCAAGGCTCCACCAAGACGGACATGGTTCCATGAATCAGCAAGGCCCAGACAATTTCCACCAAAAAGATCCACACCATTTGCCTGGCAAATCGCCCGCATGATGCGCGAATCTTTAACTGCAACTTTTTCGGTAAGGATAATAGCTTTTTTAAGGTCAGGGTTATCCCTTACTGCTTCAGCAATACCATCTTTAACTCCTGAAGGAGGTAGGTACACTACTACGGTATTAAATTTGTGGCCCGCGGCCATGCCTTCTTTGATAGAGTTATAAACCGGAATTTTGCCATTTTTGGTAGTCAGAGACTTCCCAGACTTACCTGGCCCTGTGCCGAACACGATATTTCCACCCGAATAATCATTGCTAATCGGAGTAACACCTGAACTTTCTTTTCCCAAGATATTTAAAACAACTACCCTGTCATCCTTGGTAGCAAGCTCTTCTAGTGAATTAATACCTACATAGTAGGGGAACTCTCCCACGCCTTGCTTTTGCATTATTCATATCCTCCTATTTCTGCTTCATCTAAATATATTAACTAAGTTTATTTAATATTCATTTTGGATGCGATTTCTTCTTTGCCGCCATTCATCATCCATTTATTGACTGCCATAGCATAGTTGATCACTTCAGACATCGCACTGTCGTGACCAAAAAAACGATAAGGAACTCCCAATGCCTCCAAAACATCACGCAAATAGCCCATTCCCCTTATCAAGTTGGGGCCGCCACGGCCAACCACTACGAACAATGGCTTAGGTCCATTTGTTTGGAAAAATCCTCTAAGTCCATCACCTATAGCACGAAATGTTTCATAAATATCTGTATTATTAGCTTTACCACCAATTATGAATAAAACGTTTGACTGTTCCAACCAATGCTTGAAAGTGATGTTTGAAATTTCATTCATCTTCTCATAGGGAGGGTTCCCACCAAAGTCAGATGAAATAGTTGCCGCCTCACCAAGTAATTCGGTAACCATGGCATTAGCACCACCACCAAAAGTAGGTGCTGTTATACTTCCTTTATCATTGATAACATATACGTCACTTTGTCCCTGATAAGTACGAAGCTGATTGATTTCCTGTTCGAACTCAGTGTTATCTTCTGCAAAAATATGTGGTGGAAGTTCCAAACGCTTCCAAGCTGGATCATCTTGATCAAAAGCGCATTTAAAGTCGCAAGCCAAAGGAGTATAGCGCCCACCTTTCCCAGGCATCATCCTGATCGGATTCAACTCAAGCATCGTCATTCCGTAGTTATTGTATAAGTCCCACAATTTAGGGAGATTCTGCACTAATGGACTTATGATTGCTGGAGGAGCGCCCAGCCCAACAAGAGCATTGGATACATGGAACGCTTTGAGACCGGTCAAAGCATCAAACGGAACAACCGCAATTTTATCTTCTGGTAACTCCTCTATATCTACCCCGCCATGATGAGTTAGTGTCATTGCCGGAGAGCGATGAATCGTGCTGTCGGAAATAGAAAAATAAACTTCATGATCTGCGGGAATGGCTGCCTCATATGTGACACCATCTGACTTTGCAGAAATATTTCCAATTTTGTGCTCGGCAAAATAGAGACGTTCCTTCTCCTTAAGGGCATCAGTAAAATTCTTTGCGCGCCCAATAAGCCCTGATTTACCTTTTTTGCCAACACCTCCCTTGAATACAGGCTTAATAAAGATCTCGCCATATTTTTTAATCATGTCTTTAATGTCATCGACACTCAGTTCCGGACCTCGAACCTCAGAATGAGGATACTCAACTAGATCCAGCAACTTCCTGCCCCAGAGCATGCCGGTGATTTGCATTTTAATCTCCTGCTAAAAGTAATAAATTATTGATTATTTATTCAGAACGACCTCTTAAGGTCATGAGCTAATCCAAAGCATAAACTAGTAATTGGATAGGTACAAAAAAGCACTACTAGCGCAATAACTAACCACACAATCTCTAGGATTAAGAGGCTGTATTGTAGATAAATTCAGTTTTTTGTCAATATCAATGAAGATAACTTTAGAGCAATTATTGAGAGAAGGATTAATTGGGTTTTGAGTAAGGAAGTTAATGCAATTGACCTTTTGAGCCACGTACAATAACTGAAGGGTCTATGTGATTGATATCAGGACATCCGGTAAGGATCATTGCTTTTTTTAATTCGCTTCGTTTTTGGTCTAAGTAAAACTCAACCCCTTTCTGAGCAGCTCCAAATGCAGCTATGCAAATTGGCCTTCCAATCATCACCGCATCAGCACCAAGTGCTAACATTTTGAGGATATCTATACCCTCTCTTATTCCCCCATCTACAAGAATTTTTACGCGTCCTGCGACGGCATTTGCGATCTCAGGCAATACCTCCGCTGTACCAGGCATCGTGTCCATCACTCGACCACCGTGATTAGAAACCACTATTGCATCTGCTCCAGCTTCAACGGCGGCAAGAGCAGACTTTACATTCATTATCCCCTTAAGAATAAAGGGAACTGAAAGATGTGATTTAAGTTCACAAAGTTCCTCAATTGATTTGGGCCCGACTAGTTGATTTTTGAGAGCCATAGTCTTGAATGACACCGCATCAATATCAATACCGACAGCAATCGCACCAGCATCTTCAGCGGCCTTAAATCGTTTAATAATATCTATATTGTAGGCTCGGGGTTTAAAAACAGGGATACCCAACCCTCCTAGCCTCTTGATTACCTCAAGTCCAATTAGATATTTATTGGGGCTTGCACCATCACCAACCATGCCAATAGTTCCCTTACTGATACACCCGTTAACTACAGCTGCTGCATACTCTTTTTCATCCATTCCACCGGCAAGGTTAGTTTCCATTCCGGTGATAGGGGCCGCAAGAATTGGGACCGATAACCTTTGTCCAAATAAATCTATCGACAAGTCAGGGTCTTTAATATTATGAATGGTTCGTAAATTAACCTTATACCTTGCAAGGGCATGTAGGTTTTCGGTAAAAGAAGAACCCGTCCCTATTCCACCAATTCCGGGTACTTTACCAGCACACTCAACCCCGTCACAAACAGTGCATGCTTTACAGGCAATATAGAATTTTTTTCGGGCGTTATTACGTATAACTTCCCAAGTGAGTTCACTTGGCTCTCCCACTTTGATTTGAATAGTTTGCCGTGCTAAATCATTTATACGGATCGCCTCTTCACGAGTCTTAGCTGTAGTAATAACGTACCCTGTTTTGCCCAAATTACTCCGAAGTTCTTCAGCAGAATCACCTGCCTCCTTTAGAAAAATAATTTCTTTGACGCCCTTGATCTTTCGAGCGTCATCCACCCCCTTAATAGATAAAATTTTTCCTGCCTTTGGAATAATTGCACGCTCAACTGATATGAGTTCATGTTTTTGTTCAAGATCCGTTGGCTTACTACCAAGTACAACCTCAATAGCAGCTTTCATCAAATTGACACCTGTTGCTAAAGGGTAGGTAAAAGTTGACATCCAACCACCGCTAAGCCTAGCAGCAATTTCAATAATTTTGGGTCCGTCTGCAGTAAGCTTGATATCTCCTTTAGCAGCGCCAATATCTATACCCAGGGCTTTAATCGCAGAACAAAACAATTTAGCAGCCTGATCCTGCTTTTCCTGAGGTTGATTGGAAGGAAGCGTATGACCCACCTCCACAAAATATGGTGCGCGCTCAATTATTCGATCAGCAATACCTGTCACTTGAATACGACCATCAAAAACTAAAGCATCCAGACTAAGTTCATGACCCTCCATGAACTCTTCAACAATTAGTTTACCGCTAATTGAAGCTTCTTTAGCTTCGTGGAAAGCCAAGGATGCTTCATGAGGCTCGCTAATCATTTTTACGCCGCGAGCCCCCATATTGTCACAAGGCTTGATAACCAAGGGTAAAGGCATCTCCTTAATCGCAGTATTAAGATCGTCTATGCTCCAGACAGGCCTAAAGTGTGGAACCGGAATACCCTTTTCATGCAAACGTCGGCGCATCTTGATTTTATCCGTCGAACGTTCGGCTACCTCAAAAGGAATTCCTGGTAAATTTAAAGCGTTGGCAACAGCGGCCACCGTTTGTGATGCATCTGTACCAACAGTCATCACTCCATCAAGTGGACAGGATAAATGAAATTGTTTCGCAGCGTTAACCGTTAAGTTAATATTACGAGTACTAACTTCGATCGGATAATCTGCCATCAGCATTCCTTCAGCGTCACCATTATAGTCAGTCACAACCACTTTAAGCCCCATCGATTTGGCAACCTTAATAGCAGGGACTTGAAATACTCCTCCTCCTATAATCAACAAGTGTCTTTGTTGCTTTTTAGTCATAAATTTTTTCAGTCACACGTTTTTAAAACAAACTAAAGTTATGTACTAAGGGAATTGAGGTTGTTGCTCAAATTTGATCCAAGCATCCAATTTCTTATCGACAAAACACCCGTTTCCATTAAAAAACAACCCTCATAAAAACTAATAAGGGGATACAAGTCTCTTAGCGCTATCTTTTCGTGTTGGAACTAAATCGTCAACACACTTTAATACAAATAAATCTCCCAACTTAAGCAACCCTTTATAAATCAAATTTGTTTGATTTTACATTATTCTCTGGAGATAATCAGCTTTTGCCTAAGCTTTAAAATTCAATCTCGGATCACTGACCTAATGCCAGAAGCTACCAAAAAACTCAAAAAAATTACGCGCGATGGACTAACCTTAGCTAAAGCTTTACATTTTTTTTTAATGCCCTTTCGCCCTAATCTTCTTAAAACCTATATGGCAGTTGATTGTTTTACAGAGATATCTGTCGAAAAATTAAAAATCGATGGAATACAAGGCGTATTAATTGATGCCGATGGCACACTGGGACCACATCACACAAGAAAGTTTTCCAATAAAGTTGTTAATCATGTAAATAAAATGGTTTCTAGCGGACTCAAGGTAGCGATTTATACCAACGCATTTGAAGACAGGTTTCATCAATTTAAGAATATTAAAGTGGTAACTAATGTTTTCCCCAAACCAGATAAACGCGGTTTTGAACAAGCTATGAATAATTTTTTAGACTTAGATGATCCAACTGTCGTTTGTATGATTGGTGATAATTTTCTTACCGATGGAGGAGCCCGTTTAGCAGGAATGCATTTCATACATGTTCGTCCTATTCTGGGAAATGAATCCTTTTTTCACTCATTAACAAGAAAACTAGCATTTAAAATTGCCCAATTTTACTTTCCTCACTGATTCCTCTAAGTTTGACAGAAATTTAACTAATTGCTTTTAAAAGAATATCGTCTTGCAAAGTAAGAACTTTCAAAATAGTGTTTACTTCCTAATAAATAATAATAATATATTAATTCAAAGGCATTTGATTTTTAGAACGTTGTTACATTAGTGGCCCCCAGCATGTTTGAGAGGACGTCAGTATGACTTCAGAAAAAATTCAGGATTATTGCGAGGAAGCATTAACTATTTCCAAGGAACAGGGGATGCGAGATGGGTTGACGTTTCTCATAGGTGAAAAACTTAGCCTAATCTATTTCCAATTAAAAACTGAGCGCAACAAGCTAAAGTTCCTGTATCCGGACAATCTCTCAAGGAAAGCAGAAAGCCATACTCTAATGCAAAACAAAAGTCTTCAAATGAGCTATACACTCACGGTTAACGAAAACTACAAAGGTGTGTTTGAACAAGTTGACTATCTTGAAAAATTGCTTGACCTATTTGTTAATGAAATTAAAAGATCATTCTCCCTTAAAAGCATCCAAGATTATCTAAGTTCTTTCCCAAGGCTAGCTTTTAAAGAGGACTTGAATGATAAAGCAGTCGATCTATCAGAAGAAAACTCATTGATGACAACCCAAGATATTTTTTCTGAAGTGGAAGATATTTTAATTGTTAACGAAATGTATAGCTTGTTTACCTAATAACTCTAATGACAGAATCTATCGACAAAAAAACCTCTCAAAAACCTTCTTCAAGTAGCTCCCCAGTAAAGCCCATAATGAAGGACACTACTCGTAAAGCTTTAGCATTTATAATTTTATGCGCTTGCACGGTTCTTATTTTGTTCACTGGACCTGGTTTTTCGTTTAGCCTACAGGTTGTTCTCTCTTGCCTCCTCTTATTTTTCTTATTTTGGCTCGCCACTACTTGAAGCATCAAAAGTTCTTTAGCAAAGTCAATGCTAAAGCTATTAAAGAAAAACCCAAAGCAACAAAGGATACTCTAGACAACTTGGCATACTTCTCCTCCATTCTTATTTTATCTTCGGTTAAAACTTTCTTTACCTCGGTTTGTATTTTTTGGTCTATCGAGTGAGACAGCTCATTACGAGCAGCCATTAACTTAGAGGAGACCAATCCGTCAACCTCCTCTAATATTTTTTGGGTAAGCATGGGTGTTTGCTTTTCGATTTCTTTATGAAGCGCGCCAAGACCTTCTTCCGTAAATCGATCCATTTTTATCTTTAAGATATCCAGTCTTTCCCGAATTATGCCTTCCAACTTAGGTTCTATATTCTCCTGTATCTTTTCCAAGCAATCACGTGCATTTCGAATGGACTCGTGAAGGTTTTCTTCTATTTCTTCTTCGAGAGATTCTTTACGTGAGTCAACATGCTCCGTCAAAATATCAAGTTTTTCCTTGAGATCAGTAATGGTTTTAAAGTTTTTCTGAGCTTGTCTGATCTGCTCGTCACTATTCATATTTTAATATCCTAATAAAAATTAATTTGAGAACCAGACACAAATCATAACCCGTTAAACCTAAAAACAGAAGTTTGGATATATCAAAAAAAGAAGCCCTCGATCCAACTTGACTTTTCACAAACTTGCTTATAAATTGATATTAAAGGAGTTATTCATGGAAAAACTTGTTAAAAAATTTGAAGAATATCTCATTGGAGAAAAAGACGCATCAAGTCACACAATCTCCGCTTACCTAAATGATCTAGCCCAATTTGAAATATTTTTAAAAGAAACAGGGCATGCCTGTACCAATTCTCAAATTCAAATTGAACAAATCGATCGTCTGACTATTCGTTCTTTTATGAGCCGACTCTACGAGAAATCTAACTCTGGAGCATCAATGGGAAGAAAACTATCCTCATTGAGCTCTTTTTTTAAATTTCTATGCCGTGAAGGCCATCTTAAAACAAATATTATAAAGACCATTCCCGTACCAAAAAAAACTAACAAACTCCCATCTTACCTATCAGTTGATGAAGTTTTTCGTTTATTGGACTTGCCAAAAGATAACTCGTTTGCAGGAGCTCGAGATAAAGCTATCTTTGAAATGTTTTACGACACAGGAATTCGTATAAGCGAATTGGTCAATTTATCACTAGAAGACTTAAAAATAGAGCAACGCACCGTAAAGGTCTTAGGCAAAGGAAAAAAAGAGAGACTATTACCGCTGGGGAAAAAAACCATAGAAATCATTAAATCTTATTTAAAGTTTAGAACTGAACATATAAAAACCAAGAATCTGGCTTCACATCCATCCAGAGTATTTTTAAACCAACGCGGTCAAACTATTTCGACTAGGGGGGTACGAAAAGTATTAAGCCATTATATCAAAGCAAATAATTTCCAAAAAAATATTTCTCCACATTCATTGCGCCATACTTTTGCTACTCATATGCTAGAAGCGGGGGCGGATTTACGAGTAATCCAAGAAATGCTCGGGCATGCCAGCCTATCAACTACTCAAAAATACACCCACCTTACAGTTGATCGACTGATAGAAACTTATGATAAAGCACACCCCAGAGCACGGTCGGAATCAAGAATTTCTAGCCATTCACCAACAGTTGTTATAAAGTAAGAATTCTAAGTAAAACAATCCCCTTAATTATCGTTAGGAATACATAATGCGTGGTACAACTATTATTGCTGTAAGACACAAAGGGAGTGTAGTTATGGGAGGGGATGGTCAGGTAAGCGTCGGCAACACCATTATGAAACACTCCGCAAATAAAGTTCGACGTATGTATGGCGATAAAGTTATTGGTGGCTTTGCTGGCGCCACAGCGGATGCATTCTCCTTATTCGCTCGTTTTGAAGAAAAGTTGGAAAAGTTTCAGGGAAATCTGCCACGATCGGCTGTGGAGTTAGCAAAAGACTGGCGTACTGACAAGTTACTACGTCGTCTTGAAGCTATGCTAATAGTAGCCGATAAGGATCACTCATTCCTTATTTCTGGAAACGGAGATGTCATCGAAGCGGATGACGGAATCCTAGCTATTGGGTCTGGAGGAATGTTTGCCCAATCAGCTGCTAAGGCACTTCTCAAACACTCTCAACTCAATGCTCGAGAAATTGTTGAAGAGTCTATGGATATAGCCCAATCTGTATGCGTCTTCACAAATTCAAACCTCACTATAGAAGAACTATAGACCATGGATACTTCAATCACAGCATCTCTCAAAGAACAAGTTTCACACGATGAGTTTGTTGCATCTTTGACACCAAAGGAAATCGTAGTAGAACTTGAGAAGTTCATAGTAGGACAAAATAAAGCTAAAAGAGCTGTAGCGATTGCTCTTCGAAACCGATGGCGAAGCCAACAATTGCCTGAAGATATTCGTGACGAAGTAGCTCCT
>CAZOYP010000076.1:0-10867 GCA_964584125.1 uncultured Nitrospinaceae bacterium | reverse complement strand
TGTTATATTAATTTTAAAAACCAAAGTATATTTATACTTCAAAATTACTTGAAGCAGATTTAAATGTCAATTATTTTGGTTTTTTCTAGGTTAATTTATCTTAATACCTAACTACATATAAATAATTAAATAATGAAACGTTCGCCAATTGTGTATTTTCTTTTCTTATTTTCCGGGATAACTGCTTTAATTTATGAGGTTGTGTGGGCACGAATGCTCACCCTTGCATTTGGGCATACTGTTTTTTCGGTATCTATTGTTTTGGCGGCTTTTATGGCGGGACTCGGCTTTGGTAGCTATTTTTCTGGTCAAGCAATCAACCATATCGGGTATAAAAAAAAACAATCAAATGGTAATAATTTGAGCAGAGAGTTCTCAGAGGATTTAGAGACGTCTCCTACGCTATTAATTTATGGTTGGATTGAGATCGCACTATTTTTGTTGTGTGTAATTGTTTCTTTAATTCTTTTTAAGTTTTCGGTTATTTATTCTTGGTTAAGTGTTTTTATCCCAGAATCTACCGTGGTGCAGAACATATTTAAGTCTTTTTTAGCCTTTATTTTGATGTTTATTCCTGCATCTTTAATGGGGGCGACTCTACCTATAATAAGCAAATACTACATCACAGATAACATTAGGTTGGATAGTCGATTGGGGCTTCTATACGGAATCAATACTATCGGCGCCGCGCTGGGTTGTTTGCTGACAGGTTTTTTTCTAATCGCTAACTTCGGTGTTTTGCAAACAGTGCTGGCTGCCACACTACTGAATCTTTTTGTTGGAATTAGCGCAATTAGAATTTACCAGGAGTCATTGGAAAATAGTCAGGTATTTCGCTTTCCGCTTTTCACGATACCTAAAATTTCATGGGAAGGGAACCAATGGTTATGGATAACTGTAAGCTTTGTATGCGGTTTTACTGCCTTGGCTTATGAGGTTTTATGGACGCGGTTGTTAGTTTTTAGCACCTCCAGTACAGTCTACTCCTTTAGTATGATGCTGGGTGTGTTTCTCATGGGAATCGCGCTAGGAAGTTTTTTGGTTGTAGCCATATTAAGATCGAATTTAGGTTTGAGAACCGTATTAATATTTCTTCAGGTAAGCATTGGATTCTATGTGATTGGTTCCTTGTATAACATGGAATTATTACTTTCAGCTCCATGGAATGGCTATAACTTACAAAAACCCGCTTTAGTTTTTTGGCGGTATTTTTTGGACTCGTCTGCCTTAATGCTAATTCCCACGATTGCGCTTGGTATGAGTTTCCCAATTTTAATAAAAATAATATCTAGTGGGTACGAAAATATAGGAAAAGGAACCGGTCAAATATACGGAGGAAATACACTTGGAGCAATTTTTGGGTCCCTTTTTGCAGGTTTCCTATTTTTACCTAGATTAGGGGCACAACAGAGCTTATTGCTTATTGCGACATTAAATCTGTTAATGGGGATGTATTTGTTTCGATCAGGGCATTACCTTACGAAAACATTACGCAAAACAATAACAGTGGCGCTAGCGGGTGTAATTCTTATTGTGAACATGGGTTTACCCTCAGGTTTGCTAGATCAATTTTTTATGCGTGATGGCACAGGTAAAAAAGATGTTAGGAAGTTATTGTTCTTTGAGGAGGGTCTTACCGATACGGTAGCCGCTTTTGAGGATAATTACGGTATTTTAGATCCGGATGCAAAGCGGCTTGTTACAAATGGTGTTTCTATGTCTGCCGTCAACTTTATTGCTTCGCGATACATGAAGCTTTTGGCACATTTACCAATAATGCTGGTGGAAAATCCTGAAAATATTTTGGTCGTATGTTTTGGTACAGGACAAACTACAGGCGCTGCTGCTCTTCACCCAAAAGTAAAATTAGTCGATAGTGTCGATTTGTCAGAGAGTGTTGTAAAAGCAGGTAATGTGTTTTCATCACATAACTACAACGTTTTAAAAAATGAGAAGGTTAATGTCATTCTTCAAGATGGAAGAAATCATTTGCTGACTACTCAAAAAATGTATGATGTGATAACTTCCGAACCCCCGCCTCCGCGCACAGCATTTACGGTTAACCTTTACACTAAAGAATATTATGAAATAGCCCGCAAGCATCTAAATCCAGGGGGAATCATGGCGCAATGGATTCCTTTGCATAGTCAGGGAAAAGAGGAAGTATTGATGCACTTTAAAACCTTCCTTTCTGTGTTTCCCCATTCTATGGCCTGGATGCCAGTTGCTAATGAAATACTTGTTATTGGATCAGACCGTCCGATTGATATTGACTTTAAAAAACTAAAGAGGCGCTTTTTAGATCCAGGTGTTAGCCAATTTATGCAGGAGATTGAAGTTCCAGATGCGTTCTCATTTCTAAGTAATATTTGGTTTTTAGAAGATCAGATGAGTGATTTGGCTAAAAATCAAAAAGAAATAACAGATAATAGGCCCTTCATTGAATTTTATCTTGATCTTGGAAATGTGATTGGGGTCTACGGGCGTGAAGATTTTTTGTTTTCAAGAACCCCGTTTAAAAATATTATTAATCGTATATCCAATATTAATTATGATGAACAAAAAAAACTTGAAAATTTTTTTGAGGGAATGGATCTTTATCAACGAGGGATTACCTACAATAATAGGGAGCTACTTTTAGAGTCCTTGTTTAAGCTAGAAGGAAGTGATTTAGTCCGATACCACTTGCAGGCAAATTTGCAGCAAGTTTCTAGCTTGATGCAGGAAGTAAAGCTCCATCCTTCTAACTTGGAGGCTTTGCTTAACTTAGGACATGCTTTATATCAAATTGGTGAGTACGAAAAGAGTCTTGGAATTTTAAAGATTATACTGACTAAGGATAAGTCCCATTCGTACGCCAATTTATATGCTGGTTACAATTTGATGGAATTAGAAAGGCGTAAAGAGGCAAAGGTTTTTTTTAAAACGGCTATTAAGAATAATAGAGCTCAGTTTACTTCTATTCTTCAAGAAATAGCATTGATTGATTTACACTCCCAATTGGATTCTGACCCAGAAAACCTTGGTTTGTTAAATTCAGTGGCAGCATTTTACAATATTAAAAAAGAATATAAGAAATCATTAAGCTATTCTAATCAAGTTTTGAAACAAGAGCCTCTTAATAAACAAGCATTAAAAAATATTGTTTTTGGATATCGAGGAAGAGGGGAACCTGGGAATGTTTTAGACTATGGCAATCGTTACGCCATGATTGATCCAGATGATATCAACCTCCAATATATTCTTGGGGAAATTTTCGCTAAAACTCTACGGTGTCAAAAAGCAATCCCCTATTTACAGCAAGTAATAAACAAGGATGATACTTATCGTAATACTGAGTTACTACTGAGCGAGTGTTTTTCCTTGAGAATAGAAAAAAATGAAAACAAAAAAAACTAGACCGATGAAAAAGCTAATTGGCCTATCTTTAAAATTAAAAGTCAATACGTGATCAAATTGAATTTATTTTTGTTATTTCAAAACCTTTAAGCTCTTTAGTATTAATTTAATTACCGATGTTATCTTGCTTTTAAAATATTCACGTTTGCTGAAGAGTTTTTTATGTGTTTCCATTAGAAGTTTTGGGATATCCAAACTCTCCGGACAGCGGGGAAGACAGTCTCCACATTCAGTGCAATGAAAAGCAAACTTACCAGGAAACCAATGTCCCTGCCCTTCAAGCATGTTATAGCGAAACCGGCCGTAGTCCAGCATGTTGTAACCTTCTATGAGATTTCTAAACCGTAGAATTTCCGGAATATTTATATTTTCAGGGCAAGGCAAGCATTCATTACATAGAGTGCATAGTCCGGTGACTTTTGCTAAAGGGGCATCCATTTCAGTCTTCGTCTGAGAAAACTCATCATTTAAATAGTTTTCACCATTCAGAATGGCTATGTTTTGAGAAAAATGTTTTGGTTCGTGCATACCCATACTTAGAGTAGTGATTTGAGGATGAGATAAACAGAATCTCCCATTAAACACTATGGGTGTAATCGGCTTGCAAAGGTTTTGTACTTTTTTAGAAGGCTTAAATAACATTCCACCCTTTTCATTAGGAGAAATTATAAAAACGCCCATATCCATTTTTTCTGCCAATTGTATGGCTGGAAGATTGTGCTGAAAAAAATAATAGTAGTGAAGGTTAATAAAACTAAATAGGTTGGTTTTCATAGCTTCCAGGATTATGTCAATCGGGGCATGTGTTGAAAACCCAATATGGCGGATCAATCCCTCTTCTTTTAATTGATGCAATGCTTCTACGGGCCCATTATTTCCTACAGCAATTTTTAAGAGCTCTTTGTTGTTAATACCATGCCACCCATAAAAATCTATATAGTTTAATTTGAGAGCCTCGAGTTGTTCTTCTACAAGTCTGCGTGCTTCACCTCTTGATGTCGGCGCTCCCTTTGTCATCAACTTAAACTGGTTTCTCGGAATATCGAGTTCTTTTAAGGCGAAACCAAATAAATGTTCACTTTTTATATAACCGTGAGCAGTCTCAATATGATTAATACCTAAGTCTAACGCCATCCGTGTAATAGAGATACAGTTCTCAATAGAATCTTTGGGTAGGAACTCCCTTGGAGGATTCCATCCTTGCTTGAACCTCATGCCACCAAGGGTAATGACAGAAATCATTTCCTCGGTTTTCCCAAACCGTCTATATTCCATAGCAGGATTAGAACTCATGATATTTTTGTTGACGTTACCTTAATTGATTAAGGGATCTCTTAAATTGGTGATTAATGGTGAACCTGTAAAATAATCTTTTGAGAAGTAAGACATTTTTGATGATGGCCTCTTAATATCTAAGGAAAAAAAAAGTAGCGTCGTATATAATGAGGTCATAGATTTCCTTTTTAGTAATACTACAAGTTTTTATATCAGATTGCGATGACATTCAAATTCATCCACTGCTCAGATTTGCATATTGATAGCCCCTTTAAAGGGTTGTCTTCTGTGGAACATCCGCTAGCTGAAGTTCTTCGCAAATCAACTTACCAAGCATTTCAAAATATTGTTGATCTTGCGTTGAAAGAAAAAGTAGAAGCCATTTTGATTGCTGGGGATATATATGACGGATCCGATAAAAGCTTGGAAGCCCAGCTTAAATTTCGTCGTGGACTGCAGAAGCTTTCTGATGCGGGGATTTATATTTTTATTGTTCATGGTAACCATGACCCTTTAGATAGCTGGTCAGCCTCACTAGAGTGGCCTGAGCGGGTTCACGTATTTTCTGGGGATCGGGTGGAATGCATACCTATTGAAAATAATGGGATCGTCAAGGCATATATTCATGGAATAAGCTATCCCAAACGTGAGGTGAGGGAGAACCTTGCTCAAAAATTTTCTCGAAATAATGATGATGGTTTCTCTGTTGGATTATTGCATTCTAACGTTGGGAATCAATCCGGTCATGATAATTATGCTCCCTGCTCTATAGGCGATCTAATTGCTGGAGGAATGGATTACTGGGCTTTGGGCCATATTCACCGCTTTCAAGTGTTGCGTGAAAGCAACCCTGCTATTGTTTATTCTGGGAATACTCAGGCTAGGCATATGGGGGAAACTGGTGAAAAAGGCTGTTGTTTGGTCACTTTAAATAAAAATGCTGACCCATTAATTCAATTTATATCAACTGATACGATTCGATATATTCATGGCGACGTAGACCTTTCAGGAACGACTTCATTAGAGGAGGTGATACATGCTGTTTGCTCAAAATGCGAGTACTTTGCAGATCAAACCAAACAAAAAGATGTGTTTCTCCATTTGTTATTGAAGGGAAGAACACAGGTTCATTCTGAATTACAAAGAGGAGATGCGATAAAAGAATTGCAAGGAGAAATTAGAACTTATTTTCATGGAAGAACTCCTTCAACTTGGGTGAATATTAAATTAAATACTGCTGGAATATATGACATTGAATCCTTAAGAGAAGGTAAAGATTTCGTCTCTGACCTTATCGCCCTCTTTGAAAGTATGGAAGCGGAGGAATCTTTCGTGGATTTGAAACAGGCCCTTAAACCAGTTTTCGAAACCTGGCAGGGAAAAAAGTATTTAAATGATTTGTCTGATAAAGAAATTAAGGATATTTTATCTCATGCAAAGTCATTATGCTTAGACAAGCTATTGAAATAAAATAATATTTCAGACAACTTTTAACCATTGGCGGATAGATGGAAATTAGAGAAATACAAATTGATGGATTTGGGATCTTTTCTACTAAGAAAGTGAAAGGCGTTTCTTCAGGTCTAAATATTATCTATGGCCCAAATGAATTTGGCAAAACAACTTTGCTTGAGTTTATAAGATGTATGTTGTTCGGTTTTCCCAAAAAAAATCAAAAGGTAAATCAATACCCTCCAGTTAATGGTGGTCGTTTGGGTGGAGTTCTGAAATGCGCTTTGGCATCGGGGCAAATAATTTCGGTGGATAGGCAGGCAGACAAAAAGGATGGTCCTATAATTCGCACGGAATCGACCGAAAATCAGGGCCAATCTTATCTCGATTCTCTTTTGGGATATGCAACTCGAGAGGTTTTTAAAAATCTTTATGCTTTTACTATCGATGAACTTCATGACATACAAAGTTTGCGGGGAGAAGAAATTAAGAGTCGCATCTATGGTGTTGGGATGGGGTTAGGGGAAATATCTTTGGGGAAAATAGAACAAGAGATAGAAAAGACTTGTACAGAAATATTTAGGCCAAGGGGGCAATCTCGAATGGGACTGGTCCTGAGCGAAATGAATGAAGTTGAAAAAGAAGTTATTAAGGTTCAAGCAAACCTTGGCAAATTTAACGAATTAAATAATACCTCATCCAAAATGAATGGTGAAAAAGCTATCAAAATTAGAGAAATAGATGATCTCGAATTAACTAAGAAACTGCTTGAAACACGACAGGAGCTGTTCCCAGTAGTTATGGAAATGCTAAGTGCGATAGAAGAAGTTGGCCAAATGGAAGTTGTTTTAAAATTTCCCGAAAATGGAATGAGAAGATTATCTTCTATGCAATTAGATAGGAAAAACTTACTTGAGCAACTTAAAGAGGAGCAACAAAACCATGACGAGTTAAAAGTTAAGTTGCGTAGTATATTGGTAAATGATGAGTTGTTGGGACGAGAGGGGGATGTCTTATTCCTGCAACAATCGCTCAAAGAGATACAGTCGGTTATTAAAGATGAAGTAAAAGTAAAAAATGAAAGACAGCATATTATCGCTCAGATTATGGTTGATCTGGATGGAATGGGGCCAGGGTGGACCGAAGATCGAATAAATAAATTTGAGTTGTCGGAATTAGAAAAAAAAGAAATTCAACAGTTTTATAGTCACTTATCTGAATCTAGACAAAATGAAACTAGTACCAAAGATAAACTTAATTTACATAGAGAACAAAAAGAAGCTAATAAACTAGACCCAAAACCACCACTTTCTCCATGGAGGCGTGCCTTGCCATATGGGCTGGTTTGCGTCGGTGTTGTTGGAATAGTGGTTGGGGGTATTTTGGTCGATTACATTTATCTTGGCCTAGGATTATCTATGGTTGGTTTGGGGGCGTTTCTTGGGAATAAAATCTTAGTTGAAGTAACAATGGAGCAAAAAGTTGAAGATAAGTTAGAAGCTTCGCTTGTGAAACTATTTAAAGATGCTACAGAAAAAAGAGAGAGAATTTTTGGTGAGTGGTCTATATGGCTTAGTGAAAGAGGTCTTGATCAGCACTTAAGTCCTCTGGCCACAGAGAAATTAGGTGATAAGGTTTGTGGTATTAAAATTAGAATGATACAGAAAGAAAGTATTGATGAGCGCCTTCGCAGTATGTCGAAAACGATAGAAGAAGTTTCAAGACGCGTAGAAAAAATAGCCCCTTCTTTAAAAAACTTCGTTGTGGATATTGATATCCCCACGAGTATACAGGTTATTTGTCGCCACTTTGATGAGGCTCGTATTTCAAGGGGGAAAAGAGAAAATTTAGAAGTTCAATGCCGAGGTTTGATAGAGAAAATTAAAGTATTAAACAGAAAAATAGAGGAAAAAAATTGTGAGTTGTCAGATTTTTTAAGGTCGGTTGATGCTGTAGATGAAGATAGTTTTATTGAAAAAAATAAAACTGTTGAGAGGAAAAAACACTTAGATCGAATTATTGTTGAAAAAAAGGGATATATTCAATCGCGAGTTGGGTTGGGAGTTGTTTACAATGAATTTATTGAATATGTAAAATCAAGTAGTCCGGAAGAAAACCACCAAAGGTTGAATAGTGCTTTGAAAAGATTGAGCGAATTGAACGCTGAAAAGGACGAATTGTTCCAAACTATAGGAGAAACAAGGACTCGCATTGATTACTTATCTACTAATGAAGATATGTCGAAACAAAAGACCGCATTAGAAATAGGCCGTCAAAAAATCAAAGAGTTTGGTAGAGAATGGGCTGCCAATAAAATTGCTCTTTGCATGTTGGATAAGGCGAGAAAAAAATATGAGAAGGAACGACAACCTGCAGTAATAAAGAAAGCTGAAGAAATATTTACTCATGTGACACAGGGTGATTACTCTAGAATATTTAAACCAATGGACTCGGATGATATTTTTATTGTTGATGAAAATGAGCGTGTAAAGGGTTTGTTGGAGATGAGCCGCGGGACAAGGGAACAATTATATCTTGCTCTAAGATTTGGCTTAATAGCGGAACACGAAAAACGAAGCGAACCGCTTCCACTAATTATGGATGATATTTTTGTCAACTTTGATGATGATCGTAATAACCAAATACTCGATCGAGTACGGGAATTTTCAAAAAAAAGACAAGTCATTGTTCTTACCTGCCATAAGCGGACCCTTGATGCTTATTCTTCTAGAGGCGCAAATACAGTGACTATATTATGATCATGATTGCCTAAGGAGATAAACTGATGAATCATGCGAGAGTTATTTTTTTAGCGATGGTGTTTATCTTATTTTCTTTTACGAAATCTTTTTCTAATTCTTCTAACATATTTAATCAACTAATTCTTATCAAGAGTTCGTTGGAGTTGAAGTTTGGTATTCGCAATGTTGAATGTTTTCCATTCAAAGAAAATATCGGTTTTACAGAAGATCAAATCCAACTAATAGAGCAGTGCCTTAAAGGAATTCAGACTTTTGAATCAGCAATTAAACTAGCAGTTAGCTCCGAAATCAATTCAGTTGGTATTAGTAATAGATTTTTGAGGACAGGTGGGTTTAGTACGGTTCTGATCCCTTGGAATGCTTCCTCAGAAGAGATGATAGCTTTTTTAAAGGGGCAAGCATCAAAAGAAGAACAAGAGTATTTTCTTGAGAAAATATTAGCTCTCAAAAGTCAAATAAACAGGAAGTTTAGAATTTTTTCCCTTTATTGTTCTCAGCGGATTTCTAATGAACAGTGTATGTCTGGATATAAAAGCATGGCGCTAATAGATACTGTCCAAAAGATAAAACCAATCCAATGGCAAGAAATAATATTGGATGATAGACAAGGACTTGGAAAAGACTCCCATGCGTTTAGAATAAAATATGACTCTTCGTCAGAAGAAATTTTTAAATCTCTGCAGAAAGATCCGCAGAAAATTTGGATTCCTCGCAAAAAAATGTATAAAAGTATTAATTCAAAATATAAACAGGCTTTTGAAAAGCGACTGCAGATAGGCAAATATTTTTGTTCTGTTGAATTAACAGAAAAAGATTGTTTGAATGGGCTGGCAACCTTGAGCGAAGCCAGTGAAAACCAGGACATGCGAATGAAACCTTGGGGTAAAGTTTCTATAGAAAAATATAATACATTTATTAAAGACGATTTTGATGTTTCTATTCGGTTTGATTTGCCGACAGAGGAGTTGGTGGCTTATTTTTCATCTAAGGAAAACAGGGTGAAGGCAACAGAAAATGCTGTTCTGGCTGAAAAGCTTGAGCAGCGAACCTTAAATAATTCTAGTGGACTTCGTGCTGTTTGTGACTTGGAGGGGATGCGTTCAAAATTATGTGTAAAAGCCTTCAAGAATTTCATAAGCTTTGTATCGGCACATAGAGACTATAAAGTAAAAGAGCCATGGGCAAATATTATGTTTGTTGATGGTGTCCAGCTTTCCCGATTGAACTTTGCTTTAAACTCATCTTCACGGCATTCATACATTTACATTGATGCAGGAAGTAGGCTAGAAGAATTGAGATCTTACCTAATGAGGTTTAAAAATTAAAAAGTATTCCTTGGACATTCTGAAATGCTGGCAACATATTTTTTTCTTGCACGTCAGTCACAAATGTACTTAAGCAATGCAGTTTCCGTTTATCATATTTAATTTAATAGAACTGATAAACTTATAAATAGGTGGGGGTATGATTTTATTTAAAGATTGCATTTTGTAAGAAAGTGAAACCAACAAAAAAAACGAGGCTTTGTTTAGGCTTGTTGTCCCTAAAACAGAGAAAAAAATAAAAAAAGATACTCACGAAAACCCGATAAGTACCTGATTTAAAAAAAATGAAGTGGTGGGACGGGACGGAATCGAACCGCCGACACGAGGATTTTCAGTCCTCTGCTCTACCGACTGAGCTACCGTCCCAAGTACTTCAAAAAGTTTTGGAAGCGAAGGAGGATAAGTATCACAATCACCAAATAGAGTCAACGAATATCCCATTTGGTTAGGTTATGGAACCATACTTGATAACAAAAGCCGCCGTTGTTTTTTTATTTTGGTATAATTTGGATGGTACTAAAGTAAGAGTAGTTTAATAAGGATCGTAATTCAATATATAGGAATGGAATCCGCCCATGCTAGTTCTTACGAGAAAAGTCGGTGAAAGCATTCAAATTAATGATGATGTGAAAATTACCGTTATAGAAGTAAAGG
>CAZOYP010000075.1:0-10899 GCA_964584125.1 uncultured Nitrospinaceae bacterium | reverse complement strand
GACAGACATCGAAATAAACTCAGACAAATCCAAAGTAAACTCTAGGTTACTCTGTCCGAATGTATCTTGCTCGCCGTCATTGAGATTCAATACTCCCACTATTTCTTTTTCAATCATTAAGGGAATAGTTACAAAAAAACCCTTTTTATAAAGTGGGTTGACTTTCCCTCGGTAATAAGAAGAATTTGAAAAGTCCTGCTCTAGAATATATTGACCACTCAAAATAGCAGTTTCCATGACAGATGAGCGGAAAAGAGGGATTGAAAAAATACTCTTAGTCTTTAAGTGTTGAGGCGATTCTGGGAAATAATCCCACTCCCCCGGATGATTGTGACATATTAAATTTAATACCCGCTTATCTTTATCGTAAAGGAATAAGGTAAAATAATGTATCGATAGAATTGAAGGTAACCGGTCAACAAGCACAGTGGAAATTTCTTCTAAGCTCAAAAGACTTATGGCTTTATAAAAGTCTATCAATCCCTGATAATAATGCTGACCAGCTTTAGTTTCACTCACCAAGGTGTCCTTTTTAAATGGCAAAAAAAAGCCGCCCCTACTAAAAAATCTATGTAAATTGTCAAAAACATGACGAAAACTATTTATTTAATTAATATTTATGATTTACTCAGTCCTGAAAAAGTCTCTAACCATAAGCTTTTTATAGCTTAAGCTGTAATTCCTACAATTTTCTAAAAGAAGGTATTTCGCACCTGGTATAGAAATTGCTCTAATATAATAATTATCGAACCGCACTTTTACAATAAGATACCATGAATCTTGTTAAAAAAAATAAGTTGGCAGCATTTCTAGTTCCTCTGGCCTTAGCTTTCACCATAGGTATGGGAAAGCAAGTTCACGGGCAAGAACAAAAAGTAGAAGGAATTAGTGTGCCAAAACAAATCAAGCAGATTAGGCTTGGCCCTCACCCAAAATACACACGGATTCTTTTAGATATTTCAGGAGTAGTCGATTATCAGGTTAATGCTAATTTTGCAGAAAAAAAAATTGACCTCACTTTTGATAATACGTCAATAACTTCAAGAGTAAAGTCCAAAAAATATAGGGATAAAAACCTCTCTGCGGTCGATGTACGATCCAATAGAGGTCAAATAGTTTTAACTCTCCATTTAAAAAACTCAAATACACGGTTTTTCCACTACAAAAAAAATACTACCTCACAGATAGTTATAGATCTTAAGGGAACTAGGAAGCCATTTCTCAAGACCAGAATTAGCAAGAAAAAAGAAAAAAAGAAAAAAATAGAACCTAAGAAAATTAAAAAAGCGAAGATGAAAGGCTTATCTCCCGAACAAGTAAAAGAGGTTGTTCTTAAGGACGAAGAAGAAAAGAAAGAGAGTGGCTGGCAGGAATATCAAAAAGCCTTAAAAGTCTATCAGGATAGGAAGCTTGAAGATTACACGATTAAAGTCGAAAGTGAACCAGACCCAGAAACTGGCGAAACAAAAGAAATAGATAAAATTGAGCCTGGGGCGATTAAATTATTTAGAAAATATGCCAAAGACTATCCAAATAGCCCTCTTTTACCAAATATACTTTATCTACTTGCCGAAGCAGAATTTCGCATTGCATGGAAACAAAAACATCCTAACTATGAAAAGGCCTTAGCTGCTTATCAGCACGCCACTAGAAAATTCCCGAAGTCACGATTTTCCGATCATGCGCTTTATAAAATAGGCAATATATTTGAGGAAATAGGCTACTCTCTTGAAGCAAGAGTATTGTATAATGAAGGGATCAATCGTAACCAAAAAAGTCTTTATAACACTGCACGCAAAAATAGCCTAGCTAATATGCTTCTAAAAGAGAAGCGTTATGAAGAAGCTTACGATGCATTTCAAAAAATTCTTAAAGAATCTCCTAAATCTAATGAAGCCCAATTAGCTATAATTGAAATAGCTAATCAATATTTTAACCAAGAAGATTTTCTCCGCGCATTAGACATCTATAACGAGTCCGTACGCAGATGGCCATCTGTGGTAAATAAAAAACCTATTATCTTTAATAATATGGGGGAAATTTATTTCAAAAAAAGAGACTACCAAAAGGCTAGAAAATTTTATTTCAACATGGTTAATATGAACCCTTCTGGTAAAGAGGCCCATAGAGCTCTTAATCGTATTGGCGATCTTTACCTTATTGAAGGGAGAGAAATGGAAGCACTTTCAGTTTATGACCAATCGGCAAAACTAGACTCTGAAAATCGCGAATCTCAATATGGGAAAATTCGTATGGCGGATATTGGTGTTCGTTATCCCAAGCTACCAGTCAACGATGCTATTTTCGACATCAACACTTATTTCGAACCATTAAAAGCATATGATGAGATCTTAGAGTCAGCCAAGGATGTTGATATTCTCAGTGAAGTTACAATGAGCAAGGGAGTAGCTTTTTTAAAAGAACAAAATTATCTTAAAGCTATTGAGGAATTTAAAAAATTATTGCCCTTGGGTGAAGAGTCTAAGTTTCATCGTGACGCCTCAAAATACATACGTCAGGCTTTAATATTTCTAGTAGATGGTTACGCAAAACAAGGGGGAGTTTTACCAATTCTTTATTCTTATACCGACTATGCCAGCCTTTCTATTGGAAAAATTAAAAGCTTAAAAACACTCTTGCAAGTAGGCGAAGCATACCAATCCTTAGGCATGCTGCCCGAGGCTGTTCGATTGTATGAAAAAGTAAAACAACTAGATACTGGAAAAATTTATAATGACAGAATTTTTCTTAATTTAGGGCAAATCCATTATGAAAGAAAAAACTACAGCGAAGCCGAATTTGTCGCGCGCAGTTTTCTAAAAAACTTCCCACGTAGCAAAAAAGTTCGCGAAGCCATGAAGCTGTTAGCTAAATCATTAAGTGGGCGTCAAATGTATGATAAGGCCATGGAAGTCTATCAAGACGCATTAAAAAAATTTCCAAAGTCTCCTTCGGAAATTCATTACCTAATGGCCAGCTTAGAAGCGGGTCGCAACCAAAACCTACAAGCGATAGAGGCTTACAAAAAAACCATAGACACTTTTGATCGTACGCAAAAAATAATCCCAGATTATTTAATAGAAGCATATTACAAGACTCCAAACTTACTTTATCAAGAAGGGGAATACGCCGAAAGCATAGACGCATTCGACGCAGCTATTAAATTATTTCCTGACCATCCGCATAAAAACTGGTCAGAGTTTATATCAGCCGATGCCCTCAAAAAAATTAAAAATAACCAAAAAGCAACTGCCCAGCTTAATAAATTGATTAAATCTAAATCAGAGGATGATTTAATAAAAAAAGCTGCGCAATCAGAACTAAAAATGATGGAATGGGAAAAAGGAAATACCAACCCCCTTTAAAGAAATTCTTCAATCTTCTATAATAAGACAAGTCATTTTTCTCTAGACTCATGTACTTACCTATGAAAAACCCTTCTTCAGAAAAAAGCAGCCCTCAAGAAATTGCTATCCTTAACCAAGCATTTCAATCCTTCAATGAAGCCACAGAACAATTACAAAATTCTTATGATGTCCTTAATGAAGCTCTGGAAGAAAACAAAAACTACTTGCATAATATTATGGAAAGCCTTCCCACAGGTGTAATTGTGGTCGATCAAAATAATATCATTAATACATTCAATAAAACTGCTGGTGCAATAACAGGTTTGGATCCTAAAGTCTGTCTCAACAAACAGCTAAATGAAGTGTTCCTAACAGATTTTTTTGAAAAAATAGTTGGCCGAACAACCAAGGAAAAACAAAAGTCCTCTGTCATTGAACGAGAAATTGAAACTCCTCATCATGGAAAAATTTACACACGTATCTCAACTTCTCCTGTCCTAGACAAGAAAAATGATCGGATAGGGACAGTGCTCAACATAGAAGACATAACAGAACTCCGTCGTCTTGGGGAAGAAGCCCAGCGCAACCGTCGCCTTAGAGCAACTGGAGAAATGGCCGCAGGCATTGCTCATGAGATAAGAAACCCACTAGGAAGCATTGAGTTATTTTCATCGCTACTCAAAAAAGATCTTAGTGAAGATCCTGAAAAAAAAGAACTTGTTGAGCATATATCGGCTAGCGTAAAAAACATGGATAGAATTATTTCAAGTCTGCTTCTGTTTGCGAAGTCACCGCAACCGTCTAGACAATTATGTGACCTGAATACATTACTTAAAGACCTATTCAAAAATTCCTCAGCCATATTAATCCCAAAGGAAATCAACCCAGTTTTTAGCTTGGGCGACAATGCTATTGCTAATGGCGACTCCCATCTTCTTAAACAAGTTTTTATTAACCTAATTCGAAATTCTATCCAAGCTATGCCTAAGGGTGGCAATCTAGAAATCACAACAAAAAAGTGCTCCCAGTTCGAACAATCATCCGATCAACCTGACTATTATCGACAATTCATAAAAATAACTGTTTCTGATCAAGGTGGCGGTATTTTGGAAGAAAACCTAGTTAATATTTTTAATCCTTTTTTTACAACAAAAGATCATGGGACCGGGCTCGGCCTTTCAATTTCTCACAACATCATAAAAGCTCACCAGGGAACCATTGATGTTGAAAATGAGGTGGGAAAAGGCGCTCGTTTTATCCTTAAAATTCCATGTTGGGACCACGAACTTGACAAAAAATAATTTTCATAAAAATATTTTGGTCGTTGATGATGAGGTTGAAATGCGAATAGCCCTTGAAACGACCCTCAAAAGGGAAGGCCACACTATTACCCTGGCGGAAAATGGGAAACAGGCTTTGGAAAGATTAAGTGAAAGTCCTTTCGATCTAGTAATAACCGATGTAAAAATGCCAAAGATGAATGGTATTGAGTTGTTAAAGGCGCTTAAAAAGAAATCATCTCAGACAGTAGCCATTATGATGACAGCTTATGGAGATATTGATAATGCAGTTGAAACTATTAAGGCAGGGGCTTTTGACTATCTACTCAAACCATTTTCTGCAGAAGTTCTTATAGCTACAGTCAATAGAGCTTTTTTGAACGAGGGTTCTGAAAAAAATGAACGCAGTCTCCTTAAGTCGGAAATAAGTAAAAATAATCTTGTAGAAAGGCAAATAATAACTCAAAACAAAAAAATGTTAGAACTTATTAAATTTGTTGAAAATATTGCATACAGCAAGTCAACCGTTCTTATTATGGGTGATACCGGAACTGGCAAAGAAATGTTTGCTCGATACATTCATCAGATGAGTCCCCGTGTACAAAAACCATTTATGGCAGTAAATTGTGCAGCGCTTCCCGAAGGTCTTCTTGAAACCGAATTATTTGGACATGAAAAGGGAGCTTTTACTGGAGCAATAGAACGCAAAGATGGAAAGTTTGAATTGGCTAATAAGGGAACTTTGCTGCTTGATGAGGTAACTGAAATGAGCCTACCTCTTCAGGCTAAACTGTTACGCGTTTTGCAGGAACATGAAATAGACAAAGTTGGCGGGCGAGCATCTATTCCTGTTGATGTTCGTGTTGTCGCCACAACAAACCGAGACATCAAGGAGCGTATAAGAGAAAACCAGTTTAGAGAAGATTTATACTATCGGCTGAATGTAATTCCTCTGAAACTGATTCCTCTTAGAGACAGAATAGATGATATTCAGACGCTAGCGGAATATTTTATCGAAAAGCATTCTAAAGGACTGAACAAAAATATTTTGCAAATAGCCGATGAAACCATTGAATTGCTTAAAAAATATCGTTGGCCAGGTAACGTACGAGAGCTAGAAAATATAATTGAACGAGCAACCCTCATGTGCCAAGAAAGCACACTCCTCCCCTCTCACCTTTTTTTTGATGAAGAAGAAATTCACATTGAGAAAAGCCCCCCTCTCACCAAATTTAAAGGCACAATTCATGATATGGAAAAAGAACTTATCACCCAAACTCTGGAAGAAGTCAATGGGAACAAAACAAAAGCTGCCGAAAATTTAGGCATTAGCATACGCACTCTTCGTAACAAATTAGCCTCTTACAAGAACCATACAGAAAACTAAATACAGTTGCCCTTTTTACAACTTGTCAAAGAAATGACATGATTTTACCCTCAGCCTCGTTTTTGAGCCTCTTCAAAAAAGATCCCTGCCACAAAAATCAATTAAATCATTAAAATATAATGGGTTATGAGGAAAATAAAAAAAGACTAAAAACTCCTATTATCTTTTTTTTGGTATGGTTATTGCTTTAATAAGACGTATACATAGTGTAACGCTTCTGTTTAGAGGCTTAAATTAATCATTTGTGGAAGGCAAAAGACAATGGATTTTTTAACATCGATGAAAATAAGTTCATCAGGATTGAACGTTCAGAGAAAACTCATGGAAACGGTTTCTAGCAATCTTGCCAACATCGAAACTACACGGACACCTGAAGGAGGTCCCTATCGGCGTAAAGAACTCGTTGTTACCGCGTTACCATTTGAAGACAATTTTAATGAAATTTTAAAGTCCGAACTTGGAGAAAATGTTTTGCAATCAATGATTACAGAAATTATCGAAGACCAAAGTGAACCACGTTTAGTCTTCAAT
Organism: uncultured Nitrospinaceae bacterium; assembly: GCA_964584125.1. Lineage (GTDB taxonomy): Bacteria > Nitrospinota > Nitrospinia > Nitrospinales > VA-1 > Nitromaritima. The sequence continues at coordinate 4,354 of CAZOYP010000075.1, read as the reverse complement.
CCAAACCATCCCGATGCTAGTGAAACAGGCTACGTTGCTATGCCGAATGTCGATCTAATGACAGAAATGGTAAACCTGGTAACAAGCACAAGAGGGTTCGAGGCAAATGTCACGGCGATGAATGCTGCTAAATCAATGGCTCAAAGAGCGATAGAACTTGGAAGATAAATAATTTAAAAATCTATAACACAAACTTACAATGAATCCAATCCAGACATTTTTTAGCCAACTAAGCGAACGTTTTGGGAATCTATCTCAGGGACAAAAAGTTGCTTCCCTCGTTCTCGCAACAGTAACCATCGGTTCTATTCTTGCTATGTCATTTTGGATTAAAACACCTGACCTTCAGCTACTATATGCAAACCTAAGTGAACAGGATGCATCAGCAATTGTTGACAATTTAAAGTCTCAAAAAATCCCATACGAGTTGTCTAACCAAGGAAAAACTATTCGTGTACCATCAAACCAAGTTCATGAAATTCGTTTAAAAATGGCAAGTGAAGGCCTCCCTGAAGGAAGTGATGTTGGCCTTGAAATATTTGATGAAACATCATTGGGAATGACTGATTTTATTCAGAAATTAAATTTTCAACGTGCACTACAAGGAGAACTCTCTCGAACTATTAAAACTTTGGATGCGGTTGATCATGCACGAGTCCACTTAGTTATTCCAAAACAAACTTTATTTATAAGAGAAAAACCAAAAGGAAAAGCATCTGTCACTATAAAAACTAAAGCAGGAAAAACTCTGAACGATAAACAAGTCCAAGGAATTGTTCATTTAATTTCATCAAGCGTTGAAGGGATCACGGCAGACAATGTGGCTGTTGTTGATGTAAAAGGAAACTTACTTAGCGGATCTCAGCAGACGAGTGCTGGAGCTGCTCGTTCATCTTCCAACTATCAACATAAACGCCAGGTAGAACAAGAACTTGAAAAAAATATATTAGCCATGCTTGAAGATGCCCTGGGAGATGGAATGGTTATCGCTCGAGTAACAGCAGATTTGGATTTTGAGAAAAATGATCATACAGAAGAAATTTATGATCCGGAGTCAGCAGTTATACGTAGCCAGCAAACAGCCTCAGAGTCAGTCGTCGGTGCCACACCTACCGGAGGAGTAATAGGAGTTCAAGCCCAGTTACCTGCTGGTCAAAATGAGGGTGGAGCTGGAACTTCTGGACAACCCTCCAAAAGGGATAAAAACAACCAAGTTCAAAACTTCGAAATTAATAAAATTACCCGTGTAGTTTCAAAACCAACCGGCACCGTCAAGAAACTCTCTGTAGCAGTAATGATCAATGGAATAATGGCAGAGAATGATCAAGGAGATGAAGAATATCAAGCAAGAACTCAAGAAGAAATGGATAAGTATTTACAAATTGTGCAATCTGCTGTTGGATATAATCAGGAACGAGGCGACCAAATTAAAGTAGAAAATATTCAATTTGATCGCAGCGTCGAGCAACAACGACTAGCGGACCTCGAGCAAGAAAAACAGATTGACCTTGCCTTCCAAGCGGGAAAATATATTCTAGGCATAGTATTTGTTATACTCTTCTACACACGGGCAATTAAACCCCTTATCAATTGGATAACTACTGCAGTTGACGTTAAAGAAGAAGTAGAAGAGGAGGTCTCAACAGAAGGAATGACCGATGCTCAAAAGGCAGAAGAAGAAGAAATGAAACGTCTTGAAGAAACATTATTGAATTCTGCTGAAATGAGAAAATCCGTTACCGAATTCATAGAAAAAGATCCTAAATATACCGCTGGAGTCGTTCGAAAATGGCTGCGTGAGAAAGCGACGGCCAGCTAAGGTTAAATTTTAATAAAATTCCCATCCAGAGGAGATGGCATGGCAACAAAAAGTAATCTTTCAGGTCCGGAAAAAGCCGCTATTTTACTAATGTCAATTGGTGAAGATAATGCCGGCAACGTGATGGCTAACATGGAAGAACGGGAAATTCAAGCGATTGGTAATTATATGTCCGCATTAGGTGATGTCGACCAGGAAACAATGGACCAGGTCACTAAAGAATTCTATATGGCTACGAGAACCGGAATTGGTGGTATTGGTATAGCTGGCGCTGATTTTCTTAAAGCCGCGCTAATGAAAGCAATGGATCCTGCCAAGGCGACAGAAATTCTTAACAATATCTCAACACCAGGTGAGGATCTTAGTGGCGGATTAGAAACTCTCCGAATGCTGGAACCAAAAACTATCGCAACATTTTTAATGAATGAACATCCTCAAACAGCTGCAATAATTTTAGCCCATATTGATGAGGGAATCGTTGGCAATGTTATTGCTGAACTACCCGAAGGGAAACGAACTGAAATCATGCTTCGGTTGGCAACGCTAGAGCGCGTATCGCCTAACGTAATTCGAGAGCTCGATGTAGCATTACAAGGCGAGCTGAGACAGCAAGGGGCAGTGTCAGGGAATAGGCTTGGCGGAGTTGAACTAGCAGCTCAGGTTATCGGGACTATGGATAAAGAAATAGAAGCAGGAATTATGGCAGAACTGGAAGAATCCAATCCTGAACTTGCACAACAGATCGCGGATCTTCGGTTTGTCTTTGAGGATATCAATAAAATTGATGACCCTGGTATCCAGCTGATCATGAAAGAAATCGATCAAGCAGACCTACCATTGGCTCTTAAAACCGCAAGTGACGAACTCAAAGAAAAGCTTTTTTTCAATATGTCAGAGCGTGCTTCTGATATGCTAAAAGACGACTTGGAAAATCTTCCTCCCACCAAGTTGGCCGATGTAGAAAAAGCTCAGAAAAAAATTATTGAGGTATGCAAAAAACTAGAAAGTGAAGGGAAAATCACAGTCGGAGGAGCAGGAGAAGAACTTGTCTAGTCAATTTAAATCTTCATCTACATTTGTCGATTTAGGCGATGCTGAGGAAAAAAATGAGGAGAAAACTCGGCTCTTTGAGTTGAATGAGTTCCTTAGCAGTACCTCCGAACTAAACAGAGGATTTTCATTCGACTCAGAAACTGCAAGAAATTTTGATGTAGACAATGTTAAAAGAGCCAAGCAAGGGGTCAAGGAATTAATGGCTGATGCCATTATCAAAGCAAAATCGATAGCTATTAAAATCAAGGAAAATGCTCGCGAAGAAGGACACAAAGCCGGATACGACGGGGGCTTCAAAGAAGCATATGAAAAAGGAGAAAACTCTGCAAAAGAAGAGTTCGTTCCTCTTTTACAAACAATAAATTCTCTTACTCGAGAATTAAGCGAGTTCCGGGCAATGATGTATCCAAAAGTAGAAAAAGAAATGGTTGAAATAATCACCGGGCTCACAAAAAAAATTCTCCAACATGAAATCAATACAAAAGAAGACAGTGTTAAACAAATGATTCTTCTCGCCATAAATTCCGTAGTAGATAAAGAGAAAATGGTTATCCGCATTCATCCAGCAGATAAAGCACACGCCGAAGCATTTTCCCCTGAATTAAAAAACCTATTTAGCGAAATAAAAAATATTACCTTCGAAGAGAACTCTGGGATTGAAAAAGGTGGTTGCATTATTGAAACAAATTTTGGGACGATTGATGCACAAGTTGATCAATTAGAAAACCAAATTAACAAAATTTTAAAACTTACTCCAGCAGTACCCGTTGTTAGCCCTAGCTCTGAGATTCTATCTGAGGAAAGTCCAGACAATGAAATCAAGGCAAACGATGAAACTATTGATAGTGAACCCCCAGTTTCAGAAACTGAAATCAAGACAGACGGTGAAACTACTGATAGTGAACCCCCAGTTTCAGAAACTGAAATTAAGGCAGACGGTGAAACCACTGATAGTGAGCCCCCAGTTTCAGAAACTGAAATTAAGGCAGACGGTGAAACCACTGACAGTGAACCCCCAGTTTCAGAAACTGAAATTAAGGCAGACGGTGAAACCACTGATAGTGAGCCCCCAGTTTCAGAAACTGAAATTAAGGCAGACGGTGAAACCACTGACAGTGAACCCCCAGTTTCAGAAACTGAAATTAAGGCAAACGGTGAAACCACTGATAGCGACCCCCCCCCTACTTCAGACGAGCCGCCAAAAGACACCTCTGAAAATGAGGGTTAAATTTTTTTCCTTTTTTAATGGATCTAAATTATGCAAGAAACCATAGACATTAAAAAATACAGCTCATTTGTAGAAAAAAATTCTTTTGTAAAAAAAACCGGTAAGGTTAGCCGAATTATTGGACTGATGATTGAGTCAAATGGTCCTGGTGTTGCAATCGGCAGTATTTGCACGATTCACTCGAGAAACAGGTCGTCTATTCAAGCTCAAGTAGTTGGGTTTCGAGATAATCAAACATTGCTCATGCCTCTTGG
>CAZOYP010000074.1:0-11409 GCA_964584125.1 uncultured Nitrospinaceae bacterium | reverse complement strand
AAAAAAGCAACAAAGAAAAAAGCAACAAAGAAAAAAGCAACAAAGAAAAAAGCAAAGAAAAAAGCAAAGAAAAAAGCAAAGAAAAAAGCAAAAAGAAGAAGGTAGTCAAGTAACAGTTTGTTTTTTAGATTATAGACACGTTTCAGCGCCCATAAACATTTTTACTCCTTTCGTAACAAACTCCCCTCTTTCTTCAGTGAGCGCAGCCAAAGCTAATCCTCTTAAATAATTGAAATCTTAGGTTATTTTACAAAATACCCCCTTTAAATACTCACCTTCGCTGAATGTAAATGGGTGGTCTTTGGCGTGGCCAGAGCGACTAATCTCTTCATACCCGCGATCTGCTGAACGAATCCCTAAAAATACTGCCTTATAAAAGTTTTCGGGTTGGACGTGAACAGAACAAGAAGCCCCAAAAAGAATCCCGCCTTTTTTAGTAACCCTTGCGCCCGCTTGAATTAGCTTTGCGTATGAATTCAAAGCGGTCTTTTTTTGTTTTTTTCTTTTTGCAAATGCAGGAGGATCAAGAATAACCAAATCATATCTCTTACCAGCGAATTCTAATTTTGACAATATATCGAACCCATCTCCTGTGATTTGACTAAACTCATCCATAGAAAAATTTCGTTTTAGGAAACATTTTCTTAAGTTTTTTCTTGAGGCCGCTAAAGCAAGTGGGTTGGAATCAATTTCTAAAACCGAACTGGCACCCCCAGTAAAAGCATAAACTGAAAATGCTCCTGTGTAACTAAATACGTTCAATACTGATTTCCCTTTCGATAATAAACGGACTTTTTGCCTATTATCTCGTTGATCTAAGTAAAAACCAGTTTTTTGACCAGAGATCACATCCACCTGGAAGTCAATTCCATTTTCTTTGAAGCAAACTGGTTCAGTTATTTTTTTACCAAACAGAAGATCTCCTTCACTATATCCTCTTGAGATTATTTTGGATTCTGCTACCTTTCGACTCAGTCTTAAAACACAACTTTTTACCGAAAATTTTTTTTTGAATAGGGCGCTCAAGGTATCGAGATAGGGAAGCCATGCGGCCGTGTACAACTTTAAGACCAACGTGCTATCGTAACGGTCTAGCACCAATCCAGGAAAGCCATCATTCTCACCATTAATAACTCGATAGCCAGTTGTCCCATCCGCTAATAGAGATTTTCGCAGTTGCAAGGCACTAAGTAACCGATTTTCAAAAAAAATACTGTCTATATCGATTGGTTTTGAAGTTTGTAAGACACGCAAACGGATGTCTGACTCGGGATCGTACAAACCGATCGCTAGAAATAGGTTTTTGCTGTCATACACCACCGCCAAATCACCTAGTTCTCCTTCTATTTTTTTATTTTGAATTTGGTAATGAAAGATCCAAGGATAACCACGTCTAATTTTTTGTTCCAATGTTTTTGAAATTTTGATACGTACCATTGTCTTTAGTTATTAACGAGCCTCTTAAATTTCTATGAAAACTTTATGGTTTTTAACATTTAATTAAAAATCTTATTCTTACTCATTACTCTAAGAATTTTTAACTGTCGATCAGAAACATGACGTTGTGGATTTTCTACTGACCAGACTCTAGGATTAGGCAAAACTGCTGCCATCAAAGCCGACTCAACAGGAGAAAGCGTAATGCATGAATTTTTATAGTACTTGAACGAGGCAGACTCACAACCAAATATGCCATTCCCCCATTCGATAACATTTAAATAAATTTCTAAAATACGCTCCTTCCCCCACAAATTTTCTATCAAAAATGTAAACCAAGCTTCAAGAAATTTACGAAGCCAACTTCGATCTTGCCATAAAAATACGTTACGTGCTGTTTGCATAGAAATGGTACTAGCCCCTACTGTTTTATCCGTTGATAGATTAGTCTTGATAGCGGCCTCCACTGCTTGCCAATCAAACCCATTATGATAAAAAAACTTTTGATCTTCTGCAGCTATGACCGCCCGAACAAGGCTTGGTGAAATTTGATTCAAGGGTATCCAGTGTTTCAAAAAAGTGGGGTATGATTTATCATGATCAGATTCAACCCAACGAATCCATAACAAGGGAGTAGTGGGTGGGTCAAATAGTCGATAAACTAAAACAGGGGTTACAGTAAATATTAGGAAAATAATCAAAAAATTAAAAAAAAAATTGAAGAAAGGAACTTTAATTAAAGTTTGAGTTTTCTTCCTTTTAAATTTTTTTTTAATGCGAGGCATTGGCATACTCCCTCCCCAATACCAAAAGATTTATTTTATTTAGTGCTTAACCCATGCCGACATCGCGACCGGTCTTATTCTTCTCATAAAACGCGTCATAATGACTAATGGTTTTCTGAAATTCGTCACGTGCCTGATCAGAAATATTTCGATAGTATGTCTTATGATATTTAAAGTCAAATGGGTTATAAACAATATTTTTATTACCTCGACTACGAACTTCATAATGTAGATGAGGAGCAAAACTACGGCCAGTATTTCCAGATTCTCCGATTGGATCACCCTGTTTTACGTACTGTCCTCGTTTCACTAGAACACGGCTCAGATGAAGGTAACGAGTTTTAACTTTTTGATTAGGGTGATCAATCTCAACACAATAGCCATTGGCTCTTCTATTCCAATTTACGCGAATGATACGACCATCAAAAGTCGATCTTACAGGGGTTCCTACCTCTGCTTTAAAATCAGTCCCTGAGTGACCTCGACGTCCTATCCTAAAGTCTCCAGGCAAAGAAACTATTTCTACATAGTTGTCGATTGGTGAACTTTTTTTTACAATTCGCTTGGTAATTTCTTTACCGTTACGATCAAAGTATCCACCATACTTTTTCCCGCTTTCCTTGTAATAATTAGCCTCTATCGTTTTTTTTAAATAAGTGCTTTTATAAGTTAATTGTAATATTTTAAACTGACCTTCTTTATCTAATCGTTCATAAACAACATTTAGATCATCTCCATTATGTATTTCTTTATTTACATCTAAGAACCAAGCTAACAACCTTGCTACATGAGCAGCAAATGCACCACACTCGCTTCCTAATTTAATTTGCTGGCACGTAGAGTAGTTGAGAGAATTTTTTACTTTTAACTTAAGGGCTTGAATACTAGATTCATTAGACTGTGTCGACGAACCGAATAAAGCTTTTTCAACTTTGTAGGAAGACGCACTGACTGAATTAAGATTCTGAGTCGGATCCTCTTCATGAATATTAGTCTTTAACCCTGAATCAAAATATTGATTTTTCTCTATAATTTCTTCCTCTTTCGATCCGGCACCTTTTGCACTGGCTATTGAACTCAATTCATTTTTAAAAATCAAAAAATACATATTGAGCCCTAGTGAAGCTACAAAAATTAAATTGAAAAAAATTCGCCCGGATAAAAAGTTCTTGCTTTTTTTTCCCGGATTATTTACGAAAAGTGGCGACTTTACAGGCATTGGATTTTAAAGCTGCTATATTTGTAATGAGTTAATTTTTGCTACGCGCTTCAGATTGGATACTTGCAAGATATTGCAAATTACTCTACTAGCTTGCGTTTATATGATATTTAGGTTATTGGTATTAACAAAAATCGAACCATATTGAAAAAATATTTTATATTGCTTTAAAGATTATGTTGTTTTATCAAGGTTAAACCGCATCATTCTGCTTTATATTTTAAATAAAATCAACTATTTACATTAACTCGACTACTATTCGCATGAACTCTGCCACTCTTGTCACAGCTAAGGAAATAGCATTTTACCCTGAAACTATTTTTATAGATGAATCAATTGCCGATCACCCCCTGACCCTGAGAACCATTCTTCAATTTCCAAACACTCCCGTCGAATATAACGTTAGCATTGATGAAGCTATTCAAATGATTAAGAAAAATTCGAGTGATGTTTTTGGTGCAGGAAAAAGAAATTTAATCTTAACCCATTTCAAAGGTACGTTTCTAAAGAAATGTCCCGGAATTAGCCCGGGCATGGTTTGCTGTAATTATTACGTTGTCAATCTTTTTAAAAATTGCATATATGATTGTTCCTATTGTTTTTTACAAGACTTTCTTGAAAATAATCCACTACTCGTAGCTTACGTTAATATCGAAGATTTGTTGGAAGAACTTGATCAAACTTTCGCAGCTCACCCTGACCGTACATTTCGTGTTGGAACGGGAGAATTAGCTGATAGTCTAGCCCTGGATGAAGTCATTCCGTACTCTCAGCAACTAATCCCATTTTTTAATCAAAGAGAAAATGCAGTTCTTGAACTCAAAACAAAATCAAATTGTGTAAAAAACCTACTGAATCAAGACAGCACAAAAAATGTAATCGTGTCCTGGTCCTTAAACCCACAAACAATTATAGAACGTGAAGAAAAAGGGACGCCAAACCTCGAACAACGACTGGAGGCCGCTCGACTTTGCTCAAATAAAGGATATAAAATAGGCATACACCTTGATCCTATTATAATTTTCCCAGATTGGGAAAAAACATACCACGATATGGTCAAAAGAATTTTTGAAGTGTTATCACCTAAACAAATAGAGTGGATAAGTCTCGGTAGTTTTCGCTTTCGAAGGTCTCTAAAAAAAATTATCAATGAACGCCACAAGAATACTCGCCTATTTACAGGGGAACATATTGCCAGCAAGGATGGGAAACATCGCTACCTTCGATTTCTTAGGAATAGGACATACAAAAACCTTCGTCAACTCTTAAAAAGTATCTCTTCCGAATTAAACGTCTACGTATGTATGGAAACAAAGGAAATATGGGAAGGTGTTACGGGGCAAATGCCACGCAGCGATGAAAAGCTAGACAAGTTTTTCGATTTATAAAAGCCCTGTCACAAACGCATAGGCATAACAATACTTTGGTAGTCTTTATCACCGTTCGAGGTAATGAGACATGAGGATTTTTCATCCTTCAGGTTAAGAATAATTTCTTCATCGTCAATCACACTTAATACATCGAGAACATATTTGGCATTAAGGCCAACAGAAACATCTTCTCCGGAATATGAAATAGATATCTCTTCTCGAGCCTCGCCCAGTTCAGTTGTATCCGTAGTCAAGGTAATGCTCCCCGACCGGATATCAAAACGAACCATTTTCGATTTTTCATCAGCCAGCAAAGCGACACGCTTCAAAGCGCGTTGGAAAACATCACGGTTAATCCCTACTTGCAGCTTGTTATCAGAAGGAATAACTTGCTGGTAATTAGGGAATTTACCATCAATTTTCCTGGAAACAATAACTTGATCGCCCTGTATGAATGCCATATGATTATTTTTGGCTGAAAAAGAAAAAGTAGCCTCTTCATCTTCAATAAGCTTCATTACCTCCGTCAAAGCTTTTTTAGGAATTAGGTGACTTAGCTTTTCTCCTTTTGAATTATCATCAAGGTTTCTTCTAATGATAGCTAATCGATGCCCATCCGTCCCCACCATCTTTACTTTCCCATTATCTTGCTCTAGCAATAAACCATTCAGAACCTGCCTTGTTTCATCAGGCGACTGAGCAAAAAAAGTTTTTCTGATCATTTCTTTAAGCAACTTACTATTCACTTCCATTATACTATCTTGACTAAACTCAGGAAAGGGAGGGAATTCCTCTGAAGGCATTCCTGGTAAGCGAAATTTTGACTTCCCACACTTAAGCCTAACCCAATGATTATCTTCTTTAATTAGGTGTACTTCTTCTTTTGGCAACTCGCGCAGAATATCAAATAGTTTCTTAGCGCTCAGGGTCACTTCACCCGCAGTGATAACATTGGCAGAATAGTATCCTTTAGCTCCTATTTCTAGGTCTGTAGCCTGGATTACAATCCTATCTTTTTCTGCTTTAAGCAACAGGTGAGAAAGTATGGGCATCGCTCCCTTGGTTTCTGCAATCCCTTGAATTTTTTGTACTCCATCGAGGAAAATATCTTTATCTATCCTAACTTCCATTTGGTGGGTCTCCAAAACTTGAAAAGGTGGGCACTGTATTTTGCTTTGTTTAGCACAATTAACCAAACCTGTCAAAACGTAATTATACGACATTCCAATAATTAGGTGTCAGCCAAAACTTAACCAATACCAAATCTTAGTCCTGGCTATTTTATAAAATGGCATATGTCTTTCGCGATCGATTGAAAAATAATAAAAAACAGTATATTCTAAAATGAGTTTCCCTTGACTTTGTGTTGTTCGGGGCTTTTTATTCACAATTACTCAACCGGTAGCGATGCTAGCGTCCCATGAGTGACTTCCATCAATCAAATAGGATCATCAACGAAAAATATCGCCAGGAAATTTTGGACCACGTTACAAAACTTGCGTGCCCCGAAAAAGTCTATGATTTTAATGCGAAAGGTCCGCAGAGATTTTATTTAGGTTTCAAAAACTGCATTACCCCCCTAATCAACACTGAAATCGAACGTCTAAAAACACAGCTCACACATACCAGTAATAGCCATCTTGTTTTACTGAAGATTACGGCTTTAGTTGACGCCATTATTCAGGCAGCATTTGATGCCTCCATTTGGTTTCACAACCAAACATTAAAAAACAAACTATATCCAAAAGACATTGCAATAGCGATCGTAGCTTGCGGTGGATATGGCAGAGAGGAACTTTATTTTCAGTCCAATGTGAACGTGCAAATCATTTCTGGGAAAAACCAGACAGAAGGAATAAAGCAAATTATTAAACATCTAGAATATCTTTTTGTCCATCAAAGTATTTTTCAAACCTTAACAAGTGCTTGTTACAAAGATACTGAATCACTAGAAAAAGAGCTGATTGGTAGCAAAGCTAGTGACTTATGTGCTCTTCTAGAAGGAAGGCTTGTGGCTGGAGACACTGGCACATATGCAGAATTCATGAATATAGTTAAAAAAGCTTCTGTGTTACAAAAAGAGAACCTACTAAACTACTGCCACGAACATAAAAATTATTATGAAGTGTCAAACACCGTCTTCCAACAAGAGCCTAATGTTAAGGAAGAACTAAATAGATTGTATTGGGCTCTAATCCTAGCTAGGCTCAAGTATGGCCTAAAACACACCAACCAGTTTGAACTCCTTGATGAACTATTAAAAAAAGGCCTCATAAGCGCACCAGCCTTTAAGAGCATTCAGTCTTCACTTGCATTCTTATCCAAAGTTAGACTTTTTTTACATTGCGACCAAAAAGGTTCGTATCGAGACATGATGAGCTATGAAGTGAGAGGGAAAATAGCTCAGTCAATGGGATATAGTGTCAAAGAATTTTTCCATAAATATTTCTACGAAGCTTGCTATCCTCTAAAAAAATATAGCCGTAATATTTTCTGGGAAAGCATGACGCCAAACACTCAAAAGGTGAAAAATCTTTCCAAAAACTTTGCTTTAAACTCACAGCATCAAATCATCCTCGACAAAGATCCTGCCACTTTGTTCTCTCAAAATCCGATACGGATTTTTAAAATATTTGCATGGATATCAGAGAAAAATTATTATTTATCCTATCCTATTGTTCGATCCATTGAAGACCACGTCGACCAAATGTGTCCGATTTTTATAAACAAAGATGATCGGAAGGAAGTTCAATTATGCTTCAAGCGCCTCATTAATGGAAAATATTTTTCGCGATCTTTAAGGCTTTTACATGAGTTTGGACTCTTATCGAACTTCTATATTCCTGAATTTAAAAACATATGTGGGCTTCTGCAAGATATCTATGTCCATCATTTCCCAACTGACATACACGTACTTTCTGCCCTGGATATTTTAAACAGCTTAGAGATAGAAGATAATACCGACCCTTTTTTGAGAAACCTTTATCATTCAATTCGGGACAAAACAACCCTCAAACTTTCTGTACTTCTTCATGATATAGGCAAAGGAATTCGTTCTCCCGGTCAAAGCGAAGAGCTCTTAGGAGCCCGACTTGTTCCTGCAATTCTAGAAAATTTAGGATACGCCAAAAACAGTCGTCGCGTAAATGATGTTTCATTTTTGGTCGAAAAGCATTTGATGATGCATGACCTACTACTTCTTGATCCGGAAGAAGATGATACATACGATATGATTTGGGACCTCGTCAATCATGATGTAGAACGTCTAAAAATGCTTCTACTACTTACTTATTCAGATAGAGGTGGCACTAAAATGAAGATGTCACTTTCCCAAATTGAGCAGTTAAAAATATTTTACCAACATACACTACACCATAAAAAAAGACAGGCTGTTCCAAAGGCGGTTAAGACAGACTTTCTTAAAATGGTACGACTTCCCAGAGATATACAGTCTCACCTCGAAGTTTATAATGAATTCTGTCAGTCCAAAGAAGCGTTTGCTTGCGAACTTCTCTTCAAGCCTGCGCAAAACTCAGAGCTAGTTATATGCTCGAAAGACCGCCCAAACTTGCTCTACAGTTTTTCTGCAGTCCTCGCCTTTAATAAACTTAATATTGTGGAAGCCAATATTCATACGCTACGTGACCATTTATTTGATGTATTTAAAATTGTCAGTTCGGTGGGCACTCCTCTTGATTATGCTGAGGTTTTCACCCTTCAAAATCAGATTAAGGATGATTTAAGGCGAGTTTGTGTCAATCAGGAACCTTTATCTCAAGTCTTTAAAAACCGATCACTTCTCCTTTCTCAAGAAAAAACCAAAGTCCAAGATATTAAACTCAAGGTAAAGCTAATAGGCCGCTCGATAAAAGTGGAGACTCGCGACATCCTGGGAACATTTATGACCCTGACAGGAGTATTTTCCCAATTCAACATGGAAATACAACGAGCGGTATTAGATACGCGAGAAGGAACCGCTTCGAATATTTTTTATATGAGACCAAAAGACGTTAGAGATATCATAGAAAATAAGGAGCACTTCCTGCGCACACTTAAAAACGCCCTAAAGCAATTAGTTGGTTCAGGCGAGGTTGTTTTCAAAGAGCCATCAACTTCAATCAATTCGGCCAAACCAACTCTTGCCATCTAATATAGGCCTAGCTATGTTTTTTAAAAAATTATTTTTTTTACTATTTTTTTTTCATACCTTGACAACTGATGTGCTGGCAATAAATCCCGGAGAATTGCTTAAAAAAGCACATACCTTGGAAGGTGATGGCTTTTTGGAAGAAGCCACAAAAACATGGGAAGAACTCACCCTAACAGATACTAATCCAAATTTTATTATCTATGCTCAGCTAAAACTGGGAAACATCTATTTAAAACTTAAAAAATTCAAAAAATCTACCGACATATTAAAAATAGCCACCACGTCACATCCAAATAATTTTGATGCTCATTTTAGTCTCGCTAACTCTTTTAGTGCATTAAAAAATTTTTCTGAAGCCATCAAATCCTATCAAAAGGCCATTACTCTAAACCCAATGGAAGGACTAACCTATGTGGGGCTTGGATTATCCCTATTCGGAAATGGTAACTCTAAAAATGCAATCAAAGCCCTTTTGAAAGCTAACAAATCATTCAAAGAAAAGAAAAATATTTCTTGGCATCAAGACACTCGAGTTATGATCGCGCAAATAAAACACTTTGCGAAGTTCCCCCCTCACTTTTCAAATCTATGGACTACTAACAATTTAAAGCTTGTTCACGACACTTATGAAAAAACGGTATTTAACTCCAAACGTTATACTCTTCCTCCCTCTAAGCACAAAAAAACTGACTTTCCAATTAAAATAAGCAACTGAATTCTCGCGCACTTTCTGCACCAACAACAAGGGCTTGCACACTTATAGGCAGAGCAATCTATACTTCCTAGAAAAAAACTATGGCTTGTAAATAACGTAATTGTTTCAGTTTTATAGCAAACTAGGTTACAATCCCTGAGCACAAAACCAAAAATAACTATTGAAATACAGTGGTTTTTTTTGGACATACATGGTTCAAGTTGAGGTTAGTCTCTATCCAAAAAACAATTTAGTTTCTTCTATTATCTCCTGTACTATTTTTTTTAAACTTTAGATCGAAATCAAACTTTTATAATGTAATAAACTAATTCACTAAATATTTTTATAATTTCTAACTTGAAAAAATAATTATTCGCGTTATCAAATTGTTAATTTTTGGAGATTTATGAGTAAGCAATCCGCATTAAATTTGGTCTGGATAGATCTTGAAATGACAGGCCTTGATCCAGAGCTAGAAGTCATTATCGAAATTGCAAGCATAGTAACTGACTATGATTTGAATATATTGGCCGAAGGACCTTGTTTAGCTATTCATCAAAGCGATGAAATTCTTAACCGTATGGATACCTGGAATCAAAAACATCACAACGCCTCTGGATTGGTAGAGCGCGTAAGGAAGTCAAAAATTACTCATGAAGAGGCTTCGCGACAAACTCTGGAGTTTATTCAGCAATATTGTCCTGAAAACACGTCTCCCCTTTGTGGAAACTCCATTGCACAAGATCGTAAGTTTCTTGAAAAGTATATGAAAAAACTTCATAACTACTTACATTATCGAAGCGTTGATGTAACATCAGTCAAAGAGTTGGTTAGGCGATGGTATCCAGATGGACCTAAACTTCCGAAAAAAAGCGACAGCCATATGGCATTAACCGACATTAGAGAGTCTCTGAAAGAACTTATATTTTACCGTAAGGAATACTTTGTCCCAAGTGGCTTGACTACTACTCTTCAAACACCTTCAAACCAAGAAAAAATTTCATGAGCAAAGGAAGTATCATCACTTTTTTATTTCTAATATTCATAGGTTATCTATCTTTTGCGATGATATGGTCTGGCAGTAAGTTTCAATGCGACGTTTGTGTTGAATACAATGGAGTTAGATCTTGCCAGGAGGTAGAAGGGATGGTAAAAGAAGATACTATAATGACTGGTATGAGTACCGCTTGCGCTGCTGTAACCAACGGTAGAACTGAATCTATTGATTGCTCAATGACCCCCCCTGTAAAAATTCAATGCAAAGATATTTAATAAAATTCGGAAACTACACCTGCGGTTGGTCTTCTGAATATTTTTACTCTTTTTTTGGACAAACAAGATTATAAACTTCGCGGTATTTTTCTTCGACACTTCCCATACTAAAGCGAAAACGATCCTTGTCCATTTTTTCACCGGTCTCTGAATGCCAGAGACGGCACCCATCGGGACTGATTTCGTCTCCTAAAAGGATCTCACCTTTATGTCTCCCAAACTCAAGCTTAAAGTCTACCAGTCTTATCTTTCTATCCTTAAAATATTCCACCATCAAATCGTTAATTTTGTACCCATATTTTCTCAATATATCGAGTTCCTCTTGAACCGCCCATCCAAAAGTAACTGCATGACAATCATTGATTAGCGGATCGTGGAGGTCGTCGTTTTTATAAAAAAACTCTAGAATTGGGGGGTTGAACTCCTTCCCCTCTTCAACGCCTAAACGTTTGCAAAGACTTCCTGCCGCTACATTACGAAGA
>CAZOYP010000073.1:0-11976 GCA_964584125.1 uncultured Nitrospinaceae bacterium | reverse complement strand
TGATGGTATGGACAGCAGGCAAAGTTGAAACTCAAATGTTCGCCTATTTAATGATTCCATCTGTTATTAACTGGATCATCCCCGCACTAATCTTGTATGCTTTCGTCCCCAATGAATTCCCAGAAGCAGGAGATGAAAAAATAGAGTTTAAGCCGGGAGCAAAGGTCACTATCTGCCTGGGCATTTTCACTATAGCCACAGCAGTTAGTTTTCATCAGTTTCTTCACCTTCCCCCATTTCTCGGCATGATGCTAGGACTCGGGCTTCTTATGATGCAAGGTTTTTATTTAAAAGTATGGGGAGAGAAAAAACATTTTGATAGTATCGGAGTTCCCGAAGATCAAAGAGAAAACGATAAGTTTGATATTTTCAGAAAGGTGGCTAGTGTCGAATTCGACACCCTTCTTTTCTTTTTTGGTGTGCTCACAGCTGTAGGAGCACTTCAATATGTAGGATATCTTGCTATTGTCAGCGAAAGCATGTATGGGAACCTCGGCCCAACCATATCTAATACTGTTGTCGGAGTGTTATCTGCCATTGTTGACAACATACCTGTAATGTACGCGGTACTCAAAATGGACCCTGCTATGGGGCTTGACCAGTGGCTTCTCATAACTCTAACTACTGGAACTGGCGGAAGCCTACTATCTGTTGGATCTGCTGCTGGCGTGGCTGTTATGGGAGTTGATCGTAAAAACTACACATTCATGTCACACATAAAATGGATACCAGCTATAGCCCTTGGATATTTCGCTAGCATAGCTTCATGGTGGTTTGTAACAATGGGTTTGCGATAATCTTATCGATTCAAGGGAGCAAAACATATTTGCTCCCTTGAACTGTTTTTTTATTTTAATGGTTCCTTAGCGAATTAATTATTTATAGCCTTTAGAAATCTTTCAAGCCTTAGTTTAGAGTTTTGAAATAATATTCATTTGTTCCTAGTCTAGCCTGTCATTGGTATACTATTTAAAGGCTTAGTCCCTCCGCCCTTAGAATTCCATTTGTTGTTAAATATAAAATTATGATAGTGTTTTACATTTCAAGCCGTTAGAAATAAGTATTATTTTTTTTATTGATAAACATATCTACAGTATGAAATCCAATCAGGAACTGGTTACACTTACGAATAAATACGTTGCGAAAAATTATGGCCGATATCCCATTGGACTAGTTCGGGGAAAAGGCACAACCGTCTGGGACGCTTCGGGCAAAAAATACATTGATTTTATTGCTGGTCTTGCGGTTGATAACTTAGGGCACTGCCCACCAAGCGTTGTAAATGCTATTCGAAATCAAGCCGGGAAATTACTGCATGTTTCTAATTTGTACCATATCGAACCACAATCTCAACTAGCGGCTGAACTCAGTCGTCTAAGCTTTGCAGATAAATTTTTTTTCTGTAACAGTGGGACAGAAGCGAACGAGGCCGCCATTAAATTAGCCAGGCGGTGGTTTTACGATAACGGACAACCCAAACGTTTTGAAATTATTACCATGAATAATTCGTTTCATGGGCGAACAATGGCTTCCCTCTCCGCAACAGCACAAAAAAAAATTCATGCTGGTTTTAAGCCCTTGCTCCCAGGTTTTAAATATATTCCATTTAATGACATCTCTGCCCTAAAAAAAGCCCTTACAAAAAAAACATGTGCCGTACTGATAGAGCCAATCCAAGGCGAAGGAGGAGTTAACTTAGCTCAGGAAACTTATCTCAAAACTTTACGTAAAATCTGCAATGAAAAAGGAGTTCTCTTAATTTTTGATGAAATTCAAACTGGTTTTGGAAGAACGGGTCGCTTGTTTGCCTATGAACGATACAAAATAAAACCCGATATAATTACTTTAGCCAAGGCTCTCGGTGGAGGAATAGCAATAGGAGCTATGGGTAGCACCAACAAAATAATAGGATCATTTTCTCCTGGAACTCACGGAGCAACATTTGGAGGAAACCCGTTAGCCTGTGCTGCCTCATTAGCTTCTTTAAAAATTTTAACCAAAAAAGACTTTTTAAAAAAAGCATCTTCCAAAGGAAACTATTTTCTTAAACAACTCCATTATTTAAAGGAAAATTTTTCTATGATTCAAGAGGTTCGTGGAATTGGTCTAATGCTTGCGGTTGAACTGGATCGACCGGGTGCTGAAGTAGTATCGGCCTGTATGAAAGAAGGCCTCCTGATTAACTGTATCCAACAAAATACAATTCGTTTCTTGCCACCACTGATCATTACTCGCAAGGAAATTGATCTTTTAATAAAAACTCTTTCAAAAATTTTCACAAAGATGCAACAATAAATTTATTTAAAGGAATCTCAATTCAGTGAAAAAAAATTTTTTAAAACTAAGTGACCTAACCAAGGAAGAAGTTCTTGGGCTGTTAAATCAAGCTGCCGAGCTTAAACAATTTAAGGCAAAAGGTACGGCTCACCAACCATTAACAGGGAAATCGTTAGGGATGATTTTTAACAAAAATTCTACCCGAACGAGAATTTCTTTCGAAGTAGGGATGTTTGAACTAGGTGGTCACTCGCTATTTTTAACCCCAGATCAAATGCAGCTAGGTCGTGGGGAAACGATAGCAGACTCTGCGCGTGTTCTTTCCCGATACCTAGACGGTATTTTAATCCGTACCTTTGATTTTAAGGAAGTCGAAGAGTTAGCCCAACATGCCACTATCCCAGTCATCAATGGATTGACGGATCTAAACCATCCTATTCAAGTACTTTCAGATCTCTATACTATTAATGAGAAGATTGGCCATCTTGATAATATTAAGATCGCTTATGTTGGAGATGGTAATAATGTCGCATACTCTTGGATTACTGCTGCTGCGATGTTTGACCTAAGACTTTCAGTTGGTTGCCCGTCTTCGTGTAAACCAGCATTACCCAAAGGAGTAACCATTTCCGACTCTATAGAAATCACAGAAGACCCTATTGCTGCGGTTAGGGATGCAGATGTTATCTACACAGATGTTTGGATTAGCATGGGACAGGAAGAGACTGGTGAAAAAGTATCACTATTGAAACCATACCAAATCAACCAATCACTGGTTGATGCTGCTAAAAAAGACGCGTTAGTCATGCACTGCTTACCGGCACATCGAGAAATGGAGATTACTTCCGAGGTTCTAGAAGGAAAGCACTCTATCGTATTCGATCAAGCAGAAAATCGTCTGCATTTGCAAAAAGCCCTCCTAAAAAAATTATTATCTTAACTTAAAGAATGACCTATCTTTATCAAACCATATTCTATTTCCACGGGTTTTTGTTAACCCCATCTGTGTAGTGATTGAATTTCAAGTTATCAAACAACACAGTCATTCTGCTGCACGTCTTGGCCGTCTCTTGACACCACATGGAGTGATTGAAACACCCGCTTTCATGCCAGTAGGCACACAAGGTACTGTTAAAGCACTTTCCCCAGAAGATATTATTCAATGTGGTTCAGATATTATTCTTGGGAACACTTATCATTTATATCTACGACCTGGACACACGCTTATCAAATCTCTAGGTGGACTCCACCATTTTATGAACTGGGATAAACCTATCCTTACCGACAGCGGAGGGTTTCAAGTCTTTAGTCTCAAGACGCTCGCCAAAATTAACGAGGAAGGGGTTACCTTTAAGTCTCACATCGACGGATCTACTCATTTTTTTTCTCCCGAACTTTCTATGGAAATCCAGGAAGCACTTGGGTCAGATATTGCTATGACTCTCGATGAGCCAACTGCCTACCCTTCTGATCGCACCACCACGGAAACATCTTTAAAGCTATCTTCTCGTTGGGCTGCCCGTTGTAAAGCTGCACACCAGCTAGAAAGTCAATCTCTTTTTGGAATTGTTCAAGGAGGAATGTATAAAGATCTTCGCACCGAAAGCATTAAGGAAATTAACGAAATTGGCTTCCCCGGTTATGCTATTGGAGGTTTGAGTGTAGGAGAAGAAAAAAATATTATGTGTGATATTGCTTCACACACAGCGGAATTCTTACCTGAGGACAAACCTCGCTACCTTATGGGGGTAGGTACACCTGAAGATCTAAGCCAATGTAGCAGTATGGGAATCGACATGTTTGACTGCGTAATGCCAAGTAGAAATGCAAGAAACGGCTCCCTCTTTACTAGCCAAGGGAAAATCAATATACGCAACCTTCAATACAAAGCAGACGACAGTTCTCTAGATCCGGAATGCGATTGCTATACCTGTAAAAATTATTCACGCGCCTACTTGAGACATTTATTCATGGCTGATGAAATTTTTGTTATGAGGCTCAACACTCTACACAATATCACCTTTTATCAAAAACGAATGCAGGTTATTCGCGAAGCCATATTGGAGGACAAACCCTTTTAAAAGAAATCAAACTTCCTCTTCCATAATTCCACGAATTTTAAATTCATTAATTAAATAACCTGACCGTTTTGGAATTGATGCCTCAACAACAGCCTTTAAAATCTTTATTTTCTCGGGATTTAAAATTTCTATCATACGATTAAATATCTTCTCTGGAAAATAAAGCGCCAGGTTAAGCTTTGCCTGTTGATAAACAAATTTATATCCTGAGCGCATTGGATTATTTCTAATAGGAGCATACTGGACATGACCCTCTCGCATAAAAACAGCCATCTCATCCCACTCCGGCCCAATCTTTAAGAGATTTTGTCTTACATCTGAGAGAAGAATGCTCTGCTCAGGCAATTCGTAGGTATAGCTAGGCATAAGTATTTAATTATTTTTAATATTAGCAACTTCGCACAGCCCGAATTGCCATAAATAATGGGACTTCTTTTCGAGCTCGGTTTTCTCCACGCGATCGTTTACCAGACACACTCTCTTTATTCGACATCCATTCCTCCAGGGAGTCAACATAAAGTCCCGCTTTTAGCAAAGCTGAAAAATAGTTTTGTAGCGGCCGATGATAGGTCATAGTAAAATTAACCTTATCAATAAAGGGAGGAGTAAGTATAGGAATTTTCATTTCGTTGGCGTAACGATCAACACGCCTGTATTCTATCTTTTTACCCTCGTCCCAACCCCAATGAGTTTGGCGAGGAATGCGGAAACATGGGTGGGTTAAGACCATCACAAATTTTCCTTTTGGCTTAAGCCATCTTGCTACATTTTTGAATACAGGCTCAATTTTTTCTATATTTTGCACTGCAAAAAGACATGCAATACCATCAAACTCTTTACCATTAAGAACTTTTGCATCGCCTGCATTGCCTAAATGATATGGAATTGATTTTACAGACCGAGAACGAGCCATTCGCAAAAGTTCTTCCGATGAATCTAGTCCTTCAGGCTTAATTTTTTTTCCCAAAAGAAAGCGAGAGAAAACTCCTTGCCCACATGCTAAGTCAAGAACTCGCCTCCCGGGTTTTAGCTCAAGCATTTTTAAAACACCTGGCATCACAATGGTTTGATGATAGTCAGAACCACTCATGCCAACTAAAGAATCATACCAACGTGAAGCCTGATCCCATAAAGTTGGCTTCCTTCGACTAGACGTCCTTATATTTTTTATGGGTTTTGCTACATTTCGACGAGGAACTATTTTTTTTTTCAAAATCACCACCTGCAAACATCAAAAATAATTTTTTATTAAAAAGACATCTATCTCGCTATAATTTATTTCAAATATTTACCGGAATCTGGTCTTTAATAGATACCGTATTTTTAGTCACACTACAATTATACGCGTATAACTCTACGCTAGCCAGATGCGCTTTACGTAGCGATTCGCCAAACAGGGGATCTATTTCATCGTTTGAGATTATGGATCGAGCATCTGATCTTTGCGAAACAAAGATAACAGCGGCTCGGTAGCCTTGTCGCCTGAGATCTATAAGTTCTTTAAGATGTTTAACACCCCGCTGAGTCGGAGCATCGGGGAACTTGCCCACACCTCCTTCTACCAGGCTTACTGATTTCACTTCCACAAAAGCTTTAATATTTGAAAATTCTAGTTTGAAATCAAATCGGCTTTTGCCGCACTTAACTTCTCTATTAAAAGTTTTATAACCACTCAAGCCTTTTAAATTTTTTTTAGCCAATTCATTCTCTATAATTTTATTAGCGAATGCAGGATAAACCGAAACCCATATGGCCCCGTGACGAACCAAAACTAAACTATAGTCCGTTTTTCGCTTTGGGCCAGGATTATAAACAAGCCTTACACTTCGACCGGGAATCATTAACCCAGGAAGCCTACCGGGGTCAGGAATGTGGGCTATGATTTCTTGCCCATCTATTTCCACATATGCCAAATATCGATTGGGTCGTTCTAAAAAAATACCATCAACGACTCGATCTCCAATTTTCATAACGGGCTAAAACAAAAGGCTTGATTAGGAAAGTGTGACTTTATCTTAGTGATGACCACCCTTATCTTCTCCAGCATGAAGATTAAGAGTTTTTTCTAAGGTCAAAATAGATTCGACAGATGGAGTAACTCTATCAATAAAAGGTTTGGGATAAAGCCCAATTAAAACCACTAGAATACATGCTGGTAGAAGTAACCCGAATTCTCTAGAATTAATATCAGTAAGGCCCTCTGGGATTTTATCGTTTTTTTCTTGCATTGCTCCTTGAAACATATAAAGCATGTAGATCGAAGCAAAAACGATAGCCAAGCCCGCCATCAACACATAAATGGCAGAAAGGTCTGCCAGCAACAAAGATGTCCAAACACCCATGAGAATCAGAAACTCGCCAACAAACCCATTCAATCCAGGAAGCCCAAGTGCAGCAAGCGTTATGAGCATGAACATACCGTACAAAAGTGGCATAGCCTTGCCCAGTCCTCGAAAGTCGTCCAAACTACGAGAATTCATTTTCTTTTCAAGGATACCTACAATAATAAATAGCGCTGAAGCAACAATCCCATGGTTAACCATCTGCAGCACGCTACCTTCAATTCCCTCACCGTTTAGTGCAAAAATACCTAATGCTATAAAACCTAGATGACTGATACTCGAGTACGCAACAAGAGCTTTCAAGTCACGTTGTGCTACAGCAATCCACGCTCCATAGACAATCCCCGCTGCCGCACCAAATGCAATCACTAAACCAAAACTATCCACAGCATCAGGAAATAAAGGGAGACAAAATCGAATAATTCCATAAGCTCCTGCCTTGGACATTGCTCCTGTTAAAAGCAAAAGTACTGGAATTGGGCTTGAGATATAAGCGTGTGGCAGCCAACTGTGTAAAGGAAAAATTGGAATCTTTATCGCGAAGGCAGACAAAAAAAACAAAAATAACCAAACTTGATCGGCAGGATCAATCTTCATATGAGAAAGAACCTGGATATCAAAAGAGAACTCATGAGTTGCTTCAAAATGGATAAGACTCAGCCAAATTATTCCAAGCAACATAAAGAGACTTCCTACCAACGTAAATAAAACAAATTTAGTCGTAGCATAAATTCGCTTCCCTTCTCCCCAAATCCCAATCAAAAAGTATGTTGGAACAAGCATTAACTCCCAAAACACATAAAACAAAATCATATCCAATGCCACAAATACTCCAAGCGTCCCGGCTTCAAGAGCTAATAGCAAGGCCATAAAGTTACGGAAACCCGCCTGCCTATCCAGTGAAAAACAAACAGCAATCAAAGAAATAAATGCTGTTAAAATAACTAACCATAAACTAATCCCATCCACACCTACTTGGTAATTAACATGAAACATAGGAACCCAAGCAATAGTTTCAGTAAACTGCATACTCTGTAAAGAGGAGTCAAACCTTGAAAGTAAGGCAAGTGATGTCAGAAAAGTAAGTCCAGCCGCCCCCACAGAAATATTTCGAATAGTCCCAGCATCATCCTTATTAACAAACAGGAGAGCTAATGCGGCTATCAAGGGAATAAAAACAATGAGTGTCAACATACTTTTACTCTTTACCGAGTTATAGAAACACAACAAACATAAGAATAGTCACGACCCCAACAATCATATTGAAAGCATATAAACGAACGCTACCGGACTGCCAAAAGCTTATGAGACGACTTACTTCTCGAGTCTGAGCACCTACTTGATCAACAGCAAAGTCAACGCCAAACTTTTCAGCTCTTTCTTCAAGAAACGCTCCAATTGCACGAGTTGGTTTAACAATCAAAAAATCATAAATTTCATCGATATAGTATTTATTGAATAAAAGGTCATAAAGTGGGGCTAGCATCTGCTTGGCAAACTCAAGCTTATCTTTTCCAGTCATATAAAAACCAATAGCTCCAACAATACCTATCAAGCCGGCTGCCAATCCGATAGTTTCAAGAATGGGGTCATCAGGATGTGGCATATGTGTTCCAAAATAAGTCGCAAGAAAACTATCTATCATCCCAGCGCCAAACCCAGCGGTCAGCGATAAGAAAGCCAAAAAACCAAGAGGGGCAATCATTATTAACGGGCTTTCGTGCGCATGCACATCAGTTTGCGGTTGACCACTAAAAACATAAAAATAAACTCTAAAAATATAAAAACCCGTCATAACTGCCCCTAGCACTGCAATGGCCCAGAAAATAATATTACCCATATCCGCGTGATAGGAATTAATGATTATAGCTTCTTTGCTAAAGAACCCACTCGTTAAAGGAAATCCCGCTAGGGCTAACGACCCGATTAAAAATGTAACATGAGTAACCGGCATCGAATGGCGAAGCCCTCCCATCTTTCGAATATCCTGCTCATCATTCAATCCATGAATAACACTTCCAGCACTCAAAAAAAGCAACGCCTTAAAAAAAGCATGGGTCATTAAATGAAACATCGCTATGCTGTACATCCCGACTCCAACTGCAAGGAACATAAACCCTAACTGGCTCATGGTTGAATAGGCTATAACTCGCTTAATGTCATACTGAACCATAGCCATAGATCCTGCAAAAATTGCCGTTATTACTCCCACTGAAGCGATCAAGTACATAGTAAAAGGTGCAAGCTCATAAAGCATATGGCAACGCGCTATCAAGTAGACTCCAGCAGTCACCATGGTAGCAGCATGAATTAAGGCACTAACAGGTGTTGGGCCCTCCATGGCATCAGCAAGCCATGTGTGAAGGGGAATCTGCGCTGACTTTGCAAATGCACCCACTAAGAGGAACATTGTGATTAATAAAATAGTGTCATCATTTGGGCGGAATGTTGACTTGGCAGCGGCAAACACCTCAAGAAAGTTTAATGTACCCAAGTGATCAAAAATGATAAATGCCGCTATAACCATTCCAACATCGCCAATCACATTCATAACAAATGCTTTGCGGGCGGCCAGAACAGCGCTGGTCTTCTCTTTCCAGAATCCAATCAACAAATAAGATGCTAATCCGACAAATGCCCAGCCCACAATTAGAAAAAAGAAGTCTGCGGCTAAAACTAAAAGAGACATTGAAAAAATAAAGAAATTTAGGTAGGAAAAAAACCGACTGAATTCTGGATCATTTTCCATGTAGCCAATTGAATAAATATGGATAACAAATCCAACACCTGTAATAATTAGGAGCATGAAGACTGACAAGGGGTCGACTAGAATAGACATATTGAGAGAAAACGATCCAGCCGTCACCCAGTTATAGAGGGTGGAGACGCCTCCTTTTTCACTTTCCTCACTCAGTAGAAAGCCAACTAGCGCGATCAAGGTAATTAAAAAAGAAAGCCCGACCGAGCCACAACCGATTAAACCCGCTCGTTTGCGAGACATTCCATTGCCAAACCAACTTAGAACAACGAAGCCTATTAGAGGAGAAATTAATATAAACCAGCAGTAAGAAAACAAGCGCCCTACCCTTTTAAAGTGTTGATGTGGTCCACATCCATATCATGCCGGGTTCTAAAAATAGTAAGAATAATAGCAAGCCCAACTACCACCTCAGCCGCAGCCACCGTCATTATCATTAATGCAAAAATTTGCCCATCCATTGAGTTCTGAAAACTGGAATATCCTATCAGGAGAAAGTTGACAGAGTTGAGCATTAGCTCCACAGACATAAACATAACCAAGGGGTTTTTGCGGATGAGGAATCCAACAGCCCCCACGCAAAATATGGTGGCACTTATAAGGAGAACAAATTGATGTCCCATTGTTATTTCATTCTCCTTCGAACCGGAATATAGGAAAACTTTGAAAGGCAAATGATTCCAACAGTTGCCACTAGAAGTAAGGCAGATGCCAGTTCAAATGAAACTAAATGGCGCGAGAATAATTCTAGTCCGATTGCCTTGGCACTACCCCCTACCTCAGCAACTGTTTGTATATCAAACTCACCTTCAACAGGCTTGGTAGGTCCTACAGTTGCAGATAAAAATAATTCACCAAGCATGGTAGCCACGAAAATAATAGATATAGAACGTTCAGTTGAAGGTTCTTGTATTTCTTTTTTCCCGCCAAGAAGTGCGATAATAAAAAGAAATAGAATCATCACTGCACCGGCATATACAATAATTTGTACTGCCGCAATGAACTCTGCATTGTAAAGAAGAAATAGCAGGGCAAGGCAAATCATGTGCCCGATTAAATACAAAGCACAGTAAATAGGCGATGAGCAAAGAATCACGCCAAGGCTCGCGAGGACGGCTGTCAAACCAACCACCGTTGTGACTGTGGCTCTAGTTAGTTCGAAAAAGTCGAATTCGAACAAAGTCTCCCCCTCCATAAAATTTATAATTTTGAATATTCAGTATTTCAAAAAGCAAAGAACCAATCTTCAGGCTAAACACAAAAAATAATTCTATTAAATGCGTGTTGTGTTACCCAGAATATTTACTTTAAATTCATTTGGTTCCGGATAAACCAATAAGTCGCCCTTGGTTGCAATATATGTATCTCGATCATAATCGGCCAATTCATAATGCTCACGTAAAACAACAGCATCTACAGGACATGCCTCCTCACAGTAGCCACAATAAATACATCTAAGTAGGTTGATCTCATAAACCTCTGCATAACGCTCGCCCGGAGAAACTGGATGATCTGGATCATTTTCAGCCGAGACAACATGAATACAACCTACCGGACAATTAATAGAACATAAGCTACAACCAATGCACTTTTCCAAACCATCCTCGTCACGGTTCAAGAAATGCCGACCACGGTAGCGTTCTGGCATAATTCGTTTTACCTCTGGATAGGAAAATGTAACCGGCTTTGAAAACAGGTTCTTGAATGTAACTCCGAGTCCTATTAACAAATTTTTAACACTATCAAAAGTTTTAATAATCATATTGTCACCATGATTACAAGACAACCCATGTGCTTGTAACTAAAAGATTTAATAAAGAAAGTGGGACGAGAACTTTCCAACCAAAAGTCATTAATCGGTCGTAACGTATACGTGGATATGTCGATCGTAACCAAATAAAAACACAAAGAAGAAAAAGCACCTTACCTGCAAACGCTACAATCGGCCAAATTGGAACTCCATAAGAATTCCATCCACCCAAAAATAAAATAGTAACTAATGCGCTCATAGTCACCATATTGATGTACTCACCCATAAAAAACATCGCAAACTTCATACCGGTATATTCAGTATGAAAACCTGCAACAAGTTCCTGCTCTGCTTCCGGCAAGTCAAATGGCGCACGGTTGGTTTCAGCAATCCCTGCAATAAAAAACAATAAAAATGCCAACGGTTGAATCAAAATATTTGGATAAGAATTTTGACTATTAACCATATCAATCAAACTCAGTGATCCCGTTAGAACAACAATACTCAAAGCAGCTAAACCCAATGTGAGTTCGTAGCTAATCATTTGTGCCGAAGATCTCAATCCACCCATCAGGGAATATTTATTATTTGAAGAAAGCCCCGCAAGAACCATCCCGTAGACCCCCATCCCAGAAATTGCAAACACAAAAAGTAGCCCTATATTAACGTTTGCCACCCACAACCCAATTTCTTGACCGAAAACCTTTACAGGCTCACCAAATGGAATCGCTGCAAAAGTAACAATTGCAGTAAACACAACAACCGCAG
>CAZOYP010000072.1:0-12101 GCA_964584125.1 uncultured Nitrospinaceae bacterium | reverse complement strand
AAAATATCATTGAACTGTGGGTGGAGGGTTGGTTCGCCTCCCATAAAATTGATAACAGGAGTATTTTTGATTTTAGGAAGTAGGTCGTTTGTAAAATAGTCGAAATCCATAGACTTGCCAGGAGTACGCACAGTCTCTTCCATGTACTCGTCTGCAAAACAGTAATTACATTTCAAATTACAATAACTATTTAAAATGATATTCATTTAAATTGGGTAGATATCTAAAGCTTATTAAGCTCTTCATGAATTATTGGGTTTTCTAATAACCCAAGTTTATAAAAGCTTAAAGAGGCTTGGTCTAAAATAGATAATTAAAGTTTAAGCTCACATCTTACCATATATGGGGGGTTGTGCGGGCGGTTAAGCTATTTTTAAACTAGCTTAACTTATAGTTTTAGGAAGCAAAAAAGTGCCTAACTCATGACAAAGTAAGCAAAATATAACCTTTAATATATCACCCAATGTAGAAAGTCCTTTGCCTAAGGGGAGGGTATTATTGATCAGAGTTCGAAAGTTTTTTTTCTTCGCATGATTTGAGAAGTGCCAGCATGAACGACCATGCGCAGTTCAAATGGATAAGTACGGCAGACATTTACGAAAATTTGGACTGCTTGGTCTTTTGCTTCGGACTCATCTTCAGCTTCACATTTCATTTCCCAAGTAGAATTTAGAGTGGGTATTTTTTCTAAACCATGCTCTTCTAGACGCATGTTCAATTCCTTTTCAGCATCTTCACTAATCCCTTTCAGTTCGGTAGCAACTAAAACATTGTAAACTTGGCTCAAGGTCTTTCTCCATGATGGTTTCAATGGTTCGATATCTTTTATAGTGTATAATAACTTAGATAGAATGGACATATGTTTGGTTCGCCTCAAATTATTTACCTAATAAATTCCAGCTTTCCTTGTATTCCCTTCAGAACGATAAAAACGAAACTATTTTTTGTGGAAGGCCCTTTGGGGCCAATAAGGCACCTTTGATTGTTGCGGAGATAGGGTTTAATCACAATGGCGATGCTGACTTAGCTCGAGAGATGATAAAATCAGCCGCAGAGAATGGTGCTGACATTGCTAAGTTACAAACTTTTATCGGTAGCGAATTAATTTCCAAAACGGTTAAGGCTCAAGATCCTGACCACCCCGATCGCGAAATTTTTTTATATGAATTTTTTCAGCGTTATCAGCTTACCCGCAAATCTTATGAGCACTTGTTTGAATTTTCCCATGAACTAGGCATTCCTCTATTTTCTACACCCTTTGATGATGATTCGCTCAATATGTTGGTAGAGATCGGAATGCCTGCGGTTAAAATTGCGTCTTCTGACCTTACTCATCTCCCGTTTTTGAAACGGATAGGACAAACAGGCCTGCCGATAGTTCTTTCGACCGGTATGGGAACGAATGAGGAAATCGAAGCTGCCTTGAAAGCGATTCGGTGTGAGGGTAATGAAAATATCATTATTTTACATTGTGTCTCTAATTACCCATCCCAATACCACGAGATGAACCTCGCTTGCTTGAAAGAAATGCCCGCGCATTTTAAATTACCAGTTGGATTGTCCGACCATACTAAAGACAATTTATCGGGAATTGTGGCCGCTTCTTTAGGAGCTGTTATGATAGAAAAGCATTTTACAATTGATCGTAACCTTCCGGGAGCAGATCATAAAATTTCTATGGAACCTTCTGAGTTTGCTGCTTTGAAAGAGGCAACAGCTAATGTGAGGGACATTTTAGGAAACGGAGTGAAAAAAGTACAAGATTCCGAAGAAACTGTAAAGAAATCGGCACGGCGTAGTTTAGTGGCTCGAGTAGATATCGAACCGGGTACAGCTTTAACCTCAGAAATGATCAGTTTTAAACGGCCCGGTGAAGGGATTTCCCCAGCCGATTTAGAACGCGTTATCGGAAAAAAAGTAAAAAATAGTATTCTCGCAGAACAGGTTATTACATGGGAAATGATCTTGTAAAAAATTTTCCTAGAAAACCTAATACTCAGTTTGATGGTAAAGAACTAAGAGTTACTTATTGTAACTTGTGGCTTTCTCTAAGTCGGCATAGCCCAGCAGCAATGCTTCCGAGGATACAATGAGTCAATGCGGAAATAGCTCCTGGAACAGTTGCCAAACTAAAATCCGGGAAATTGCTTCTAGCAAGTTCTGTTGCCAGGCCGGAATTTTGCATTCCGACCTCAATAGATATTGTTTGAGAGTTTTTATCATTGAACTTGAAATACTTTGATAAAAAATATCCGAGAAAAAACCCTAGTGTATGCAGGATGACAACTGCAAGAATAAGCGTAGACCCCGTTGAGAAAAGTTCTTCTTTTTTAACTGCGAGAATGAAATCTACAATAAATACGATTGACATCACCGCAATGAAAGGGGTGTAGGGATTAATTTTTTTGACCCATTTCCTGAAATAGTGATTGAGTAAAGCTCCTGCTGTTACGGGCAGTATGACTATCTTAAAGGTGTTAATCAGTAGCCCCATAGTGTCTACTTGAATCGTTGCCCCCATCGAGTTTTGTGAAATAAATTCGATCATAACAGTTGTTAGAAGTGGGGTTATAATAATAGCAGCAAGGGTTGAAACTGCCGTGAGGCTTACAGAAAGAGCAATATTGCTTCGTGCTATGAAACACACAACATTAGATGCAGTTCCTCCAGGGCAACAAGAAACTAAAACGATTCCAATGACATAGTCCATAGGTAGATGTAAGAGTTTTGCCAGACTGAAACCTAAAAGGGGCATGATGGTGTATTGAAGTCCAACACCAAGAGCAATGGATCTAGGGATTTGAATAACTCGCAGGAAATCACCTAAACTAAGAGTTAGTCCCATGCTTAGCATAATGATTCCCAGAAAGAGTGGAATCCATGTAGGCTGAAACCATGTGGCTGTAGATGGATTCCATAAAGCCAAACAAGCCCCTCCGAGAACCCAAACCGGAAAAAAATTAGCTAGTCTGATGAAAAATTTTTCAACTCTATTCACAGCTTGGGTTTTTGCGCAATAATGCTTGAGAAAGCTTCCTTACCATCATCGTAAGCCTGGTAGCGAATAACTTTGAAGTCTTTGAAGATTTCTAGGAGTTCGTTATGTTGGAGAAGATATTTTTTTGGGAAGCTGGAATACTTTAGATAGTCAGTATTAAAGGTTTCGATTAATACCATGCCACCAGGTTTAAGTGAGTCCTTTATCTGATCAAATAAATCTCTTTGCATATAATAAGTGCAAATAATTAAATCATAAGAGCTCTTCTCGAGTTGGTAATTTTCTAGATCAACTACGCTAGTTTGAATTTCGACGTTATGGTGTTCTGCAAGTTGCTGTGCTTTGTTTAGGCCTATAGGAGAAATGTCAAGCCCAAGCACATCAAATCCTTGGGTTGCCAGATAAACTCCGTTTCGACCTTCGCCCATTGCTAAGTCGAGCGCTTTATTTTTAGGAAGTAGGTTTATATTTTCCTTTAAGAATGAAATTGGTTCAGTCCCATAGAGAAATTTTTCCATATTATAATATTTATCCCAGCGAGTTTGATCATTTGGGCCAGCTGAGACAACCATGGGTATTAATACAATTAGAATCAGTAGGGAAATAAATTTAAAGTATTTCTGCAAGATATTTGAGTGGGATAACATCAAGGTCAAGCTCCTTATATTAAGATAATTTAATTCTATTCTAAGACGATAACCTGTCAAGGTGAATTCCCGTTTACACACTGTGATGGACATTGTAGAATTACATAAACACAGAAACAATAATATAGAGGTTAAGCCTTAAGGAGGAGTAGCCATGCAACTGGGTTCGCGTTTCCAAATAATCATAACCGGCTGGTTAACGATTGCCACGTTTTCGATTGGTATATTTTCGATTGTCCATGCCGAAACCAAAAAGACAAAACCTATTAAAGTATCCTCCGATCAAAGATATGAAAAGCACTTAGATGGCACAGTTCTTGATAAAAAGAATGGTTTGATGTGGATGAGTAATGATTATTGGCAAATGGAACATAAGTGGGTCAACTGGTATACCGCCAAGGAATATGTTCAGCGAATGAACAATAAAAAATTTGCTGGATATAATGACTGGCGCTTGCCATCCGTAAAAGAAGCGAGTCTTCTTTATGAAAGGCGTAAACGAAATACAGATAAGGATGGTGATAAAATTTTTATTGATAATATTTTCCCAAAGGGAGCTGGTTGGAGTACTTGGACTAGTGAGGACAAGCAAAACAAAGCCCTCATAGTTTCTTTTAAAGATGAAGGGGGAAAATCTTTTCAAGATAAAGTAGCGGCAACGGACGCATTTTTAAGGCTAGTTCGCCATGCTACACCTTAAGGTGTTTTCTCAATATAAAAAAATTAGTGTTGCCTGAATCCAGCGAAAACAACTTATTTTAAAGATCTTTGATGGTTTTATATTAGAAGGCTAGGGCTGGTTGTTACTCAAAAGTTATAAGTAAACGGACAATGTTGAAATATAAGACCTTAGTTTCTGCTGGAATTCTGGCGTTGCTTCTTTTTCCCATAATTGCAGCAAAAGCATTTCACAAAGATATTTATTATCCACGGGTGCCTGAGGTAATTCTTGAAAATCTTCAGGATATGGATAACCCCTATCCCCCAACAAAAAAAAATATAAAAGAGGGCAGTAAAGTTTACTTTGGGAAGGGACTGTGTGTGAAATGTCACGGCGTGAAAGGAAAAGGAGTAAAAGTTCCAGGTCACTCCCCGCGCAACTTTACTGACGCCAAATGGCAGAATATTAGAAGTGACGGTGAAATGATGTGGGTATTAAAAAATGGAAGCCCAGGAACCAGTATGCCGATTAGAGTTGGAAAAGTAATCAGCGAGGAAGAAGGTTGGAAAGTAATTCTTTTTATCAGGACCTTTGCTGGAGTTTAACTAGATTTGATAAAAAATAATAGCTTGCGAAGAAAATTTTACCTAAACGTTACATCGTAAGGACACATAATATTTTGTTAAGGAGTGAGTGATATGGTAAGTAAAAATAATAAAAAAAAATGGTTGATGATGTGTATATTTTTAAGTGCTGTTTTTTCCTTATGGGTTGTTTATCCTTTGACTGTCGAAGCTGCTTCTGAAGCATCCTATGAGCTAAAAATTCCACTTGGACTGGATGAGGAAGCATTTAAAGTTCCACAAGACAACCCGATGACTAAAGAAAAAATTGAGTTGGGGCGTCTGCTTTTCTTTGACAAACGTCTTTCAGCCAATAATACAATAGCTTGCGCAAGTTGCCATATGCCAGCTCTGGCATTCACTGATGGGCAGCCTGTTTCAACTGGAATTAATAGCCAACAAGGGGGTAGAAGCGCCCCAACTGCCATCAATCGGGGTTTTAGCAAAGCCCAGTTTTGGGATGGCCGCGCGGCTACTTTAGAAGATCAGTCGATCGGACCATTTGCCAATTTAATTGAGCATGGATTTACAAGCCATGACGAATTAATTAAAAAAATCAACAGTATCGAAGGTTATAAAAAGCTATTTAGTGATGTTTATGGGGTAAATAAATTAACTAAAGAAAATGTTGGTAGAGCGATTGCTTCTTTTCAAAGAACGTTAGTTTCGGGGAACAGTCCTTTTGATCGTTTTGACTATGACGGAGATCAAGGCGCAATTTCAGAGTCTGCAAAGAGAGGTAAGAAGCTTTTTTTTGATAAGGCGCGATGTAACCTTTGTCATATGGGCACGAATTTTTCTGACGAGCAGTTTCATAACATAGGGATTGGTTGGGACGATTCTGATACTATAGATTTAGGTCGTTATCGAGTGAGCAAAAGCGAAAAAGATTTAGGGGCATTTAAGACTCCAACACTTAGAGAAATTACCAAGACTGCCCCCTATATGCATGATGGTAGATTTGCAACGCTAAAAGATGTAATTGCACATTATAACAAGGGAGGTGTCAAAAATCCTTTCTTGGATAATCAGGTCATACCACTCAACCTTACAGATTCGGAGATAAACGATTTGTTAGAAATGCTTCGTACCTTGGAAGGAGAGGGTTGGCAGCATGTGAAAGCGCCTACAGAGTTTCCACAATAAAGGAATAAACTTTGTTGGGTGATTCTCGTAAACATAACCTGTGGTGAGTATGATAGTTTGACCTAAAGCTAGAATTAAATTCTATGGCCTACTTTGCACATTTTGTCTCTAGATCTTTGGTGTTTTTTATCGGCTTAATTTTTTTCCTATATTATATTGGAGAAGCTTTTTCTGGTCCTAGTGTTAGGCATGGTTTAAGGCAATATAGGCAGCACGACATGCATCACGGAACAGGGCACATGGGGAAAGGCACATGTCCGCAGATACGTTACACTACGTCGGCACCTGATGAGTTTTTGAAATTAAAAAATCCGCTAGAATCGAATTCGAATAACTTGTTTGCGGGAGAGGCGCTTTTTCATACAGACGCGCAGCCGACAGCGTGCAAGATTTGTCATGGATCAACTGGAAATGGTATGGGAATGATGGCTCCTGGTCTGAATCCACCTCCAAGAAATTTTTCTTGCTCTGAGACGATGAAAGACATACCAGATGGCCAGATGTTTTGGGTTGTGAAAAACGGATTGCCTGGTACAGGGATGAATGCTTACAAAAATTTGACAGATGGGCAAGTCTGGCAAATCATTCTATATCTTAGGACTCTTGCTAACTAGAGCTTAAAGGATCAAAGTTAGGCAATGTTTTAGAGTATCTAACCTGAAGGAGGTAACTTTCTTTAGTGTTATATCAATTCAGTTGATGCTCGCCTCTTCTTGGAAACAATTGCTAGTTTCTAAGCCCACTTTCTCTTGATACTTTTTAAGCTAAGGTAGCGGAATTTGAAAGGAGGGGGGGGTAAGCTTTGAAATTTTTTCTCTTGGTATTTACAACCTCTTTTTTTGTATTACTAGTGGCACAGGTATCAGCAAATCCTCAGTTAAGACCTCCAAAACTCTATCCATTCCAGGCATCTATAAATCCTACTAATCTGATTGTTGCCTCAGGAATTTGCCCTCAGTTGCGTAAAACCAAAAAAGCTCCTTCAAGGTATGTTCTTAAACCAAATCCCTTGTATGCTACCGAAAAAAATATTGGGCGAGGAAAATTACTTTATCAGAAAGAAGCAAAACCCACCGCTTGTAAAATGTGCCATGGTATTCGAGGCAATGGGAATGGACTTTTGGCACGAGGGTTAGAACCCGCACCGAGAAATTTTACCTGTGCAGATAC
Source organism: uncultured Nitrospinaceae bacterium (assembly GCA_964584125.1). Taxonomy (GTDB): domain Bacteria; phylum Nitrospinota; class Nitrospinia; order Nitrospinales; family VA-1; genus Nitromaritima. Next base: position 4,856 of record CAZOYP010000072.1, on the reverse strand, counting down.
AATGAGATCCCTGTCAGATGGCCAATTGTTTTGGATTATTAAAAATGGATCTAAAGGAACGGCCATGCCAGCTCACAAGTTTACTCTGAGTGACGAGGATATTTGGCAGATCATTCATTACCTGAAGCGTTTTGCAAGTTGACGTTGCTTTTCACACGTAGCTTGCATCAACGAATGGTTAGTTTTTTATATTTGGACCGTCTATTTTCTTCCTTTCCGCCCAGTTCCTCTCTTCGTTTTTCTTGGTATTCCTCAAAATTTCCTTCGAACCATCGTACTTTACTTTCCCCTTCGAATATTAGCAGGTGAGTGCAGATACGATTTAAGAAAAAACGATCATGGCTAATTACCAAAACACAGCCACTAAAATTCAGGATTGCGCTCTCTAGATTACGTAAAGTAGTGACATCAAGGTCATTAGTAGGTTCGTCAAGAAGTAAGACATTCCCCCCTCGTCGGAGTAATTTTGCTAAGTGAACTCGATTGCGCTCTCCCCCAGATAAATTACCCACTTTTTTTTGTTGATCACTACCCTTAAAGTTGAATTTCCCCACATAAGATCGGGAATTGATTGGTTTACCACAAACTTCTATCTGATCGGTACCGCTAGTAATTTCTTCAAAAATAGTTTTTCCATCGTCAAGGTCATGACGATGTTGGTCAACGTATGACAGCTTTACAGAGGAGCCGATTTCTATTTTCCCTGAATCAGGAGATTCTTCACCTACAACCATTCGAAAGAGAGTTGTTTTCCCGGTTCCATTGGGCCCGATCAATCCGATAACTGCGCCACGTGGAATAGAAAATGTTAAATCTTTTATAAGGGGATTATCTTTGTAACCTTTAGTTAAGCCTGAGACTTCAATTACTTTTTCCCCTAACTGAGGGCCAGGATCGATTTGTATATCGAGTGTATTTTCATCAACCTCAATTTTTTGAGATACGAGTTTCTCATAGTCATTTATGCGGCTTTTATTTTTTTTTCGACGCGCGCTAGGACTGGCGCGAAGCCACTCCAGTTCTTGGTCAACTTTTTTCTGTAAACTAGAAGCCGTTTTATCTCTTCGCTTAAGCAGTTCTGATTTTTGTTCCAGCCATGCTGTGTAATTACCTTCAAATGGAATACCTCGTCCATTCTCTAATTCAAGGATCCATTTTGTAATATTATCTAGAAAATAACGATCATGGGTGGAAACAATTACGTTACCTGGATAATTGGCAAGAGTTTCTTCTACCCATTGAACTGTTTCTGCATCAAGGTGGTTTGTGGGCTCGTCAAGAAGAAGAATATCTGGTTTTTGAAGAAGGGTACGGCACAATGCTACTCGTCGAACTTCTCCACCCGATAAGGTCGAAGATTGTTGGTCATCTGGAGGAAGTACCAGTGCGTCCATGGCGACATTGACTTGGCGGTCCAGTTCCCATCCATCTACTGAGTCAATTTGATCTTGCAGTCGTCCCATTTTTTCGAGAGCTTTTTCCATCTCGGTATCTGATAAAGGCCCCCCCATTTTTACACTTACCTCGTTAAACTCATTGAGTAGTTTTTTAATATCAGAGAAAGCTTCTTCTACATTTTCCCTTACGGTTTTACTAATATCTAGGCGCGGTTCTTGTGAGATAAATCCAATTCGGACACCCTTAAGGGGATCCGCTTTCCCATTGAATTCTTTATCTTCGCCTGCCATGATTTTTAGCAGGGTCGATTTTCCAGAACCATTTTCGCCGACGATGCCTATCTTGGCTCCGTGATAAAAAGATAGATTGATGTTTTCCAGAACGGTATTAGCGTTGTAAGACTTTGAAAGGCTACTGATGGTAAATACGTATTCTCCTGCCATAGTCCTCCTTATTGCTTTCTTTGAAATATAGTGAAATCAAAATTATTGTTATAACAGATATTCATTTTGAATTCGTTCGCTATCCATGAAAATGTTTTTTGACTATAGAACGCGATATGCGTTGGGTCACGCTTATAATACCAGTCGCTAAAAGACTCAGGACATAAGGAGTTATTTTTTAAAGGATAAAAACGGGTCATTATAGCCAAGTATCCTTTGCTCGATATTTTTGGCATCAGACGTGCTAGATCCTCGCCGGGTTTTTTTATGTGTTCGAAGGTCTCAGTTGAAATGATTAGGTCATACTTTTCTCCAAGTTCTTCACTGGAGAAAAAATTTAGGTCATAACCATGCGCTTGATATCCCCCTCGTTCCAATAGCTTTTTGAGCACAGGTTCGTAGCCGCATCCATAATCTAGAACAGTATTTATTCCAGGACATATTTTATTAATAGTGGTAATTTTTTCTTCAAACATTTTTACATATCCTTGGTTGTCCAGAGTATTGTTGTGTTCCAAGTAGCGCTCAATTTCTTTTTTATTTGAAATAAAAAATTTAGGTGGAACAAAAATGAGGTGACATTTTTCACAAGACCAATATTCTCTGGCATCACCTTTCACAAGAAAAAGGCAGGGATGGTAATTACAAAGAGGACATTTCATTCGATATTGTTATGAATTAAGAATTTTGTATAAAACCTTATTTAACTTGCTTCTATTCGAACGGTAGCTATAATCACTTAAAAAATATTGATAGGGTTATATTCCTGTTTGGTTGCTAAAGTATTCGGAGCATAACATGGTAGCTTATGTTAATGGAAATGGAGTCCGTCCTGGTTTTGTAATTAAGCATAATGATAAGATTTATCGAGTCATGACCTCTGAGCATAGGTCGCCTGGGAAGGGACGGGCTTTCTGTCAGGTTAAACTGAGAAATCTTTTAGATGGTTTGCAGACAGAGGTGAAATTTCGAGCTGATGAGCAGGTTGAGCGTTTATCTTTAGAACAGGCAAAGATGGAATATTTATATAATGATCCTTCTGGGTATTGTTTTATGAATTGCGAAACCTATGAACAAATATTTCTAGATGAGGAGTTATTAAAAGAAACTGTTAAATTTCTTCTTCCAAACACCACGGTTCAAATAGAATTTTATAAAGAAAAACCTTTAGGTGTTGCCCTTCCTGAAGCAGTAGAGTTGGAAGTAATAGAAACAGATCCTCCACTCAAGGGAGCAACCGCGTCCGGGAGTGGTAAACCAGCTACTCTTGAAACGGGCCTTGTTGTTACGGTTCCTAACTTTATAGAAATTGGTGAGAAGGTTAAGGTGTCTACCACCTCTGGAAACTATCTTGAAAGGGTGAAAAAATAGTTTCACTTTTTTCTTTAGGAATTTTCTAATATTTATTTTTAAGAACTAAGAAACCATAATAAGGTGTCCTGTGTTTTTGATGGTAAATAGTGAGAAAAGGCTTTTTTTAGCTCCAACCTTATTTGACAATAATGCAAGGCTCTACTATATTGGTTTGGCTAATTAGTTGACAATAAAAAATTTATAGAGGTGCTTGGCTTGCTCTAAGCGGCCAAATTCTTGCCGTGCAGGAAACCATACCTGAAAATACTTTAAGTGTGATTAGTCTGATGCTAAATTCTAGCATTATGGCTAAGAGTGTTTTGTTGCTTTTACTCTTGTTCTCAGTCGTGTCGTGGGCGATCATTTTTCAGAAATATTTTTTTTTCAAAAATGCTAGAGATGAGGATCGGCGTTTTTTTTCATATTTCTCCAAGGCTAATAACTTTCTTCATATACATGACTATGCTCGCGAATTACAATACAGCACCGTTGCTCGTGTTTTTTTAGTTGGGTACCGAGAACTATATGTATTTCAAGAGATGGCCCAATCAAAAAACACCAAAGTTCTTTTTTCGGATAGCGAGAAATTTATCTCAGGAAGAGATATTAAAGGGATAGGTTTAGCGGTTAATAAAGCGATAAATGCTGAAATTAGCCGGCTTTCGCGCCGCTTGGATTTTTTGGCTACTACTGGCAGCACAGCCCCGTTCATAGGATTATTTGGTACGGTATGGGGAATTATGACTTCATTTAGTACAATTGGGTTTCAAGGATCAGCCAGTATTGGCGGAGTGGCTCCTGGAATTGCGGAAGCGTTGATCGCTACAGCGGCAGGATTGGTTGCAGCGATTCCGGCAGTGGTTTTTTATAACTACCTTAGTGATCAGATTAGAACATTTACCAGTGATATGGATGACTTCTCCCATGATTTCATTTTTTTGTTAGAAAAGAATTTTTCGAAAGATACTTTGCTAACTCAAAATAATGAATTGGATTTATTTTGATCGCTATTATTAAAAAAATATTTTCTATTTCAGTCATCTTATTATGCTGAGAAAAAGGCGACCTATGATGGCAGATATCAACGTGACACCTTTTGTGGATGTTATGTTGGTTTTATTAGTGATCTTCATGATCACTGCACCTCTAATGCAACATGGTTTGGAGGTTCAACTTCCTCAAGAGACCACTAAACCAATTCAAGTTAAAGAAATTCCGAGTGTTACGCTTAAAAATAACAAAAAAATTTTTTGGAATGAGGATGAAATGTTTAATTTGTTGGTCCTCTCTAGTAAGGCAAAAGAATACCTAAGAGATAATCAAGACGGGGGAGTATACTTAAAGGCGGATAAGGCTTTGGATTACGGGTTTGTCATGAAAGTTATTGCAACAGTGCGGCGAGCCGGCATTGAAAATATTGGGATGGTAACAGAACCTTGAACTCATGCGTGTTGAATTTTTACCGTCAATCGACTTTAATCAGATGCTGGTCTATTCGACTTTTGCGCATCTACTTTTTTTTACATGGGTTATGTTTTTTCCTAGCCCTAAAACTCAGGATCGAATTGTTGTTCCAACATTTCGATTAGATCTGATTGAGCTCTCTTCGAAAGCAAAACGTGTAGCATCCCCGAAAGCAAAACCTGCAGCATCCCCGAAAGC
>CAZOYP010000071.1:0-12448 GCA_964584125.1 uncultured Nitrospinaceae bacterium | reverse complement strand
CGTGATCATATTGTAGTTGAGGTTGCAGAGGTTACGACGAGACATAAACCTTTGGATTTTGTTAGCGGCTATCTCATGAGGACCATGCGTGAGTTGGGCGATGCGTTTGGTCGAGGAGAAGTGAGTCTTCCGCATTTACTCAAAAGCGCAGATGTGATGCGTAACTGCATGGAGTTTTTAGAATGGTTTATGCGTTTGGAAAGTGGTGTGAGCCCAGAAGACGAGATTCAATATAAAGGCACGGTGGTTATCGGTACAGTTTATCAGGATGTACACAGTATCGGCAAAGATCTTGCGAAGACTTTGTTGCAAAACTACGGTTACCGAGTGATTGATCTTGGTGTGCAGGTACCCTTAGAGAAGTTTATTGAAACTGCAGAAAGAGAAAATGCTGATGCGATTGGAACAAGTGCTCTGTTGGTGCAAACTTCCAACCACATGATCACCATTGCAAATATGCTGAAGCAAAAATCTTACAATATTCCAATTCTAATTGGCGGTGCCCCTGTTAATTCTAGACACGCGGGCTATGTTGCCATGCATGGACAAAATGACACAAAAAATATTTTAAATAATATTTTTTATTGCCAAAGTGGGATGGATGGCGTGAATGTAATGAATCGCCTAAAGGAAAAAGGGGATCTCGACAGTTTTTTTAGCGAAAACAAGGAAAGCCTGCTGAACGAATACAAGCGGGCTAAGGGAATGAGGGAAAAACAGGATGAACTATTGTCCACCTTACCAAGGCGAGTGGTTGGTTTCAAAAAACACGAAGTTCCAAGAGAGGGATACGGGTTGCATAAGGTTGAGTTTAAATTACAAAAACTGGAATCCAATCTCGATAGTAAAAGTTTGTTTTCCCTTAACTGGAAATTTGGGAAACAATCTACATGGAAGGATAAATCAGTTGATCTTGATCAACTGAAGCTATTAAAAAAAGAGTGGATTGAAAAAGCTGAGTCAAATAGTTGGATCACACCAAGGGCGCGGTTTATTCTGTTGCCGGCGCAGTCTGAGGGGGATGATGTGATTCTTTACCATCCTGAAGATAAAGAAAAGGAGTTGGCTCGTATTTGCTTTTCAGTTTGTTTAGGCAAGGGACAAAAAGATGTTTTTTCTGTTGCTCAATACGTTCTTCCAAAATCTTCGGGTCAAATGGATGCGATGGGGTTGCAAATTACCACGGCTGGTAATGAATCTGAGAAGGCTATCGCACAGTTTAAGAACGAAAATGATTCAGAATCAGCATTATACCTGCAAGGATTGTGTGACCGGGTTGCGGAAGACTTGGCCGAATACATTCATAACTTGATCCGATTAAGAGCGGGATACAAAAAAAATTCGCAAGGGGAGCGGTATAGTCCCGGTTATGCTGCCCTTGCCGATTTATCCAACAACAAGGTGATTTGGAATATGTTAAAAGCACAGGATCTTGGAATCGAGCTTACGGATGCAAATGAATTTGCCCCTCCCAGTACAACTGCTGCTGTTATATGTTTTCATAGCGAAGCAAGTTATACTTAATCTAGCTCTTAGAAAAATCAATATCTTTCATTAGTAGCAGGTTTATTCGATTTTTTTACGAAATTGTACTGAATGAGTTATGGTAAAATGAAAGCGCCAAAGCCTTGAGGTATAAAGGTTTTGTGTGATATGCCAGTTTCTGGTTTAGCTAAATAAAGGCTTGTTTTATAAACGTTGTTTGATAAAATAGTTTAATAAAGATTGACTTCAATTTTTTTGTTTACTGGTAGTATATAGCTTTCGCTGGGCAGTCATTTCTCACTTAAAAAGGATACCGAAAATATGTTTAAGCGGTTTACAGAAAGAGCTCGCAGGGTCATCATACTTGCTCGAGAAGAAGCGGAGTTGTATCGCCATGAATACCTTGGCACGGAGCATATTCTTCAAGGTGTTATAAAAGATGGAGGTGGAATTGCGGTTGCTATCATTCAAAAAATTGGTGCGGATCTGACTGAACTTAAAAAAGAACTGGAAAAAAACTTGCCTCGCAGTTCTAGTTCTTTGATTATCGGTGATATCCCTTTTACCTCTCGTGCAAAAAAAATCTTGGAGTTCGCTGTAGAGGAAGCACGTTCTTTGAATCATAATTACATTGGTACAGAGCATCTGTTGCTAGGTTTACTTAAAGAGAAAGAAGGAGTGGCTTGCAGGATTCTCAATGGTTTTGGGGTATATTTCGACGATGTGAAAGAGAAGATAATTGAGATGTTTAAAGAGCCCGCTGAAACAGCACGTGGCGGTGAAAAAGGTAAAACTCCTACCTTGGACGAATTCAGTCGCGACCTAACTAAGATGGCAGTTGATGGAAAACTTGATCCCATTATTGGTCGCGCTAAGGAGATAGAGAGAGTAGTGCAGATTTTGAGTCGTCGAACAAAAAATAATCCCGTTCTGATTGGTGAACCGGGTGTTGGTAAAACAGCTATTGTAGAAGGTTTAGCCCAGCTTATCGTAGAGAGAGAGGTCCCGGATACTTTACATGACAAGCGGGTTGTGTCCTTGGATCTTGGATCGTTAATAGCGGGCACTAAATACCGCGGTCAGTTTGAAGCGCGTCTCAAGGGAATAATGAAAGAAATTGTCCAAAACGAGAGCGTTATCCTTTTTATAGATGAACTCCATACTTTGGTGGGAGCTGGTGCGGCAGAAGGATCAGTTGATGCGTCCAACATGCTTAAACCCGCTTTATCGCGTGGTGAAATTCAGTGTATTGGTGCAACCACATTAGAAGAGTATCGTAAATATATTGAGAAGAATGGCGCATTAGAACGTAGATTTCAACAGGTGATTGTGAACCCACCCTCCGTGGAAGAGACGGTTGAGATAATTAAAGGTCTTAAGGTTCCGTATGAAATGCACCACAAGGCTAAGATCACTGATGAGGCAATCGTTACGGCTGTCCGGTTCTCTGATCGATATATAAGTGACAGGTTTCTACCGGATAAAGCAATTGATGTGATTGATGAGGCGGGTTCTCGAGTTCGGTTAAGACGAGTCACTCAGTCACCAGAAATGCGCAAGATTCAACGTGAAATTGATACCGTTGCTCGTGAAAAAAAATCGTCTATTGAAAATCAAGAATTCGAGAAAGCAGTTGAGTTTCGAGACAAAGAAGAGGAGTTGCGAGCCAAGCTAGAGAAGGAAAAAGATAGCTGGGAAGCGAATAATGATATTGTTGAGCCTAAGATAACGGATCAAGATATCGCTGCAGTTGTATCAAGTATGACAGGGATTCCTCTTTCTAAAATAGAAGAAGGGGAAAGTGCGCGTCTGCTTAATATGGAATCTGAGCTAGCTTCCAAGGTTGTTGGTCAAGACGAGGCCATTCAGGTACTCACGAAGGCTATTAGAAGATCACGCTCTGGACTCAAAGACATGAGACGCCCAATAGGTTGTTTTTTATTTCTTGGACCAACCGGTGTTGGGAAAACAGAGTTGGCGGGTGTGTTAGCCGAGTTTATGTTTGGTAATCGCGATGCTATGATTAGGCTAGATATGTCTGAATATATGGAAAAATTCAATGTGTCTCGCTTAACGGGAGCACCTCCGGGCTATGTTGGTTATGATGAAGGAGGGCAACTTACTGAAAAAGTTAGGCGAAAACCCTATTCTGTTGTTCTGTTTGATGAAATTGAGAAAGCCAATCCTGATGTCTTCCACCTTTTATTGCAGATAATGGATGATGGTCGTTTAACAGATAGTTATGGTAGGGTCATTGATTTCAAGAACACAGTTATCATTATGACTTCTAATATCAGTTCCCGATCCTTGGATAAAGGGACTTCGTTGGGGTTTCATAAAGACGACCTTGAAATGAGTCACGATCGCATGCAAAAGGACCTGAAACAGGACTTAAAGCGTATGTTCAACCCTGAATTTCTCAATAGGGTTAGCGAGACAGTAGTATTTAGGCCGTTGGATATTGAGCATATTGTTAGTATTTTGGATGTCCAACTTCTCCAGGTCAATGAACAGTTGATTCAGCAAGGGCTGACCTTGGATGTCACTGCTGAAGCCAAGAGGTGGCTAGCGGAAAAAGGATATGACAAGAGTTTTGGAGCTAGACCTCTAAAACGTGCCCTGCAGAAGCACCTTGAGGATATCTTGTCTGATGAAATGCTCAAGGGGAGATTCAAAAACGGTGGCGTAATCGAGGTGAGCCTCCATGAGGATGCTTTAGTATTTACTGAAAAATCAAGCGTTGTCAACGCGTAGGTAAGAGAGTCCCTGAGATTGAGATAAAGTAACTTCCAAATCAGTGTAAATTATTGTAAAGTATTGGTGTTTCAGGTCCGTAGAGATCGAAGACACCAGTGCTTTTTTTTTTGTTTAAATCTACCGCCTCGTGCTGGGAAGGGGGTAACTTTTTAAAAAACAAAGACTTTTTGATTCGTGTTTAAAACGTTCCCAATTTTTATATTTGCCCTGATATTTTTTTTCATGCTTGCCATGGAGTTGCAGGTCCATGCTCAAACAGATGGCATTGTAGGCTCTATTAAAATCGAAGGCAACAAGCGTGTCGAAACCTCGACCCTTCTTTACTATATCAAAACACGTGAAGGAGAGCCGCTCTCTCGAAAGCAAATCAGTAAAGACATTGAACAGATATATAGCCTTGGGCAGTTTAAAGACATCCGCGTTGAAACTCGACAAGGTCTTAAGGGATTGGAGGTAGTTTTCATAGTTGATGAGATACCTTCCCTTGGCGAAATCCTTTTTTATGGGAACGAGGAAGTAGATGATGACAGCTTCCACGAGATTTTGGGGTTTAAACGAGGTGAGGCGTTTCAGGAACATATGACGAAAGAGGCAAAAGAAAAAATTAAGTCATTGTATCACCAAAAAGGATTTTTCTTTGCTGAGGTTGATGTTGTTTCAAAAAAGTCAGACACAAATCTTGTAAACATTCATATCAGAGTTCGTGAGGGAGAGAAAGTAGGGATTAAGGATATACGTTTTTTTGGCAACAAGAAGTTTTCAGCAGATACTCTTAAAGATCAAATGGAAACCCAAGCGGAGTCATGGTTGTCGTTTCTCGAAGATTCAGGGATTTATAAAAAGGATATTTTAAAGCTAGACATGTTTCGCTTGGAAGGATATTACCAAGATAACGGGTATTTGCGCGTTCAGATACAAGAACCCAAAATTAATATTGATAAAAAAAATAAAGAAATAAGTATTTCTATTTCTATTGAGGAGGGTCTGCAATATAGAGTTGGCAAGATAACCACCAATCCTGACGATACCGTATCAGAGGATGATATTTTAAAGGCTCTTCTAATAAAGAGCAGAGATGTTTATAGCCTCTCGAAGGTTAGAGAAGGAGTTATGAACGTTGGTGATATTTACTCTGAGCGAGGTTATGCTTTTGCAGATATTAATCCAGTAACAAAAATCAATGATGACTCGCGTACTGTCGATATAAGTATCGAAGCGGATAGAGGGCGAAAAGTTTATGTCGGTGAAATTAGTGTTATGGGTAATACACGAACGTTGGATAATGTTATTCGACGTGAATTTCGTCTTAAAGAAGGCGATCTTTTCGATAGTGTAAAACTTAGACGAAGCAAGCAGCGTATTAATAATCTTCAATTTTTTGAAGATGTGAAAATTGATACTCGCCGAGGTCAGGAACAAGACTTAATTGATATTACAGCTACAGTTACAGAAAGACCGACAGGGTCTATTAATGTTGGTGCCGGATTTAGTTCCACCGAAAATTTGATTTTTAATGCGGGTATATCCCAAAATAATTTTCTTGGACGCGGGCAAAAAGTGGTATTTTCTACTAATTTATCATCTAGAAGATCTGATTTTAACTTATCTTTAACTGACCCTAGGTTGTTCGATTCAGAAATGTCGGGAGGGTTTGACGCATTTAACCGAAAAACAAATTATTATAGTTATAAGGCCAGAAATACTGGTACAGGGTTTCGTTTAGGAAAGTCTTTGTCTGAACATGATTGGGGGGGTATAAATTACAATTTTGCCAATAACAAAATCACAGATGTTGTGACGCAGACTAGTTATTTAAAAAATGAAACAAGAATTACTAGTCGAATTACACCTTCTTTTATTAGAGATACTAGGGATGATTTTATGAATCCTACCACGGGCTCGCGCCATGTGGTACGATTCAGTCTAGCAGGTCTTGGTGGTAGTAAGTTTCATAAAATAAGCTATAAAGTTAGTCGTTATTGGCCTATTGCCGGGAAGCTTGTCGGGATGCTGCATGGTGCTATTTCTTGGGCGGACGGTTATGGTGGCGAGGATCTACCAGCCTTTGAGCGCTACTTTTTAGGAGGACCCACGAGTTTGAGAGGCTATACGCTTAAAAATGTTGGGCCTAAAGATGCTTCGGGCAATCCTTTGGGTGGAAATCAGTCATTGTTGCTAAACGCAGAGCTTATATATCCGTTTACAAAGTCATTAAAGACATTTGTGTTTTATGACCGTGGTCAATTATATGGCGGAGGTGATGATATTAGTTCGACCTCAGCCACATGGGATTTGGCAGATATGAGAGATAGTATTGGAGCAGGATTTCGTTTCTTAAGCCCTTTTGGGCCGCTAACATTAGCTTATGGTGTTAAACTCGATAAGCAAGCTGGTGAAGAATCAGCTGAATTCCATTTCTCCGCAGGAAATTCTTTTTAATCTTTAAATAGGGGTTTTTCATGTTTAGTGGTTTTGTTCGGTCATGGCAGTTTACAAGGTTGTTTTGCTTTTTAATTATATTTTTTATACTCGCTCAAACTACACCTGGGTATGCAAAAGATATAAGAATTGGAGTGATTGATATTCAAACAGCTGTTTCTAGTACTAAAGAATGGAAAAGAGAGTTTGCTTCATTCAAGACTAAATTTCAAAAAGAAAAAATATCGATTACTGCAAAAGAGAAGCAGCTAAAAAAGATTGTCGAAGATCTTAATAAAAAGAGTATGGTGCTTAGTCCAGAATTAAAAAAGAAAAAAGAAGATTCTCTAATGCAAAAAAAGAAGAATTTTGAACGTTATGTTCAGGATAAAAATGAAGAATTTGCGAAAAAAGAAAAAGTTATCACAAGTAAAATTTTAAAAAAAATGGTGAAAGTCATCAAAGATTTAGGTAAAAGTAAAAAATTTACGATGATACTTGAAAAAAAAGTCGGTCTTTATTTTGACCAATCAGTTGACCTCACGACACTGGCAACCCAAACCTACGATAAAACAAAATAAGGTGAAAGACTTACCGAGAAAATCCACCTTCGCAATATGTGGATTATATAATTGAAAGAAAGTGACACATGATGGATATTGATGAGATTAAAAGGGTGATTCCCCACCGATACCCATTTTTATTGGTTGACCGTATAGTTGAGTGTGATATGGAATCACGCATTGTTGGTATAAAAAACGTCACTACCAATGAGCCATTTTTTCAAGGGCACTTCCCAGGATACCCAATTATGCCTGGAGTTCTCATCATTGAGGCTCTTGCGCAGGTTGCCTGCATTCTTGCTTTAAAAAAGTTAAAAAAAGAGGGACACGGTTCGGTTTTTTTTACTGGGATTGATGGGGCTAAGTTTCGCCAACCGGTTCGTCCAGGGGACCAACTGCGGTTAGAGTTGGATAAAATAAAACAAAGAGGTACATTATTTCGTTTTCAGGGCAGTGCATACGTTGAAGATAAACTTGCTGCAGAATGTAGTCTTCAGGCAATGCTGGGGAAAGAAACGGATGATGCGGTTAAGTAGACTAAGGAAAAAGCCAACGTCAGAGTTCCCTCCCTTGAGGTTTTAAGCCAGATATTTTTTTAATTATAATTTTATATTACAGATAAAAGTACCAAAGTGATTATTCATAACAACTCTGAAATTAATTCCAGCGCTGAGCTAGGGAAAGATGTTCGAGTTGGCCCATTTTCTACCATCGGGCCTGGAGTAACAATTGGAGATCGAACAGAAGTTGGCCCCAACGTTTTTATTGAGGCAGGTACGTCTGTGGGGGCAGATTGTAGAATTTTTCATGGGGCATCTATTGGGGGAGATCCACAAATAGCGGGAGTTCGTGATATTGTGTCTTCAGTAGCAATTGATGATAAAACTACTGTGCGAGAATTTGTTACAATCCACCGCTCCGCAAAGGAGAACGAAAAAACAACAGTGGGCAAGAGGTGTCTTTTGATGGCTTACGCACATGTTGCTCATGATTGCGCTATAGGGGATGACGTCGTTCTTGTCAATGCGACTTCACTTTCAGGTCATATCGTGGTTGAAGATCGTGCTTTCATTTCAGGGATGATTGGTGCTCATCAATTTGTGCGATTCGGAAAACTTTCTATGACTGGTGGTATGAGTCGAATTGTAAAAGATATTATTCCATTTTCGACTGTTGAAGGGAATCCTGCACGGCTTATTGGAACAAACTCAATAGGACTAAAAAGGGCCGGGGTGGCCCCTGCTGTAAGAAGTAGCTTAAAGAAAGCGATCAGTTTTATTATGCATGACGAGCTGAATACTACCCAAGCTATAAAAAGGATAGAGGGAGAAATTGAAATGTCAGATGAGATTCGTTATCTCGTTAACTTTGTGAATCAATCTGATCGAGGAATTATTAGATAATGGCAGAGTGTAAAATAGGTGTTGTTGGGGTCGGGAGAATGGGTGAATATCACGTTGGCGTTCTGTCTGATATGCGTGAGGCCGATTTGGCTGGAGTAGTAGATAGTGATCTAGAACGCGCTAAAATGATATCCGAGAAATACAAAACTTCTGCTTTCACTGACTACAAAGAGCTTTTTCAAAAGGTTGATGCTGTTGTTATTTCAGTTCCAACTGCTCTCCATTATTCTATAGGTAAGGAATTTATAGAAGCTGGAGTTCACACTTTATTGGAAAAACCGTGTACTGATAACCTATACCAAGCGGAAGAGTTGTTTGAGCTTGCAGCTAAAAAAAACGTAACTCTCCAAATTGGCCATGTAGAGAGATTTAATGGCGCGGTTCAGGAGTTGTTTAAAATAGCAAAAGATCCAATATATATTGAGTGTAGGCGGATGAGTCCATTTTCTAAACGAGTCAAGGATGATGGCGTTGTACTCGATATCATGATTCATGACATCGATATCGTCCTTAATCTTGTTGAGTCGGATGTGACCAATATCAACGTGGTTGGAAATTCTGTTTTTTCCAAGCGAGATGATTTAGTCAATGCTCAGATAGAATTTGAGAACGGGTGTATCGCAAATTTTCTAGCGAGTCGGGTATCTCAAAATAAGATAAGGACGCTTGAAGTGACGCAAAAGGAATCATCAATACTGCTCGATTATACCGAACAGGAAATTTTTGTTCATCGTCAGTCCTCATCCGAAAGCCAATTGAGCCCAGGTTCGCTAAGATATAAACAGGAATCTCTGGTCGAACGTATTTTTGTCCACAAGGATAACCCCCTCAAGTTGGAGCTTAAACACTTTATCGATTGTGCAGCAGGTGGTCAGAGAAAAATAGCTGTAAAGAAAGAGTTACACTCTCTTAATATCGCATTACAAATACTGGATCACTTCAAATCAGCAAGGTGATAATTTTTTTCAGGGATTGCACATTACTGAATTAGTTTCCTCCAACCGTCTGTCTCATTAAATGTCTGGTTCAGAAAAAAAAATAGGATTACTGGCTGGAGCGGGCGAAGTTCCCGCGCATTTTGCAAGGAAAGCAATGCAAAGGGGGCTAAGTATTATTGCCATCTCATTTTCCGATGAGATACACGCAAAATTGGAACCTCTGGTGGGAAAGGCATATTCTATAGGTATAGGAAAACCAGGTAAAATTTTTAAAACATTTAAAAACGAGGATGTAACTGATCTTGTGATGCTCGGAAAGGTGGATAAAAAAATAATTTTTCAACCTAGCTTCTTTGATTTACGTGCGGTTAAGTTTTTTAAAAGCCTTATTAGTCAGGAAGATAAAACACTCCTGCTTGGGGTGATCAAAGAAATAGAGAAGGAAGGGTTCAACGTTTTGGACCAAAAGGAGCTTCTGGGAGAAGTTTTTCCAGAACAAGGGGTTCTTACAAAAAGAAAACCATCGGTCGAAGAAATGAAGGATATAAAATTTGGTATTCCTATCGCAAAAAAACTCGCAGATATGGAAATTGGACAAACGATCGTAGTAAAAAATAAAACAGTAGTTTCTGTAGAGGCGATAGAAGGAACAGACAAAGCATTAGAGAGGGGTTGCGAATTATCACGTGGAAAATGTATTGCCATTAAAGTTAGTCGGACGAATCAGGATTATCGTTATGATGTTCCAGGTATAGGGCCGCTAACGATGGAAAGACTAATTAGTGGCGGGGCATCCGTATTAGCAATGGAAGCAGGCAGGGTAATGATTGTTGATCAGGAAAAAGTAGTGGAAATGGCGGACCGAGCTAAAATATCTTTAGTGTGTGTATAAATGACAATGCATTTCAGTGCGCCCTAAAATTTCTTTCATAACTTCCTAGCAAAATTTAATGATAGGCGACCCCATTCGATTCTTGATTGTTGCTGGAGAAGCTTCTGGAGATATTCATGGCGCTGGATTGGTCCGTGCCTTAAAAAATTATCACTCCAATTGTGAATTTAGCGGATTAGGTGGTGACCAAATGCGCCGGGAGGGAGTTAAGACATTTTATGATATTGATCGGATGGGGGCTGTGGGCATCGTTGAAGTAATTTGGGATTTGCCTCACTATTTAACAGTTTACCGTAAACTTTCCTACGAAATAAAAAGTGGTTATTACGATGCGGTGATTCTTGTTGATTATCCAACTCTTAACCTTAGACTTGCTAAGTTGTGTAAAAAGTTTTCCTGTCCAGTACTTTTCTTCATTAGCCCTCAGGTTTGGGCTTGGCGTAAAGGTAGAATAAATCAGATTCGACGCACAGTCGATAAAATGTTTGTTGTGTTTCCTTTTGAAGAGGTTTTGTTCAAAAAAGAAGGAGTTGACGCCGAGTTTGTGGGCCATCCTTTTATAGAAACTGTGAAAACCTCAATGACTCGTGATGAAGCGATGAAAGAGTTTTCATTAAACCCTACAAAAAGAACTATTGGTCTGATGCCGGGAAGTAGAAATAGCGAACTTAATTTCCTTCTTGACCTTATGGTCAACTCGGCTGAAGAAATTAGTAAATATCTCAAAGATTGCCAATTTATTTTACCAGCTGCGAATACGTTCAGCTCAAAGGATATTCGAGACAGGCTAAAATCAAATTCTCTTAATATAAAAATCATAGAGGGAAAGTCATATGATGTTATGAACTGTTGTGATTTTTTAATCATTGCTTCTGGTTCAGCAACTCTTGAAGCCGCACTTCTTGGCTGTCCTATGGTTATTGTGTATAAATTAAACTGGATCACTTATTGGTTGGCACGAGTCCTTGTTAAAATCAAACTATACGGTCTAGTTAATATAGTAGCTGGAGAAGAAATAGTAACCGAACTGATTCAGAATAAAGCGACTGTAAAAAATATCGCCACGGAAGTATTGAAAATTATGGATAATCCAAAAGAGCGTGAGAATATTCGATCACGTCTTTTGCAAGTTCGTAAATCTCTGGGTGACCCAGGAGTATTAAATAGAGTTGCGGTGGGTATGATAGAGTTTCTTAGGGAGCAAAAGAAGGATGAAAAAATTTCTATTTAATTTTATTGTTCCCTATGTTTTATATGTCTTAATATTCTTTTGGTGTTGGACCATTCGCGAGTTTCGGAAAAAAACAGAAGCTGAAGATTACTTCAATAATCTTTCCGGAAGTTATATTTTAACCCTATGGCACGGGCGTATTTTTTATTTATTTTATCACTTGCGTGGAAGGTCTGATTTTCATTTATTGATAAGTCCCAGCGTGGATGGCGACTTACTTGCCAAGTTGGCTCAATTAATGGGTTATTCAGTTATTCGTGGATCAACCTTTAAAAAAGCTATATCTTCAACACGTGCATTAATAAAAGTGCTGGGGCGTGGTGAGAGAATTATTATTGTAGCTGATGGTTCACGTGGTCCTCGATTGAAAGCCCAATCGGGTTGTATTCAGATTGCTGGTATCACCAACTCCCCTCTTATACCCATGACTTATGGAGCCACTCGTAAAATTGAACTGAACACTTGGGATAGGTTTGTGTTACCCCTTCCTTTTACTCATTGCACGGTAAATTTCGGGAATCGAATCTTAGTATCAGATCGTGACAATGAGAAAATAATCCAAGAAAAACAGACGGAGCTAGAGGAATCTCTTAAAAGTATTACTGAAGAAGTTGAGTAGTATTTAATTTTAATAAATCAATAAAATCAATACGTTTCAATTTTTTTTATCCCAATTCATTAATGCATAAAGTCTTGTTTGAAAAAGAAGTCGACTTATGCTAAGTTTCCCACTTCTCCGCAACACTTTATAAATAAAGAAG
>CAZOYP010000070.1:0-12601 GCA_964584125.1 uncultured Nitrospinaceae bacterium | reverse complement strand
ACTCCCGATATAATGGTCGATCGTCGTCCCATGATATTGGTGATACTTGACCGTTTACGTCGAGAAATTTTACTGGTCCTTTTTTTTTCTATATTTTTCTTTTTGATTTCATTAGAAGGGCCTCCTGATTTATCACGTGAAGGCTACAAAGTTTTATGTGTGTTTTTCCTTTGCGTTAGTTTGTGGACAACGAATCTAATTCCACTTTCTATTACAAGCTTGCTAGCAATCGCGATGATTCCAATGATGGGAATCATGAATGCTTCTGAGGTATATTCCTTTTTTGGCAATAAAGCAGTTTTTTTTATTCTGGGAGTCTTCATTTTATCTGCTGCAATGATTGCTTGCGGTTTAAGCGCCCGCCTTTCTATATGGGTAATAAATAATTGGGGTGCTAACCCGTCACGTTTGTTAATGGCGATTTATTTTTTAAGTGCATTTAGTTCTTGTTTTATGTCTGAGCATGCTGTTGCAGCTATGATGTTCCCGATTGTCCTAGAGATTGTGAATACTCTTGATTTGAGAAAGGAAGGATCTATTTTTGGTAAAGGTATATTTTTTGCGTTAGCCTGGGGGTGTATTATCGGTGGAACAACAACAGTGTTTGGTGGTGGGCGAGTTCTTCTTGGTGTAGAGATTCTTGAAAAAACTACTAATAACTCAAGCATTGGTATTTTAGAGTATACGAAACTGAGTTTTCCAATGGTCATTATACTTTTCATCTGTGGTTGGTGTGTGCTTAAAGTATTGTTCTCTCCAGAAATTAAAGATGTAGAGCCCGCACGTCGAGTACTTCAGAAAAAATTAGAATCAATGGGGGCGATTACCATAAAAGAAAAAGGAATCGCAAGTGTAATGATTCTGACGCTTATTGCTTGGTTTTGTTTTAGCGAGGATTTAGGTATTGCAAATATTGCTTTGATCGCTATTGTTCTGTTATTTACGCTAAACCTTATTAGTTGGAAGATGGTTGAAGAGCACGTCAACTGGAGTATTATTCTGATGTATGGTGGTGCGATCTGCCTTGGTGAAGTTATGTCTCAGTCTGGTGCGGCATTATGGCTTGCCAAACACGCCCTTGAAAGCACAGCTTACAGTCCCACAGTTTTTTTACTGCTAGTAGCAGTATTATCCACAGTACTTACTAACTTTATGAGTAATTCAGCAGTTATTGCAGTTTTGCTTCCTCCAGCATTAAGTATGAATGATACCTATGGAATAAGTGCATCTATGGTAGCTATGACGGTTATCCTTACAAGTAACTTTGCGTTTATATTACCAATAGGCACTCCAGCTTCCGCAATTGCTTACTCATCACGTTTCATCAGCATAGGGGAAATGGTTCGGACAGGTTCTCTCCTTAGCTTTTTAGGTATGGTTGCATTTGCAATGCTTTTATTTTTTTATTGGCCAATGCTTGGATATTCTTAAAAAATGCGCGGCCAAGTTTTATTGGAAGCAATATACTTTTATATTAAAGGGATGATTTAGTCGGTAGAAACAAACCTTGTTCGATCAAAAATTATAATTTCAATAACAAAACGTATTAATTAGTTTTTTTGTCTTTGGTTATATTTTCGTCAATCGATTGACAGAAGGTAAGTTTATATTATAAAATCAAATACTTATGGGCATAATCAAACAAATCGGTGAACACAGTATAGTTGGCAGTAGCCAAGGAATTAGAGACGTGTTTGGTATTGTCGAAAAAGCTGCAGCGTCGGATAGCACTGTCATGATTTTTGGTGAGAGTGGGACGGGTAAGGAATTAATTGCTCGCGCTCTGCACCAAAACAGTAAGCGTAAAAATAAACCTTTTATTGCGGTCAATTGTGGGGCAATTCCGCACGAGTTGCTTGAAAGCGAGTTGTTTGGATATGAAAAAGGTGCTTTTACTGGGGCATCGCACACTCGGATAGGTCGCTTAGAATTAGCTAATGAGGGAACAGTTTTTCTCGATGAGATAGGTGACATGCCAGCAGCGCTTCAAGTAAAACTTCTGCGGGTATTAGCCGAACAAGAGATCGATCGATTAGGAGGAAATAAACCGGTTAAGGTTAACGTGAGGTTTATTACAGCTACTCACCGCAACCTCGAAGATGCAATTAAGGATGGTAAGTTTCGAGAAGACCTTTACTATCGGCTTAATATTATTCCAATTGTCATACCACCTTTGCGGGATCGTAAAAGTGATATTCCCCTTTTAGTCCAGCATTTTTTGAAAAAATGCAACGAGAGTCAAGGTAATAAGCCAAAGGTAATCAGTGATGAAGCGACTCAGTTGCTTACAAATTATTCCTGGCCAGGAAATATCAGAGAGTTGGGGAACTTTGTTGAACGAATGGTTGTATTGAGTGTTGGGGACAACATAACCCCGAGAGACTTGCCAGAAAAAGTTTTGGGCGAAGCGCCTCGAGAAAATTTGTCAGCTCTGGAAAACCCTGGGTTTGCATTGTCTCCAAGCGAAATGTTACAAAATGGATTAAAGCAGTCCTTTTTTATAGGCTTGCCTGAAGGAGGAATTAACTTAAAAAATGCAGTGGAGGAATTTGAGCGTGGTCTTATAACAGAAGCACTCGAGAAAACTAATTGGGTGAAAAACAAAGCTGCAAGCCTGTTGGAATTAAATCGAACTACATTGGTAGAAAAAATTAAGAAGATGAATCTCAAGCGGTAGTAATCTTTGTTTTTAGCTATAATTTAAAACTGGATTCTTCCATAGTGAAGTCACTTTACCCAGGTGGTGTCATTACACATAGTTGTTCAGCGCGGTTTTAAAATTGGTTTGTTCTGTTTTTTTGATTGTATTTAATAAATAGATTTAGTAAGGGGAGGACTAGGAGGGGGAAATGGATTTTGATTCAAATAATTTAGTTTTAGCTTTAGTGGTGGTAGTTGTTTTTGTGTTAGTTCGCACATTGATTCGTGCAGGTAAAGAAATAAACTCCTCCGATAAATTTCCAACTTCAAAAAACCGACAAGAAGACAAAAGAAGTGATGAAAACTCCTTGTAAGGTTTTAGGTGTTTCAAAAAATAACTTTAGTATACTTATAGAAGCTGTTAATGATAAGTATAGAGTGGTTTTGGCTTGTTACTAAAATTAAATAACACCCTTCAACAGAATCAGCTAAAAATTTTTCAAGAAGGTGTTTGAACTAATGATGCAGGGAGGAGAATCCCACATGGGTTGGCTTTTTGGAAGCGATTGCATCTTTAAAACCTACCTGGCTCCTCCAGGTGGGTTTTTTTACCAAGGTCACAGAGTGCAATTATACCTATTCGATAGGGGCTTCCGATAGAGTTTTACCCAAGCTAATAGCATCTTTTATAAATTGTTTAAATGCACGATCAGTATCCTTATGCTGCGTTTGAACTTTAATCTTTTCTCCATCGGCGTCTATCACTAGGTCAAGGACATTTACACCAGGAGTTACATGATGTTTTCTAATTTCTATTCTAAGTTCTTTAACTTCCATCGAGGTCTTCTCCAAATAACTTCGTTTTGTTAAGGTTTTGAGACCTCATTTTTTATCATTTCAAGGGGATAGGGTCAAGTTGGATTTGTGGGAATTGTTTTCTATTTGTTAGGTTTGGAGCTTAGTTAAAGCACTCAGCAAAAAAGGTTTGTCAAATAGGCACAATTTTTATTGTTGCTGTGAAGGTTTAGTTCCTCTTGCCCCTGATTCAAGTAGGATATAGAATAGCTCTTGAAGCAAGGTATACTTTGTTCTGAAATTTTAGGGTGATGGCGTGAAGTTATTAATAAATGGAAAAGAAAAAGCCGTTTCTTGCTCTGGGGAAAGTTTAGGAGACTTACTGGTTCATATAGAGGAGAATGAAGTGGCGCAGGGAAGCGTTGTCAGATCGATTCAAATTGATGGGCAAGAATTTTCCCCCGACGAATCAGCTACACGGAATAAGTTACTCTCAAAAATCGAAACTCTAGAAATAGAGATTTCTACCCTGCCAGATATTATCAATAAAAATATAGAGAATGCAGATGCTTATCTCATACGATTGATCCCGGGTATAGAAAAATCAGTCGAATTGTTCCGGATAGGCAGTGAGCAGGAGGCCAATAAGTTTTTTATAAATATCATAGATGGTATCGACTGGCTGTCACAGGTATTAGATATGGTTTTGGCCGCTAAAGAAATTTCTCCAGATACTGTTTTTAATGGAAAAAGTATCCAGGATAGGCGGGCTAGTTTGGTTGATTTTACCCAGCAAATGGTGGATGCCAACAAAAATCAGGATTGGGTATTACTGGCCGATCTGCTTGAGTATGAAATTCTTCCTTACTATCAGGAATGGTCCAACCTCCTTCCCCAGCTTCGCTCGCAATAGACTTAAACCTCAAATACCAGGAAGTAGAAAAATTTGTTAAGCCATTGAAAGAATGCGCTTTATTTTTATAGCATTAAGGCGTTTTTTTTTACCATTTTTTTTTAAAAAAAATTACCCTTGGGCTAAAGTTTTACGTATTTTTTCCGATGGGGTAATAGTAAGGTTTTATACAGGGTTTGTCAGTTATATTCCTTAACTTTAGAAAACTATAGAGCATGAATTAACATATTTTTTTTAAATTATTTTTGAGTAGAGGTACTAGGCTACCTTTACCGCTTATCGGTTTGATAAACTTAAACTTTATATTTAATATTTAAGAAAATTATTACTAGCAAAAAAAGTGAACTCAAATTAGAGCATATAGAATAACTATACATTTTATCAGGTAATTGACTTTTCTATTTTTTGGGGGGGTGAAAATATGGCGTGGGATAAAGCTGATATAACAACAGATATAACATCTCAGATACATGCAAAAGGTGGCCCGAAAGCCAACAAACTTCAGGCAGGAACAGATAACCTGCAGGAAGGTGTGGCAATGAATGCGAAAGTTAAAAATAGAGCTACAGCAAGCCAGGCATTAAAACAGAATGAGATAGAGGATATAGAGAAAAGAGCAATTGCTCCACCTGCACAAAGCCATGATGGGCAAGATCAAAGTAAAATAGTTGCAGAAGCGGATCGTGTTGAAATAAGCGCAGACGTTAAAGCGCAAAGTGCTGTTTCACGCCAATCAGATTCGCGGATTAATAACTCTGATAGTTCCGTTAGAGAAAAAAATCGTACTGAATTAAAACACCCAGATGAAGTGCGAAAGCCGAGAGAACAGCAAAACGAAATGATGAAAATTTTAAGTGGCCAAACACCTGCCAGCATGGGTAATAGTATGGGAAAAGCTGAAAGAGCTACCGATGGGGCTGGGTTTGGTGGATATAGTAACAGGCAGGCTAGTGGACTTGGAGGCTTTGAAGAGTCTGTGAAAACTACAGCTGATGTAGATCAGGATCACCCAAATAATTTGACGGGAGCTAAAGCCCGCGTAGAAGCAATCGAGGAGGATAGACCACACGAGACTAAACCAGGTCAACTTGAGTCAGGATTGGGTAAAGCTGTAGATAAGATGATTTAGCTAAATGTTTTAACTAAAGATTGTTTTAAGGGAAAAAGTTACGCCCGCCGGGTCATATCCGGAGGATTACCAACAGTTGAGCACTTGGATTCATTCCTAAATTAGATTTCGCACCATCTATAAAGCATACTGGGGAGTGTGCAGAGCGATGGAGAGTTATCAATTTTTGGAACTAACTCTTTCTTTACAGAAAGAGTGGCCTGCTTTATTGAGGCAAGCTTGCCGAACTGAAACCACCATTAGGTAACTACCTGATAGTGGTTAAGTCGACGCGACAATGGCGCCGACGAGCGTTTTTTTTGCTTGTTTCTGGTTCTACCAAAGCTGTTTCTTGTGCTCTTATCGGAGAAAAGATGGGAAATCTTTATTTTTTTCCTGTTTTCCCTCCACTTGAGAGATTCAATGGAAATTTCGGGTTCAAGTAATTCATTTTTGCTTGCCTCTCCCGCTACTGTTTCTGGTGGTAATAAAGCGATTATTAGCGAGGCAAAGAAGAGCCTGACGACCGGGGGTCAACCGAGACCTGGTAAAAATGATCTTGTATTTCAATCATTAGATATTGTCGAAAGACGTGTTCCAGTTTTTGAAGGGACTGGGCCTTTGGCTGGTTTCCGCATGGGCAATGCGGTCAAAGTTGCTTCGGAGAAGTCAGAAAGAAATAAATTTCCGGTTGCTGATAATATTGAACGAAGTAGTCGATTTTCCGGCCTAAAAATTGAGCGACTAGCCACCCTTCGAGCTTCTCTTCAAACTCTACAAACTACAGTGAATGTTTTTCTAAATAACGGTGCGTTTAATCTAGTTGCTGCGGAGTCATCGCGCGAAGATCTAGTCAAAGTTAAAGCAGAAAAAGCCTCGCCGACTGGAAGGTTTACTGTTACTCCAACTAGGAAAATGATTAGTAGTACCCTAGCATCGAATGAACAGTCTACTCCGATAGGGGCTATTGGAATCAGTGGAAATTTTCATATTAATGGATTTAAAATCTCTGTTGAGACCACCGATTCAATTTTTGAGTTAAGAGATAAAATTAATCGTGGGGAGGATTCGAACGGCAATGGCAAGTTAGATAGTGCAGAGGACATAAACAGAAATGGGACTCTCGATATTATATCCCTTAGCGCAAATGAGTTTGGAGCGGGTCTTTACTTTAATGAAGATCTTAATGGAGATGGGAAACTTAATTCAGATGAAGACGTAATTGATAACGGTCGTTTAGATGGTGGATTTTTGGAAAGCGGGGTAAAGGCTAGAGTTGTGAACAACCGTCTGGTGTTGTCTAGCCTTGCGGGTGGATCGACAAAGATAGACTTAAGAGACGACGACAATATTTTACTTCAGCTCGGTTTTTTTGAGCTTAATCTCAAGGGGCTTCCAATTCAAAGAGAACTCCAATTTAATACCGACGAATTTATCCAGGGCATTCCGGCGACCAATCTCAATATTGAACCGCGCCCTGCATCGATTGAATTAGATAGAACCTTTAGTGATCCAGAAACAATTGAAAGCGACTTTAATGAGTTTAGAAATATTTCTGAAGGTGCTGTTTTAACAGTGTTAAAGGAATCAGCGGACAAGGCAAGCATCCAAGTATTTTTTGACCCAACTAATACTATTGAGCAGATTAAAACTTTCGTTAATCAATTCAACGATTCCCTTTTTCGGATAAATGATGTCCTTTCTCAGTCAAAGGAGTTTGCTCAAGATAAGGAGTTACAAAACATACGTTACGATTTAACTATTCAATCACAAAAAAAAATCAGAACTATTGAAAAACGTAATGAAGAGATAGATATATTTCGCGCTACGTCAGAAAATTTACAGGAAATAGGGCTCAGAGTGGTAAATACAAAGAAAAAAATGGTGCAGGAGCTATCAACCTCGATAGCTTTAGCAGATATTCTGGGCGGGACAGGATCCTCATTGTTCAGTGTGGCAAGGGATTTTGAGACCCGATTAACATCTGCGGGGATTAAAACAAATGATGATAATACCTTGGTCATTGACGAACCCAAACTAAAAAGGTCTCTAGAAGTCAATGCTGAGGAAACGATCGATCTTTTAATTGATGAAAAATCGGGCATTCTTCCTATATTGAGTCAGCAGTTGGGAAACTTACTTAACGAAGATCTTGGAGACTTAGATCAAAAAATCAATCAGGTAACAGTTCAAACAAAAACGCCTAGTTTTCCTATGGCGAAATTAGGCGAATTTACAGAGGTTTCTTCATTAAACCAGACAGTTAAAAACCTTATTACGATAGCCTGAATGAATATAAAAATAACAAAACAATTGATTCTCAATAGCTTGCAAAATGAAGAGTCATGTCTCAAAGATCTAATCGTAAAGATAGACGAGCAACAAAAAGCGATTGAAGAGAAAGATGAGAGCCGTGTCCTTGAAATTATTGAAGAAAAAAATGCTCTCATGAAAATTTTTAAAAACCTTGAAGAAGATGTAGAAACGCAACTTCAATTGTTATCTCAACAAGAAATTGAAGGCTTGGCAAAAGAAGGTGAAACTTTAAAGACAAACCTTGAAAAACTAATTAAGACAATCGTTCACATGGAAGAAGAGTGTGAGAATGAGATTAGTTTTAAAATGAAGGAAGTTGAAAAAAAAATTTTAGGATTACAAGAGGGAAAAAAAATCGGTAAGGGATATGGCGGGTTCTTTAAAAATAGACCACTTATCTCACGAAAAGTTTGACCTGCAAGAGGAAGATTTAAATGGCTTTGTCAATTATTCCAGTAAATCAGGTTTTTGGAAAGTACGATCAGCAAACCCGTATGGCTGAGTTGAATCGGAAAAACCCTGTTAAAACAATCCAAAATCAAGTCGATCGCGTCACCATTTCCTCTGAAGCACAAAAGAAGAGGGCTATTAGCGCGGCTCTTTCCGTAATACAAAATACAAACCAAGTACCGGCTGAGGCGAACCCAGATTTAAACAAAAATGTTGAGCCGGTTTCTTATGTAGATAGGGTTGTTCATAATGCCATAGAGAAGTCTCGCGAGGCTGAAGTGAAAAAACAAGAGGAGATGCAAAAACAAGCTGATCATGTTAGAGAAAAATTTTTAAAAAAATCTATGGAAATTGATGAGCAGGCTAAAGCTGAAGCAAATGCTAAGAAAAAAGAACAAGCGGATAGAGAAGCCACTCCATTTTAAAGATATAAAACCTTCTTTGATTCCACTACACTGGGTTACTTAAAAAAGTAGATTGAGGAGATTTTGAGCTAGCGAGCGATTAAAGGGGGACTCTTCTTAAGTCTAAAAAATTTTCTTGAGGCTTGCTTGAATTAGGGATTTCGTATACAACCTTTCTATGATCTGCATTCCTATCGTTGGCCCCAATCAGCATAAATCATTAGAAGATATTGCCACGGCAGAGCCTTTGGCGGATATTTTTGAGTTGCGGCTTGATCTTATGAGTGACTACGACCTTAATGGTCTTCTGGCGGCTTCCACGAAACCTTGCATTGTTACTAATCGAACCAAACGCGAAGGAGGACAGTTTTCAGGGAGTGAGGAGGAAAGAATTGAGGTGCTCAAACAGGCTATAGTTGCTGGTGCAGAATATGTTGATATCGAAACCTCCACTCCTAAGGAACTACTGAAACCATTTCTCGAATCTGAGCACAATGCAAAAACTATACTCTCATACCATAATTTTACGGATACTCCCGAGGAAATAGAACATTTGTACGACTTAATGTGTGCGATGCCAGCGGATATACTTAAAATTGTTACATACGCCCGCGATATTAACAATAATCTTGCTTTATTTAATCTTATCCATCGATCTAAAAGAGATGGTAAAAAAATTATCGCACTATGCATGGGGGAGAAAGGTGAGATAAGTCGAATCCTTTCGCCACTATTAGGTGCATTTTTAACATTCGGTTCTTTAGAAACAGGAAAGGAAACAGCTCCTGGGCAAATAACTGGTACAAGCTTGAGAGATATCTATCGTGTATGTGATAAGCGAGACTCTTTTAAAATTTTTGGTGTGATAGGGAACCCAGTTTATAAGAGCATGGGGTATCTAATTCATAACAGAGCTTTTCAAGAGACAGGATCAACCGATATATATGTTCCTTTTCTAGTAGATAATGTGGAAAGTTTTTTTAAAGGATTTAGTCCATATTTTGAGGGCCTGAGTGTGACGATGCCCTTCAAGGAAGATATCCTGACAATAGTCGATGAAGTTGAAGAAACTGCTAAAAAAATAGGAGCAATCAATACTGTAGTGCGTAATGGAAAAGAATGGAAGGGTTACAATACAGATTGTACGGGTGCTTTGAAAGCTCTAGAGAAACATGTTGACCTCAAAGATAAAAACGTGCTCATTATTGGCGCGGGAGGAACCGCGAAAGCAATTGGATATGGGGTTCACAAAAAAGGGTCGAAGGTCACCGTCACTTACAATCGAAATAAAGAAAAAGGGCTTCAGCTAGCTAGAGAACTAAATGCAAAAGTTATAAATATTCAGAATGCAGGTGAAGAGGTGATAGATATTCTTATAAATTGTTCACCAGTTGGAATGAGCCCAAATCAGGAAGAAACACCAATTTCATCCCGACACTTACGAAAAGGAATGATAGTTTTTGATTCTGTTTACAACCCTCCGGAGACTCGCTTGATCCGAGAGGCTAAAGTGGCTGGTTGTATTGCTATTTCTGGTGTTGAATTATTTGTCAATCAAGCTGTTGAACAGTTCGAACTGTGGACTGGGCAAAAAGCTCCTACGGGTCCTATGCGTGATGTCGTTTTAAAGAGGGCTTAATGGTGAAGTATCGTTCGTAGCTATAATCAATGAAACGTATAAAGTGATTTATGCCAAGGTATTTAATTTAGAATCAAAACTATCAAGTGGGAAGAGTAGTGGTCTTTATTTTTTGGAATTAAAAAGATTCACTTTTATATCTTGGAATTTTAGGATCAACCACTTGTGACCAAGCATCAATCCCTCCTGTTAGGTGATAAACTTTCTTAAAACCAGACTCTAACAAAATTTCTGCAGCCAAAAATGCTCTCTCGCCGTGATGGCAATAAACCGCAATTTCTTCTTCAAACATAATTTCTTGAATGCGATCTGCTAACTCCTTTAGCGGAATATGACTCGATCCTTTAATAGAAGCCAGGGAGTATTCCCAATCTTCACGAACATCGATTAAACAAATATCATCACCCTTTTCAAGTCTTTCATTAAGGATAAGAGGTTGGATGTGTGAAATGTTTTCAGCAGTCATTTGAATTTTAAATCTAGCATTAAGTTATTTGCCGATACAAAAAGAATTAAAAATTTGATCCAGTAACTCATCCTCTACAACTTTTCCTAAGATGGTTGCAAGATGATTCATTGTTATACTAAGGTCAGTAGCTACAAATTCTTCCGAAAAATGATTTTCTAATGAGATAAGGGTTTTTTCCAACGACAAGGAAGCCTGAACTAAGTTTAAGCGATGTCGTTCACGCGATATAAAAACTGCTTCGTCGCTTTTTTCTGTATTGATAATGCAATTATAAATAGCATCTGTAAGAGAATCTAGGCCACTTTGTTTTTTGGCAGAAACAGAAACAAGTGTGTCAGGCTTGATTTTTTCTTTCAAGCTATCGATTGCCCACTGTTCTTTTAGATCAATTTTATTGATAACGATTAATATAGACTTGTCATTTAGTTCTTTAAAAATGAGGTCGTCATTTTCGTCAAGAGGCTGCGAACGATCGAAAATGGCAAGGGTGAGATCAGCCCCTTCAATAGCAGAGCGAGTTCTTTGAATACCTTCTTGTTCAATGATTTCTGGAGACTTGCGTAACCCAGCTGAATCAATGATGTTAATATGAATATCTTTTATGCGTATTTTTTCTTCCAGTGTGTCACGGGTGGTTCCTGGGTGTGGAGTAACGATAGCACGATCCTCTTGAAGAAGAGCATTCAGTAAACTGGATTTCCCTACATTGGGTTTCCCTACAAGAGCAACCGATGCTCCTTCGCGGGATATTTTTCCCTGCTGATAGGTTTTAATTAAATCACATATTTCTTCATGGATCTGTTTTAGTTCACTGATTGTAGTCTCTCGTTTTTGAAAATCTAATCCCTCTTCAGGGAAATCGATAGCAGCTTCTATCTGACTGAGAATAAAGAGAAGGCGATCATAAAGCCCAGTAATTTTTTCTGAAAGATGACCTTTTAGTTGTATGATAGCAGCCTGCAGAGCTTTATCAGAAGCTGCTGATATAAGGTCAGCAACTGCTTCAGCCTGAGATAAATCGATACGACCATTCATAAATGCCCGGCGTGTAAATTCCCCGGGTTCGGCTAGGCGTGCACCATGGTCAAGCACAAGCCCAAGTATTCGAGATGAGACGAATACTCCGCCATGAGCGCTAATTTCTATAGTATCCTCACCAGTAAAACTTTTTGGAGTTCTAAACCAGGTGAGAATCACTTCGTCCACACACTTTCCAGTTGTTGGGTCATAAATAGAGCCGAAATGAGCTTTATGCGGAGAAATTTTTTTTACTGAGTTGCCATTAGGTGTGCAAAAAATTTTCAGGGCAATAGAAAGTGAGTCCAATCCGCTGAATCGAATTATACTTATTCCTCCTTCACCTATCGGTGTGGCTATTGCGGCAATTATGTCACTCATAGTAAGATCTGCTAAAGCGGAAGTTATACAAAAAGACAACTCTATATAAAGTTAGAATAGCAAGAAAAAGGACAGGGTTCACCTATTGCAAAGCACTAGTCTTTGGTAAATTTATAGATATAAGCCTGTTGAGATATGGTTAGTATATTATTGACTGTCCAGTATATAACCAAGCCCGATGGGAAGGACATAAATAGAAAAGTAAATACTATAGGCAACATCATCATAATTTTTTGCTGAGTTGGGTCACCGATGGATGGGTTGAGTTTCTGCTGTAGAAACATAGTGGCACCCATTATAACAGGCCAAACATAATAGGGGTCGGCAACGGAAAGATCGTGAATCCAGCCAACAAATGGAGCGCCACGTAGCTCAATGGAAAAGAAAAGGGCATGATAAAGTCCAATGAACACAGGTATTTGGAGAAGCATTGGTAGGCAGCCGCCAAGTGGATTGACTTTATGTTTTT
>CAZOYP010000069.1:0-12841 GCA_964584125.1 uncultured Nitrospinaceae bacterium | reverse complement strand
TTATAAATTCGGTGCTCAATAATATATGTTTCAACTTCCGGAGGCAACAAGTTATCCAATGATTTCCCGCATGCTAACCTTTCTCTCACATCCCTTGAAGAAATATCCAGAGGGCTAATATCATATACAACTAATTTTGTTCCTGTTTCTCGGTGAAAAAAGGCTAGATTTCGGCTTTGTGTTTTATATGAACAATAAGGCGAGTTTCCATTAAACATTCCAAGAATTTTTTCTTCTGATGAAGTTAGATTTATTCCTGGCCGAGAAGCTACCAATATATTGTAGCTTTTCATAATTTTTAATGAGTCTTTCCACGTATCAAGTTCTAATAAATTGTCATACCCTATTATGAGAAATAATTCGCTGCTAGGATATATCAATTTAAAATGGTTTAATGTATCGATGGTGTAAGAAATTTCCTCTCTGCATACCTCCATATCCGAAATATCAAAGTGGGCCTTATTCTGAAGAGCTAACCTAAGCATCGCCATACGGTGGCAGGTAGTGGTCATAGGAATATGTTTTTTGTGGGGTGATTGAAAAACTGGCACAAATAGAACCTGATCTAAACCGAACATTTCATATGTTTCTTGTGCTAAACCAATATGACCCATATGCACCGGATCGAAACTACCACCCAGTATCCCAATTTGGTGTTTATCTTCACTCATAGTTCTTCCTAACAGATGATTCTCTAATATGACTTCGGCATACTATCGCTATTTTTAAATACTTTTTATAATAATTAAGCATAAGTTAATGTTTTATAAAAACCACCTAACTTTTAAATTATTTCCCTTGCTGGTGTAATCCCAAGGCCAGCATATAAATATGGATCCTCTTGAAACGTTGACTTTATAAGAATTTACTTTTACTCTTTTGTCGCGTTATATTTTATCTTGGATTGATCGGCCTATCACTAATCAATGCTGCCGTAGTGATTTTCCCCTGACTCAACTATCGTCATTCATTTAATGCAATTAGAGAGTTAAACATGATATTTAAATTAAATCGAAAAAATAATTTAATGGGATTTAGCTTTTTAGAGCTATTAATTATTCTAGTTATCATCGGTATTGTGGCAGCGATAGCTACTCCCCAGCTGGAGCATTATAAGCAGCTACGATACGACAGAGAATCAAAGGACCATCTAGAAAAACTTTACCAAGCTTGTGAAAAGTTCTGGGCAAATGACATTAATACACAATGTTCCATAGATATTGCCAATGGCTATACCCAGTCCTCTAACATAGTTATTCTAATTCCACCCGGAAAGGAAACAAAAACTGACTTCCAAGCTACAGCGAAACATAGTAGTAGTGATAAAACTTACACTATAGATGAAAAAGGTAATTTCCGTTAACGCAAGATAACGTCTTATCTAATCTATTACTTTTCCGCTTTCCCAATCCCAAAAACTCTTTGAATCCATCTTTGAAAAAAGTAAACTAAGCTCTGTCAACATATAAAATAGAAGTCTCATTTACTCCCCCCCCATTATCCTATTGAAAACAAAGGGTAAAGAATCTATAATTTAAACATGATAATTGAAAAAGACTTTCTGGTTATTGGTAGTGGAATCGCGGGGCTAACTTTTGCCCTCAAGGCTTCCCAGTTTGGATCAGTGGCAATCGTCAGTAAAAATGAGCTGGAAGAATCTGCAACTTTGTATGCGCAAGGTGGAATAGCCTCTGCTATGACCAATGACGATTCTTTTGAATTACATTCAAATGACACTATAGAATCGGGCCGTGGATTGTGCCGTGAAGATGTTGTGCGCATCATTTGCAGAGAAGGACCTTCCCACGTAAGAGAACTAATTGACTTGGGTGTTAGGTTTACCCGCAGGGGGGAAGACTACCATTTAAGCCGGGAAGGAGGACACTCTAGAAATCGAATTCTTCACGCTAATGATCTTACTGGACGAGAAATAGAACGAGCTATGCTTGAAGCAATCGATGGCAAACCCAATATAACGGTTTTCCCACACCATATGCTGATCGATTTGATAACCCTCGGTAGATTAAACTCTAAGGTGCAGCCCGGAAGCCCTGAAGATGAAGCGCTTGGGGCATATATTCTTGATGTAAATACAAAACAAGTAAAAACTTTTCTTAGTAAAGTTACTCTTCTGGCTAGTGGAGGTGCGGGGAAGGTTTATCTTTACACCTCAAATCCAGATACGGCGACTGGAGATGGAATTGCTGCAGCTTACCGCGCAGGTACCAAAATAGCCAATATGGAGTTCGTTCAATTTCATCCAACCTGCTTATACCATCCTCAAGCAAAATCATTTTTAATTTCTGAGACGGTACGCGGAGAAGGAGGTATATTGCGGTTGAAAAATGGACGCAGTTTTATGGAAGATTATCATCCCTTAGGATGTCTAGCTCCAAGAGATATTGTTGCTCGCGCCATAGATCATGAGATGAAAAAAAGTGGTGATGACTGCGTTTATTTAGACATTACACATATAGAGGGTTATCGAATTCGCGAACGTTTCCCGAATATCTATCAAACCTGCTTGCAGTTTGGTTTTGATATGGTCAAAAAACAAATTCCTGTAGTACCTGCTGCCCATTATACATGTGGCGGCGTATTGGTTGACCTTAACGGCCAAACAAATATTCGACACCTTTTTGCAAGTGGGGAAGTTTGCTATTCCGGATTACATGGTGCCAATAGACTAGCTTCTAACTCCTTGTTGGAAGGACTTGTACTATCAAGTCGAGCAGTCTACAAGGCTGCATCATTACTTAAGTCAGAATCATTCAAAAACACAATACCTCATAATATACCTAACTGGGATTGTGGAAACGCAGTGGATAGTGATGAATCAGTTGTTGTATCACATAATTGGGACGAAATTAGAAGGCTCATGTGGAATT
The DNA here is from genome assembly GCA_964584125.1 of uncultured Nitrospinaceae bacterium. Taxonomy (GTDB): domain Bacteria; phylum Nitrospinota; class Nitrospinia; order Nitrospinales; family VA-1; genus Nitromaritima. Next base: position 9,953 of record CAZOYP010000069.1, on the reverse strand, counting down.
ATGTAGGAATCGTGCGCTCAGATAAAAGGCTCCGTCGAGCTGAAAGAAGGATTCAATTGCTTCTGGACGAAATTAAAGAATATTACTGGAATTTCACAATTACTAAAAACACTCTAGAACTTAGGAATATCGCTCTCACTGCGCACCTCATTATCATGAGCGCTTTGCAACGTAAGGAAAGCCGAGGGCTCCACTTCACCTTAGATTATCCAAAAACCCACAGTAACTGGAAAAAAGATACTGTGCTTCAAGACACAACGCATCGTCTAGTAAATCAAACTTCTCTTACAGAAAAAATCTCATGAACAAAAAAAACTCTGTCTTTATTCGCGATTTTTTAGGAATTGGGATCTTAGCCTTTTCTTTATTTAGTATAGTATCTCTAGCAACCTACTCTCCGAAAGACCCATCGATGAACACATCTATTTCTTCTCAAGAATTGGTCACAAATTCTGGAGGTCTGATTGGTGCCTATATTTCTGATGGGCTAATCCAACTGTTTGGAAGCGGCGCGTTTTTTTTCCCCATAATAACTCTAATTATGGGATGGGTTGCTGTACGAGGAAAAGAGTTTAACCATTGGCCACTTCGTTTGATTTCTAGTGTTTTTTTACTTACGGGATTATGCGCTTTATGCGCGGTCCAAATGGACTCTGACCCTATTTTTAAAAATCATGCTCAGGTAGGAGGTCTTACAGGTGTGCTTCTAGGAAGGTTTTTAATTCTGTGGCTAAGCAATGTCGGTGCTACCATTTTTTTGATCACCATAGTTTTAGTCTCACTACTTGCCATGACAGGAAAAACCGTAAATTCCATACTAGAAATAACAGGCAAACTTCTAGGAACGAGCATTGGTAAGTTATTACGATTGTTTAACAACTTAAAAATTATATTAAAAAATTGGATTAATACTGTTCGTAAAGCTTCCATAATTGATGAAGAAAAGTCTGAAGAGATATTTGTACCAACCGAGCCATTAATTATAAGCAGAACTAAGCTTCTTGAAAAAACAGCAGAACCAACCCAGGCCCCTATTATTGTCCCTCGAAAAAACAAGAAAATTGTCGATTTTGTTGTGAATGAAAACCAACCCTCTTCGCCTGAAAATGGAAGTTACCAAATCCCATCTGTCAACTTGCTAAATAACCCTCCGCCGATAGAAAATTCAGATGAAATAAAAGAAGAAATCCTAATCAGCACTTCTATACTTGAGCGCAAACTAGCTGATTTTGGTGTAGAAGGAAAGGTAGTGCAGGTTCTTCCAGGACCAGTCATCACCTTATATGAATTTGAGCCTGCCCCAGGAATAAAAGTGAGCAGGATTCTCGCCTTGAGTGACGACCTTGCACTTGCCATGCGAGCGCTTAGTTTACGTATTCTTGCCCCGGTCCCAGGAAAACCTGTCGTAGGAATAGAAATTCCTAATATTAAAAAGGAAGTTGTTTCATTTAAAGAAATAATAACTTCTAAAGAATTTGTTGAATCAGGTTCAAAGTTAATGATGGTCATAGGAAAAGACAACATTGGTGAACCAGTAGTGCAAGATCTTGCCACTATCCCCCATCTTTTAATGGCTGGGTCTACCGGCGCTGGAAAAAGCGTCGGATTAAATGCAATGATCTGCAGTATTCTTCTTAACGCTACACCAGATGAAGTGAAAATGATAATGGTCGATCCAAAAATGTTAGAACTTTCTATTTTTGATGGAATTCCTCACCTTATTGCGCCGGTTGTGACAAATCCGAAAAAAGCTGCCGCTGCTTTATCCTGGGCTGTAGAGGAAATGGAAAACCGATATAAATTAATGGCAAAAATAGGTGTTCGCAACATCACTGGGTTTAATGTAAAAATGGAAAAGGAACAAGAAAAATATGAGAAAAAACTCAGACAGTGGGAACAGGATAATAAGAAAAGTATCAACCCCCATGAAACGGAACTTGAAGAATCTGAAGGAGAGGACGGTAAGCCGATCGAACCTCCAGAAAAATTACCCTATATTTTGATTGTCATAGATGAGCTGGCTGACCTTATGATGGTTGCTTCAAAGGGTGTAGAGGAAGCCCTCACAAGACTTGCTCAAATGGCCCGGGCATCTGGAATCCATTTAATTGTCGCTACGCAGCGCCCTTCAGTTGATGTATTAACCGGTATCATTAAAGCAAATTTCCCATCCCGTATTTCCTACAAAGTAACATCTCGAGTCGACTCCCGAACCATACTTGATGCGATGGGGGCAGAAAAACTTCTTGGTAAAGGGGACATGTTATTTATGCCTCCAGGAACCCATCGACTCTTAAGAATTCACGGTGCAATGGTGAGTGACGATGAAATCGACAAGATTATAAGTTTTATTAAAGAACAAAAAAAACCTACTTATAAAGAGGAGATTTTTGAAGTTTCTGCAACTGATAAAGAAAAAACTGAGAACGCCGACGAGTATGACGAAAGATATGATGAAGCATTAGCCATAGTCGCAAAAGACCGACAAGCTTCTATCTCCTATATACAAAGAAGATTAAGAATAGGTTACAATCGTGCCGCAAGCATTATAGAAATGATGGAGCGAGATGGCGTGGTAGGACCCTCCGATGGGGTCAGACCTCGTGAAATCTATGTCAGTCCTATTCCTGTTGAGTAACTTCCCATTTCGCTGGGAAACAATACGTAATTCCAAAAATATATGTCTTTTCCCCCTCCTCTACCGGCTTCGACTAGAAACCAAGCAGAAAACCCCATCCTTTTTATTTTCCTTGGTGCAAGCAATCTAGCTCGCTCCTTTGATGGGCTAAAAAGTTGTATTAAAAGGTGCATTCTTCCAAGAACAGCTAGCTTTCTACATGCTATGGGCCCAGGAAGGGGTTATGTTAGTCGTGGAGGAATACTTAACGCAACCTACTCTCCGATTCTTGACAGTGGTATTTTTGAAGCGATCCAAAGGAAAAGGATTAAAAACCAGCAGATAGTTACACTTATAACAGATATCGGTAATGATGTTATGTACGATGCTTCTCCAGAAAAAATAATTGGTGGCCTTGAATACCTCTACAACTTATTAGATGAGTTTGAAGCAAATATTTTTATCACTTCAATTTCGGTAGACCTTGAGAATGATGTTAGTGAATTATATTTTCGTATTCTCCGAAAGCTCTATTTTCCAAAGAGTCCGGTAACATATTCTCAAGCTTCAAATAATATTAAGGCTATTAATCAGTTCATTCTACAATCCTCTAATCAAAGAATAAGCGTTATTAATGATATGAAATCGTTCTACGGAATCGACAAAATTCATTACAGCATCCTAAAAAGCCGAATGGCATGGTCCCATATTACAAGGAAATTAACCGCTTCTTTTGACATTAACCTTTCCCCTGAATTAAAAACTTCAGAGGTAGTAAAATCCATGATGAATAATATCTCTCGAATACTATTAGCTGATATGCTTGGCATTGGAAAGAAAACTAACGAAACTTTCTGAAATTATCATGGAATATCTACTCGCTACAACAAGAATTACCCTATTAGTCCCAATCTATCTTTTTTTTGGACTGATGGGCTTTGGGCTACTTTTTATTTATTTTCTTTCTAAAAAAAGTTATTACCGGACAGTTATTTTTTTTTTACAATTGTGGGCACAATGTTCGTGTTTATTCTTTAACATTAAAGTTAAGGTGTCCCATGGCCCGAAGGTTATTCCTGGGTCTCTTATCATTGCAAATCATGTGGGCGCACCAGATATTTTTGTTATGGGTGCATGTTTACCATCTTTTTTTGTAGCCAAATCAGAAATTAAAAGATGGCCTTTTATAGGCTGGCTAACACAACTTGGAGCAACGATTTTCGTTGACCGAAGCCGAAAACAACAAACCCGTTCAACGGTTGACCAAATTCAGTGTCGCTTGAAATCGAATTGCTCTGTCACACTGTTTCCTGAAGCACAAGCCACAGACGGTAAGAATATTTTGCCATTTAAATCATCTCATTTTGAAGCAGCTGTTCAATTGGGAAAACCAATAGTACCTGTTGTGATTACCTACCATGACAATAAAAAACCATCTATTGCCTGTTGGTATAATATTAATTTTTTAACACACCTAATTAGACTTCTAAAACAAAAAAAATTGGATGTAACGATCCAAATTTTACCCCCACTTAAAGGGGAAGTTGATCGAAAAATCCTGGCAAAAAGATGTTACGATGTCATGCAAAGTTCATATTTAACTTCTATAGACTGAGGAAGCTCTAAATTCTAAGTTTGTATTTCATCTTAGAATTATTTTCATTTTCTTTGGGAACAGTTAAGTTTATAAAAACTAGTAAACTCTGGGTATTTAAAATGCTTTTAGCATTCCGAGACAAAATGCCTCGCACTGACTCAACAAGTTATATTGTCGAAAGTGCAGCAGTTATAGGTGATGTAATAATAGGCGCAGAAAGTAGTATTTGGTTCAATGCAGTGATTCGCGGTGATGTTAATTATATTACAATTGGTAAACGCACCAATATCCAAGATGGGTGTGTTCTTCATGTCGCTCGCGAAAAATATCCACTAATCATTGGAGATGATGTGACCGTTGGGCATAACGCTATCCTTCATGCGTGTACTATTGAGTCTTGTTGTCTTATTGGGATGGGTGCGACGGTAATGGACGGTTCAACCATTGGAAAAAACTGTATAATTGGTGCAGGTTCTCTTGTAACTCCAAACACTGTCATAGAACCTGGTAACATGGTAATGGGCTCACCGGCAAAAGTTAAACGTAAACTTGCTGACAATGAAATCCATTCGATCGTAAAATCGGCAAGCCATTATGTAAACGATATCAAATCTTATTTAGACTAATGAACGACTCTCCTAAACAAACCCCTATTTCAATTTCACTTGGTGTTATAGGTGGAAGCGGTGCATATGACTTAATTGCTAATCGAACCCTTGGAAAAAATTTAGATACCTTTACATTGGAAACTCCCTTTGGTAAAAGCGCGCCTGTTCATCACTTTCGAGCTGGTAACCTGGAATATTTGTTTATGTCACGGCACGGAGAAAAAGACTATTCAACCTCAGCATCCTTTATTAATTATCGTGCCAATATTTATGCCCTCAAGGAATGTGGTGTTGAACGTATTATTTCTTGGTCTGGCCCAGGAATTATTAATACCTCTTTTAAACCAGGCGAGTATGTAATACCCAATGATGTAATCGATGAAACTAAAAACCGGCAAACCACTTTTTTTAAAAATAACGGTATTGGTTTTATTCGCCAAGATAAACCCTTTTGTCCGCAAATCCAACAAGTAGTCCATGACTCAATGCACTCACTTGGTTTCTCTCATCATGAGGAAGCGGTTTATATCTGCACTGAAGGACCAAGGCTCGAAACTCCAGCTGAAATTAGAAAGTTTCGTTTAAATGGTGGAGATCTAGTTGGAATGACCCTTGTGCCAGAAGTTTTTCTCGCCCGCGAACTTGAAATTTGTTACGCATCAATTTGCTACCTTACTAATTTTGCCGAAGGTACAGTTAAGCGTGAATTTAAAACTGGGGAGTTGTTTGAAGGCATGCAAACTAATCAAGAAAAAACCCAGGTTGAAAAATCTATTTCTCGCTTTCCCAGCATCCTTGCTGGAACATTTCTAAATCTCACCAGAACTGAACGAACATGCCACTGCAAGGCCGCTATGGATCGATATAAAAAAAAAGGTGTAATTAATGATGATTGGCATACCTGGCTAGGTCCTGCATAAAAATGGTCCCTAATCGAATAGTAAGATACTTTTATTATCTGGGTTATGCCCTAGCACAGACGGGAAAAACTGAATTCCCAGTCTTTAAAGATAGCATGAGCTTTTTTTATTCTACATATGTGTGCCATAGTTTCTGTATAAAAGAACCTCTTCGCTATCCATCAATATTCGGACTTAATTAACTTTATTCTGATACTAAACTAAATATCATCAACCTCCAGCCACCTATCATGAAGAGTTTAATTTTACCTTTACTAGTCACATTAATCATCACCAATTGCAACAAAACTACGGAGACCCCTCTACAATTACCAATAGCCGCAGAACCTTCAGCAAAGTTACACAACAATCAGGGGATTGAGCATTTTCATAAGGGTGAATACTTAGAAGCCTTAATCGAATTCACTCAGGCCAATGTTGCGGATAGCACCACTGGAGAAATTTATTTTAATATTGGGTTAATGCAACATTTTGAAGGCAACGAAGAAAAAGCACAAGAGTTCTTTAAGCAAGCTCATATTTTTGCGGATGGCAATAAAAATATTCTCGAGTCCAAGCTGATAAAAAAATATCTTGGCTTATACTAATTTTTTTAAACACTGCTTTTTTCTTGGTCGAAGGTTAGTTTGTCTGCTCGCCTGCTTCACCTGACACAATAATAGGTCTTTACCATAAATAAAGGGGGGAACTAGCTATAAACAATAAGTCGATGAGAATAAGACATCGTTTTTTAAACTTTCTAAAACACGTTTATCTTTTCGGCCACCTATCCCTTGACAAACTCTCCCAAAACAAAGTACATTAGCTGACCAACTTAACTAAAAAGATCAACCCTTATCATTCAGGAGAGTTTCTTGGCTAACCATAAATCTGCTATTAAACGCGTTCGGCAAAACGAAAAGCGAAACGAACGGAATAAAACCAGACGTTCCAAAACTAAGCATTTAATAAAGAATGTTCTCCAGGCTATAGAAGAAAAAAAAGCAGAGGAAGCGCAGAATTCTCTACAGAAGGCTTCGACTATTATTTCCCAAAATGCATCTAAAGGCGCAATGCATAAGCGGGCTGCTTCACGTAAAATTTCTGGCCTAGCGAAAAAAGTACACCAATTATCTGCCTCAGCCTGAGCATATTCTTAAAAGCAAAGTTTCTAAAGTTCCCTGAGGGTCTCTCCCAGAAGTTTTAAGTTCTCTGTCTGCTTCAAATAAAAACTTCATAGATTCACTTAGCTGCGATCGGTTAAAATTTTTTGTATATTGCATTGCCTTCTCAACTAAAAATGGTTTTGCACCCATCTGTGTCGCTATTTTTTGGATCCCATATTTTTGAGTTTGATAATGTTTAACTTCCCATAATGTTCTAAATTGCCACGCAATCAAACCCAGTATTTTTATAGGATCTACGCCATGACATAGCTGGTTTTGCAGTAAAAGTAATGCCTTCTCTGCATTTTTTTCCGTGATAGCCTCCGTTAACAAAAAAGCATTTTCCGTTTTTATTTCCCCGACAACTTCTGCCACCATAGAATCCGCAATCACGCTTTCCTTCCCTGCATAGGTTATAACTTTTTCAAGCTCTTTCGCCAGAATTCCTGGTTTAGCTCCAACCCTATCTATCATTTTTCGAGCTGCTTCTGAACTTAAATTATAACCAAAAGATCGAGCCCGACCTTTCACCCAACTTAGAAGGCTTGCTTCTTGGGGAGCTTCACAAGACAATGCTCCTGGTTGGGCTGTTAGATTCTTGTATAGCTTCCGTTTCTGGTCTGCCTTGTCTACCGTTATTACTAAACAAGAATCTAATTCTGGGTTGGTAATATACTCAAGAAGTAGTTTTTGATCAGAGTCTTCCAAGGTAGTGTCATGCAAGTTTCTAACAACAATAAGCTTGATGCCCCCAAAAAATGACAGTGTCTTTGCAGCCCCAAGCCAATCACCTACCGATGTCTCACGAGCATCAAAGTTCTCAAGGTTAAAATCTCTATTATCAGGTGTGATTAGTTTATGACTAAGCGCTTGTATTATTTCCATACGGTAAAAACTTTCTGACCCGTAAAGAAAATAAAACGGAGCAATTTCCCCTTTATTAATTTTATGAATTATCTGGTCAACCAACATCAGTCATTAATCAAAACTGTTCAATTGTAATACTAACTAATCTATCAGCCAGGTCGTTATACGCTTCTTTAAGCGCCATATATTTAGCTGATTCAGAATCTATCACGCTAGAGGTGGATCTATAATCCCATTGAGTGGTAAATTTCTGATTAAAAATAATTTTTTTTTTAATTTGATCATAAGCCTCAACTTGAATTCCTAAGCGCACAATATACTCTTCCGCAGAATCTTCTGCACTAAACGAGACAGCTCGTAATTGATAGTTCGTCAGAGTACCACGCATGACTATGTCTGCCTTTTGCTTATCAGTAACTTTGAGACGACCATCCGAGATAAAAGCACGACGAACTGCATCAGTGGCATCTTTTTGAATATTTGGTTCGTTGGAAGAATTCTTGAATACAGGAATGGAAATATCTCGGATATGCCGTGGAAGGGCCGACCCATAACCAGCAAGATGATAACCGCAATTTGAACACAATAAAAAAACTACCAGAAGACAAAAAACAACTCGAAAAATTTTCATCTCTTTTATTTCACCACAATATTTACTAGCTTGCCAGGTACGACAATCACTTTTTTTATTTCTTGACCTTTTATTTGCTCTCTTATCTTACTATCACTAAGAGCTAAGCTTTTAATATCTTCTTGGCTTGCGCTAGCTGATACATTAATACGCTGTTTCACCTTACCATTGAGTTGAATTACGATCAACAGCTCCTCTGTTATCGTAAATTTTTTATTAAATAATGGCCATTCAACTTGAACTACTGAGGTTTTATGATCCAATAACGACCACATTTCCTCTGCAATATGTGGAGCAAATGGAGAAAGAAGAAGAATCAGTGTATTAAAACTTTCCCTAACTAAAGGTATGGCACCATTGGTATTGTCTTTAGTCAAATCCCAGTTACCACGAAATATATAAAGATAATTCACAAACTCCATGATCGCTGAAATAGCAGTATTGAACTGCATTCTGGTTTGAATATCATCTGTAACACGCCGAATTGTCACATGGGTTACGCGCCTCAACTCTCGCAACTCTTTCGAATCAGTTTCATAATCTTCATGAATAGTATCTGCACATTTAATATCATCTAAAAAGTCATAAAAAATTCGCCAAACACGTTTCAAGAAACGATAACAACCTTCTACACCCTGATCATTCCATTCGAGATCTTTCGTCGGTGGGGCAGCAAACAAAATAAACAGACGAGCCGTATCAGCTCCATAACTTTGAATAATTTCATCAGGATCAACCACATTACCTTTCGATTTGGACATCTTTGTACCATCTTTAATAACCATTCCCTGAGTAAGTAAATGATCAAAGGGTTCATCAGATTTAATAAGCCCTAAGTCCTTAAAAACAAGATGAAAAAACCGCGAATAAAGCAAATGAAGAATCGCATGCTCTATGCCACCAATATACTGATCAACTGGCATCCAGTAGTCTAAATCATCTTTATTAAATGCAAACTGATCATTGCTTGCAGATGTATACCGGTTAAAATACCAGGAAGAGCACACAAAAGTATCCAACGTGTCTGTTTCTCTTCGTGCCGCCTTCCCGCATGAAGGGCATTGCGTCTCAAAAAAACCAGCAAAGGTTTTAAGAGGAGACTGCCCTCGATTGCCCAGATCAACATCGAGAGGTAGTTTAACTGGAAGCTGGTCTTCTGGCACTGGAACCAGCCCACATTGATCGCATTGAATAATCGGAATCGGAGTGCCCCAATACCTTTGACGTGAAACTCCCCAATCCCGTAATCGAAAATTCACAGAGGCCTTACCAACTTTTATTTCTTCGAGATAATCGCACACTTTCTTTTTTGCTTCATCACTAGAAAGTCCGTTAAACGCGCCAGAGTTAACCATGACCCCGCTAGCAGAAAACGCCTTTTTCATGTTAGATTCGTCTAATGAAATTTCTGTGGACTGGATAACTATGCGAATAGGCAGGTCATATTTAAGAGCAAAGTCTAGATCTCGCTGATCGTGAGCGGGAACAGACATAATCGCACCCGTTCCATAATCCATCAATACAAAATTTGCAGACCACACAGGTATATCCTCTCCTGTTAGTGGATT
>CAZOYP010000068.1:0-13453 GCA_964584125.1 uncultured Nitrospinaceae bacterium | reverse complement strand
CGAGTTACTACTTCTTTACGGAATATGATGAAATGGTGAAGCATTTCTTTCAGGTTTAAAACCTTAGGCTGCTGATTCACCAGTGCCAACATAATAATTCCAAAAGTGTCCTGTAGTTGCGTATTTTTATAAAGAGTATTTAAAACAACTTGAGCGATAATCCCCTTTTTTAACTCTAAAACCACACGAATTCCCTCCCGATCGGATTCATCCCGAAGGTCTGAAATACCTTCTAATCGTTTTTCTCTGACGAGTTCAGCAATTTTTTCTACAAGACGAGCTTTATTTACCTGATAAGGAAGTTCTTGTATTACTATACGTTCTCGGTCGCCCTTTTCCATAGTTTCAATACTAACGCGCCCACGAACTTTAACAATTCCTCGCCCTTTAAGGTACGCAGAGCGAATTCCAGATGTTCCATTAATAATACCACTAGTAGGAAAATCTGGCCCTGGTACAAGTTCAATCAAATCTTGGATAGTGCATTCAGGGTTTGCAATCAAATGAATCGTTGCATCGATTATCTCCCCAAGGTTATGCGGTGGAATATTAGTGGCCATTCCTACTGCAATTCCAGATGCGCCATTAGCAAGTAAATGAGGAAAAGATGCAGGTAAAACGGAGGGCTCCGTTAACGACTCATCATAATTTGGATCGAACCGTACAGTATCTTTTTCCAAATCATGAAGAAGCTCCTGAGTAATTTCTGACATTCGAATTTCGGTGTATCTCATTGCTGCCGCTGAATCACCATCGATGGAACCAAAGTTCCCTTGACCATCAACAACCGGATATCTTTGTGAAAAGCTCTGTGCCATTCGCACAATCGTGTCATAGACAGCGGTATCTCCATGTGGATGGTATTTACCTATTACATCACCTACAATACGAGCCGATTTTTTATATGGTTTATTGTGAATATTGCTCACCACTTGCATCGCGTATAAAATACGACGGTGAACTGGTTTTAATCCATCTCGTATATCGGGCAACGCACGCCCAATAATTACGCTCATTGCGTAATCAAGATAGGAAGTCCTCATCTCCTTGTTTATGCTAATTGGATTAACGGTCTCGGGCATTCTTATTCCTTTAAATATTTAATCTTTCCCATATTTAAACATCAATATTTTGTACTTCTAGCGCATTATCTTGGATGAATTTTCTTCTTGGTTCTACTTCATCTCCCATAAGCTTGGTAAATAGTTCATGGGACTCGTACGGGTTTTCTGCTGAGACTTGAAGAAGAACTCGATTTGCAGGATCCATTGTCGTTTCCCAAAGTTGCTGAGGATTCATCTCACCCAATCCTTTATAACGCTGAATCGCCATTCCTTTTTTTGCTGCCTCTAAAATAATTTCTAAAAGATCATGCTTAGATTCAGCAACTTTTGTTTCTGTTCCACTAACTAATTCAAAAGGCGGATGATCTATTTTTCTCAAGGGTTCATACACCTCTATTATTTTTTGCATAATTATAGAACCCATAAACTCGGCATTGAACACGATCTTAAATTCCCTACCTTGATCTTGACCTAATATAATTAATTCAAAAAGGTTATTTTCAGAATCAAACTGTATTTGTAAGGAAACATCTTTTACCTTCGAATTTAGGTCTATTTTATTTTGATTATGTGTTGTTTTTGAAACTATTGTTCCTAGGTTGGTTTTATCCAGTTCCAACTTAAACCGCTGTAGCTTATTTTCCACATCCCATTTAACTTCACTTCCCTTTAAAAATTGTATGGGTAGATTTAATGCCTCGCCGTTATAATCTATTAATTTTTTATTTTCTTCATTGATTAGCTCTTCGAATAAGCCAACTGTTATTTCAATAAGTTTTTCAATAGATTCAAAGCATTTATTATCAATTTTCAATCTTACTAAACCATTTAAAATTCTTTTTGGGATATTATTTTTCACAACCCGACTAAAGTAATCTTCATATCGAACTAATTGATTTACCAACTCTATAAGATCTTTTCCGGAATATTTTTTGCCACCGCTTCCCTTGGCCCTTACTTCCATAGTCTCCGTTCCTTGTTCAACTAAAAAATGGAATAAGTTTTTTTCATCTTTAAGATATTTTTCTTTTTTACCTTTTTTAATCTTAAACAATGGTGGTTGTGCAATATATAAATTACCTGCCTTGATAAGATCTTCCATCTGACGATAGAAAAAGGTTAGAAGTAAAGTTCTAATGTGTGCTCCATCAACATCGGCGTCTGTCATAATTATTACTTTGTGATAACGAAGTTTTTCTAACTCGAAATCAGATTTAATACCAGTACCTAAAGCAGTAATAAGTGTTCTGATTTCATCACTTGCAAGCATTTTATCATCGCGAGCTTTTTCTACATTCAGGATTTTCCCTTTTATGGGTAAAATCGCTTGAAACCTTCGATCTCTTCCTTGCTTTGCCGAGCCTCCAGCAGAGTCTCCTTCAACAATATAGACTTCACAAAGGGAAGGATCTTTTTCAGAACAGTCGGCTAATTTTCCAGGGAGAGCGCTTATTTCCAATGCGTTTTTTCGCCTGACTAAATCTTTTGCTTTTTTGGCCGCTTCTCTAGCTATGGCCGCACTTATAGCTTTTGACACGATTGCTTTTGCTATGCTAGGTTGCTCTTCAAATAGCTTTCCAAGTTGATCGTTAACTATTTGTTCTACCAACCCCTTTACTTCTGTATTACCTAGTTTTCCTTTTGTTTGGCCTTCAAATTGTGGTTCCGGTATCTTTATGCTTAAAACAGCTATTAGGCCCTCTCTTACGTCGTCTCCTGTTAAACTAATATCACCATTTTTAAGCATTTTATTTTGAACCGCATAACTATTAATGGTGCGAGTAAGCGCTGAACGGAATCCACTTAAATGTGTCCCTCCATCCCGCGTATTAACATTATTTACAAAAGTAAAAATTTCTTCGTTATAGCTATCGTTGTACATTAATGCTAACTCTAAGACCCCATCTTCTTTCTTTCGCTCGATATATATAGGTTCAGCATGTAAAACTTTTTTATTCTCACTAAGGTGCTTAAGAAAAGAAACTATTCCGCCTTCATAATAAAATTCATTATCTTTTCCATCTCTTTCATCATGAAAATGTATTTTTAGCCCTTTATTTAAAAATGAAAGTTCTCTTAGTCGATTAGATAAAGCGTCGTACCCAAAACTTAAATCCGTAAAAATTGTAGGGTCGGGTAAAAACGTTATCTTTGTTCCTGTAGTTTCACTCCTTCCTATTTTTTCTAAAGATGTTATGGGTTTACCTTTCTCATATCCTTGGCAATAAATCTGGCCATCCCGCTTTATTTCTAAAGAAAGATTAGTAGAAAGGGCGTTAACAACCGAAACTCCTACGCCATGAAGTCCAGCTGATACCTGATATGTATCTTTATCAAATTTTCCTCCTGCATGAAGTACAGTCATCACTACTTCTGCTGCAGAAATTTTCTTGTCAGGGTGAATATCTACTGGTATACCACGACCATCATCAGATACCGTTACACTATTATCTATATGAATAGTAACTTCTATTTCAGAACAATGCCCTGCTATTGCCTCATCTACACTATTATCCACTAGCTCAAAAACAAGGTGGTTTAATCCATCAACACCCGTACCCCCTATATACATGGCAGGTCGTTTTCTTACCGCTTCAAGTCCTTCTAAAATTTTTATATTTGTAGAGTCGTATGTTTTTTGTGGTTGGGTCATTGAGAAATTCTTAATTACTATTAATATAATTTAAAAGAATAATTAACAAACCTAGTTGTAGTAGTAGGGCTTGTTAATTTGTGGAAAATCTTGTAAAACACTGAAATTTTGTCGGAAGATCCTTTTTATAACTGTTAGTTAAAAGATGAACTTTTAAACATGTGGAAGGGGTTCCCATCAATGAGACATTATACCTTAATTTTACGAGATTACTCACTCTTTTTAGAGGTGTTTCTCAAGGTTTTTCCACTTTCAATATTTTCAATGATAGTTTTGATAGATTTTTTTAAATCATTGTTTTCACAAACTAACTTAGAGCATTTTTTGTGTGCAAATATGACGGTTGTGTGGTCTTTACCACCAAAATGACGCCCGATATCTGGTAGTGATAGTTTTGTATATTCTCGGCATAAATACATGGCTATTTGGCGCGGAACGGATATCTGTCGCGAGCGTTTTTTTGATTTTAAATCGGAGATTTTTATATCAAAATATGATGCTGTTGCAGTCATTATTGTGGCTATATTAAAATGCTTATTCCGATCGTATACAAACTCTCTTAATACTTCTTGAGAGAGCTCTAGATCAATTTTTCGATTTGTAAATGAAGCATATGCTATGACACGCAAAAGAAGTCCCTCTAGCTCTCTTACGTTTGTTTTAATATTACTAGCTATGAAAGAAGCAACTTCCGTCGGAATAACTTTATTATGAACATCGCCCTTTTTAAAGATTATAGCAATTTTTGTTTCTAAGTCCGGAGGTTCTATATCAGCGACCAAACCTGATTCAAACCGAGATCGAAGCCGTTCTTCAATATTACGCATATCTTTAGGATAACTATCGCTTGAAAGAATAACTTGTTTGTGAGATTCATAAAGAGCATTAAATGTGTAGAAAAACTCTTCTTGGGTTCTATCTTTACCTGCTAGGAACTGAATGTCATCAACGAAAAGAACGTCTAGAGGCCGATATCGGCCTCTAAAGTTATGCATATCATCTCGCTTTAATGATTCAATTAAATCAACCGTGAAACTTTCAGCAGACAAATAGCGAACCCTCGTTTGAGGATCTTTTTTTATAATTGCATTCCCCATCGCATGCAGTAAGTGGGTTTTTCCTAAACCAACACCTCCATATACGAATAGTGGGTTGTATGTAACTTTTGGGTTGTCGGCAACCGATAAAGCAGCAGCATGCGCAAATTGATTACTAGAGCCGACAACAAAATTTTCAAAATTATATTTGGGATTAATAGTGTTTGCCGGTGGGATAATGATATTTTCCTGTAAATGCGTATATTGCTTGTTAGAGTTTTGTACGCTGTCTTGTACTAGGTTTAGCGGCTTTGGTTCAGGTCTAAAGGAAACTTTAATTGATGGATTGTTAAAAGAGGCTAACACTGATTTTATAACTTCAAGATAGTTTTGTTGTAAACAATCTTTATAAAAGTCATTTGGTACAGTTAAGATTAGTTCATCTTCTGTTATGGAATAAAGGCGAGTCGGCTCAAACCAAGTTGAAAAATTTTCTTCAGAGACCTCTTTTTTTATTTGGCTTAGGCATCTTTCCCAAAAATCAGGGTTTGAAATGGTCAAAAGTCTGTGCCTTTTTTAAAAAGATTTTTTGATGGTTTTTCGCTGGAATAGGGGCATAGTAGTTAAGTCATCTCCTATTTGCAACTGCTAAATTATACCTATTTCTTTTCTTCGGTATAAGTCTAGGTTTAACAATTATTTTTTTTAAAATTATTTTTTTTAAAATTATTTTCTATAAATTATTTTTCAAATATACTTTGATAGTAAAAAGTTTTTTAAACTAACTTCTTTCAAAACATTATGCGTATTTTAGTTTTTATTAAACAAGTTATAGACACGGCTGCGCGAATTGAAATTAATAATGGGAAAGTTGATGGGGTTGGTTTAGCAAGGGTTTTAAACCCTTATGATGAATTTGCTTTAGAGGAGGCTTTAAGAATTCGTGAACGTAAACCAGACTCAGAAATTATTCTTGTCAGCCTAGGGCCTGACTGTTTTAAAGATACACTTCGGGCTGGTTTGGCTATGGGTGCGAATCGTGCCGTGCATTTGCTAGACCCTTTATTTGATGAACTCAACTCTTTAAATAAAGCTTATTTATTGAGCAAAGCCGCTAGTTTGCTCGGTTTTGATCTTATTTTCTGTGGGAGACAAGCAGTAGATGATGACATGGCTCAAATTGGTCCTGCTCTAGCGGTTTACCTACAGATTCCCTGCGTAACTGTCCTGACTCGACTTGAATTTTTAGAAGATTGGAAGATGGCTTTGGCTACCCGTCAGATTGAGGGTGGTTCTGAGGTTATAGAGTCAACTTTACCAGCTCTGTTCACTTGCCAGAAGGGATTAAACGAGCCTCGTCTACCTTCCCTGAAAGGAATTATGGCTTCAAAAAAAAAGGAAATAGAGATTTTCAATGCTGATAGTCTAAGTTTTGTTCCGAACAAAAGGCCTATCCAAAGTGGCACCTTTGTCGACTTGGGATTGAGTCTTCCAGATCGACGCGGTAAGGGAGAAACAATTGAGGGATCTACTCACGATGTTGTTTCTAAACTGGTAAAGATTTTACGAGAACAAGAAAAAGTAGTGTAAACTAATTCCCGTTATATTTTCGCCTGTAAACTAATAATTTGTAGTCTAAAATCTTATGGAAAACATTGAGCCTGATAACGAAAAACCCGACCAACTATTCCAGCGTATCAAATTCCTAGGTGCTAAATACAAAGGAAAGATTGGTCTCAGTATTTTTTTTCTTTACGTCTTTTTACTTGCTCTTGGAACAGTTGGCGAGGTATGGGATGTTGAGTGGATACTTGATTTACCTATTTTTCGCCCTCCTGGCAAATATTAAATTAGCCCGTTCGGGCCAAAAAAACTTTTTAACAAAATAAGAATGGTTCTTTGTTTATTTTTGGTTTGTTTCGGTCTGTTTTTTTAGTCTCTTTAATTTATTAAATCCTTAGCTCGCAAAACAAAATATGAAAACAGCTAAGAAAATTTTAGTGTTTGTTGAACCAGATGACCGTGGTGTTAAGCCTTATGTTTTTGAAACGATTCATGCCGCTCGGCTTTTATCCAACTCGCTAGGAGGAACTGTTGAAGCATTATGTATTGGTTTAGAAAATTCTGAGGCAGAGCCCTTGATACATTGGGGCGCTGACCACGTGCGAATTCTCCAGAATCCACTCTTTCGAAAAGTTTCTTTGGATATTGCTCTTGATGTCATTGAGCTGCAAATTACAACAGATAAACCACACGTGATTTTTTTTTCGGCAACAACTCATGGAAAGGAACTAGCCTCCTCTTTATCCGCCAAACTAAATATCGGTTTAGCAACAGATTGCGTTGCTATCGAGGTTGGGAATCACAAGGAAGTCACGGTTCAACGTCCAGTCTATGCTGGTAAAGCTCTTTCCCGTTTAAAATTGCAAGGTTCGGGTCCTCATATTTTAAGTTTGAGGCAAAACGTTTTTCGAGGTCCCGGACCAGATACTTCTCGAGTGGGAAAAATTGAGCTTCAAGATATCAAGATTTCCGATGACCGGTTGGCCCTTAAGGTTAGGGAAGTAGTAAAAGATGCAGGGGCTCAGCTGGATGTTACAGAAGCACGTGTCATTGTTTCAGGAGGATTGGGCATGCAGGGACCAGAAAACTTTAAACTTCTTGAAGAACTAGCTCAGGTACTTCAGGGTGCGGTTGGCGCTAGCCGGCCTGTAGTGGATAATGGGTGGAGGCATTATTCTAACCAGATAGGACAGACGGGGCGAACCGTTCAGCCGGATCTATATATAGCATGTGGTATTTCAGGTGCAGTACAGCATCTTGCCGGAATGTCCGCAGCCAAATGTATTGTTGCAATAAATAAAGACGCGAATGCTCCTATTTTTGCCGTAGCTGACTATGGGATCGTCGGAGATGTTTTAGAGGTCCTTCCCCCTTTAACCAATGAATTTAGAAGGGTTCTTGGTCCCCAGGTTTGATTTTTTCCCTACAGGAAAAACTATTTTTTTATGAATAACCCCTTAATTGAACTCTTGAATAATTGTTCAATTGAGCTGGGAAAAGATGTTTTTCTTGACTCCATTGCCGAACAACTAAATCTTTATTTAAGAGAATGGAAAAAATGGAATAGTAAAATTAATCTTACCGCTGAATGTGACGAACTATCACTTATAAATAAACATATTTTTGAATCCCTCCAATATGCTCGGGTTATTTTACCAGTTGGTTCTCTGATTGATATAGGAAGCGGGGCGGGCTTTCCTGGTATACCTATTAAGGTTGTTCGCCCGAAACTGGACGTTGTTCTTATCGAGAGCCAACGTAAAAGGGCTAATTTTCTAAAAGCGGTGATTAATTCTATTGGATTATCGGAAATTGAATGCATTCATGGACGATTAGAAGACAGTTCAGGTTCTTTAGGAACATTTGATTATGTAACTCTCCGTCACGTACTTGAACCAAACTTAAGCTTGCGGCTAGGGGCCAATCTTGTTAAGCCAGATGGCTGTCTGGTTTTGCAGACTAGTTGCAATAATTTCTTCGAGCCCGCTTTTCTTAATTCCCTTTGCCTTATGATTTCCGATGAGATTGTTTTTAAACGTTCAGGAAGTTCATATTCCAAAATTATGGTTTTTAAGCGAAAGACGAGCTGAGTTTTTATCCATTTTATTATTTTCTAATTGTTTCACGTGGAACATATTCCTTTAGAAGTTAGAAATTACATTCATTTTATGCTAATCTTCTAGAAGAATTATTTTTGCTGAGGAACTTTACTTGTTTATGGGCAAAATAATAAGTGTCGCAAATCAAAAAGGCGGTGTGGGAAAAACTACAACAGCAATTAACCTTGCAGCTTGTTTAGCTTTATCTGGACAAAAAGTCTTAATTGTCGATATAGATCCACAAGGCAATGCTTCAAGTGGACTAGGGGTTAATCTGAGAGAAAACCAAAAGGGACTTTATGAGCTATTAGCTGATCAAGCCTCCCTAGCTCAGGTTATTTATCCTACAGAAATTGATACCTTAAAAATTATTCCTTCAAATGTAGACTTGGCTGGCGCTGAGATTGAGTTAGTTGGGAGGGCGCACCGGGAAAAAATCCTTGGTAAGGCTTTGAAGGAAGTGGATGAAGAATATGAATTTGTTGTTATAGACTGTCCCCCTTCCTTAGGTCTTCTCACTCTCAATGCGCTGGCGGTATCACAGTCTGTTCTTATTCCTATGCAGTGCGAGTATTATGCTTTGCAGGGACTCAGTCACTTGTTACAAACCCTACAAAGAATAAGAAAATCAATAAATCCTGCTCTTAAAGTTGAGGGTATACTTCTTACGATGTACGATAATCGACCTTTATTAACCAGTCAGGTTGAAAACCAGGTAAAAAAATATTTTAGTGAGTTTCTAATGAAGACAATTATCCCAAGGAATATCCGTTTGAGCGAAGCACCAAGTCATGGCAAACCAATAGTTTTATATGCCAATAGGTCAAAGGGTTCTGATTCATATGTTGAATTGGCTCAGGAAGTGATCCAACGCACAAAGGGTGAAATTCCTTCTCCTAAAGCAGAACTAGAAAAAATACCCCAGGCAATGACATATGAAGAATGGATAAAAGAAAATAAACTCAGGGATTTTTTAAAAAAATAGATGAACAAATATTGTATTAACAAATTAAAGAGAGAACTTTACATATGAACCGAAAAGCTTTGGGCAAAGGAATAGAAGCTTTAATTCCCAATTTTGAGAAAGATACATCAGAGGGCGAAAACAAAACAGGACCAATGGAGATTCTGATTGATGAAATAGTCCCTAATCGCTTGCAACCTAGAAAATATTTTAATGATGAGCAATTGGAAGAGCTAGAAAGTTCAATAGGTGAACACGGAGTGATACAACCGGTTGTAGTCCAAAAAAGTCAAAATGGTTATGAGCTTATCGTTGGGGAACGACGCTGGCGGGCTAGTAAAAAAGTCGGACTTAAAAAAATTCCAGCTATTGTGCGTGAGGCGACTGATACAGAATCGCTTGAGATTGCTTTAATCGAAAACCTTAATAGGCAGGATCTAAACCCAATTGAAGAGGCTGATGGATACGCACGATTGGCGGAAGACTTTAAGCTTACCCAGGAAAAAATTTCTGAGCGAATGGGTAAAAGCAGGGAATCAATATCAAACGCAATGAGACTTCTTAAACTACCCCGTCAAGTAAAAGAAGATATGATTGGCGGACTATTGTCAATGGGACATGGACGCGCCCTTTTGGGCTTAAAAAACGAAAAAGATATTGAAGCTTTGAGGAGAAAAATAGTTAGACAATCATTGAATGTTCGTGAGACAGAGAATCAGGTCAAGCAAACTCATCTGAACACTGAAAGTCCGATAAGAAAAAAAACCAAAAAAGATATCTTTATAAAAAAGTTGGAAATGGAGTTGGAACGAAAACTAGGGACTAAAGTAGAAATTGCTCCTAGCAAAAAAGGTGGTAAAGTAATTATTAAATATTATTCGGATGACGATCTAGAACGTATCCGCGCCTTCTTTGTTTAAAATAATTCATAGATGGTTTGATTTTTTGAGTTGAAACAGGAGAAAAGTATGTTGCAAAAAAAAGAGGAATTGCCAATCAAGGCTTATCTAGGCTCGGATGCGTTGTTTAAAGGAACACTGAGTTTTGAAGGCACTGTAAGAATTGATGGCAAGTTTGAGGGTACTGTACAGACAAAAGATACGCTCGTTGTCGGCGAAACAGGAGATATGCAAGCAGACATAGATGTAGGAATTCTTGTTTGTAAAGGAAAATTGAAGGGAACAGTTGTAGCATCAAAAAAAATTGAGATGCACCCTGCAAGTAAAATTACAGGTAATGTAAAGACGCCAGCGGTAAGCATAGAACTAGGAGCGGTTCTTGACGGCCAATTAAACATGACAGGAAGAGAAAGTGAGAAGATCATTGAACTTGTAAAGGAGAAAAAATAAATTACGTTTTATTAGATCCGGGTAAATTATTTCTTTCAAGTCCCTCGAAGAATTTTTTAGTTATTTTAGAAAATATTTATTGTGTTTCAGGATGGGTAACAAAAAAGGGGTGGCTGGGGTGAAAGGTACCTTATACATTGTAAGTACCCCGATTGGTAATTTAAATGATGTAACTCATCGTTCATTGGAATTACTCAATAATGTTGATCTTGTAGCCGCGGAGGATACGAGAAGGACGGGTAAGCTATTAAAATATTTTGAGATCAAGGTACCTCTTGAGAGTTTTAATAGTTACAATCAATCGAAAAAAACAGCTCGTTTGGTAGCTCGACTTCAAGCAGGGCATAACTTAGCTCTAGTATCTGACGCCGGCACACCAGGGATTTCAGACCCTCTTTATCATTTAGTAAGTGCCGCGCTAGCTGCGTGTTTGCAGGTAGTTTCACTTCCTGGTCCATCGGCAGTTTTGGCTGCTCTCACGGTATCGGGTTTACCGGTTAACCGATTTGTTTTCGAGGGATTTCTTCCCCGCAAAAAAGGGCGTAAAAAATTAATTGAAGAACTAGCACAAGAAAGAAGGACAATTGTACTTTTCGAATCACCTCATAGAATTACCAAAACTCTGAATGAGCTTTACCAGGCTATGGGAGATCGTAAAGCAGTACTAGCAAGGGAGTTGACTAAAATTCATGAGGAAGTTATCCGAGGAACCTTAGAAAACCTTGCTAATATTTCTGGAGAAAAAAAATTAAAAGGGGAAATCACACTTGTCATTTCTGGACTACCAAAGGATTCTAATAGAGGGAATTAGATGGCGATTATTTCAATAATTGGACACAAAGGAGGTGTGGGAAAAACTACACTTTCTATAAATATAGCGGCTGCAATAACTCAAGCACTTAATTCGACCAAAACTCAAAGACCGGTTTGTTTGTTCGATCTTGACTTAAGGTTACCAACTATTACAGGTATCCTTAATAGCCACCCTCAAAAAACATTTTTTGATTTATTTGAAACTTTGGCAAATCGCACTTATCAAGTAGATTTTTTACATGAACTTTACCAAATTCTGGTCCCTTTTCAAGAATATAAGGCGGGAAATATCCCCAAGGACAACCCTCGTTTGTTAAAAAGCATTGCCAGCTATAAAAACCTGAAAGAACAATTATTTAATTATTCTGAATTTGAATTTGGTGATGAAATACACGAATTATTCTTAATGCGTGGGGATATTAATCGTCCTTCAGATCTGAAAAAAAAAGACGTCACCAAATTATTCAAACGTATTGATGTTAATAAATTTAGAAAAATATTGCGGGAATACGAAGGAAACGCAAGACCAGATATAGATGAATATATTTCTTATATTGAGGAATACGGTTTTGCAATTCTTGGAGGGGAGGTCCCAATTCTTGGTAAAAAGCATCATCGCCAACGTATCAATGAACCAGAATTTTTGGCCCTATTTTTAGAATTTGTCCAAGAGGTATGCGAAAAATTTCAACATGTGATTTTGGATACGCCGGCGGGTGGAGTGAACCACTTGTCGTCTCTAATGAATTCAATTGACCAAGTCTTATTTGTATTCGATGTGAGTAATTCTATAGCTATCAAAGGCAGTATAGACGCTCTTCATACATTTATTGATTATTATGAGGATTTTTTTATTAAATATAATAACGGGCACTTAACGGGTTTGGATAAGTCCTATGTTGATCGATTAATTTCCGCAAGAGGTCAGGAAGCAGTTATGCAGGCTTTAGCAACTAAAAAGATGGGCATAATTTTTAATCGTTGTCAGGACATCAATGAAATTCCTCTATGCCTTGATCAATTGAGGGAATATCTGGAAACGCTAGATAAATATGAAAAATATAAGGACCGTATTCATCTCATTGGATTACTCCCAGCTAACAAGGTTATTAATATCACTAACAATCGAGGAACCTTATTCTATGATAAGGATAAAAAGTTGTCGAACCGAATAGACATAATTGCAAGAAGCATCATTGACTCAAATGCCACTCGCCCAACTCTTGCATATTCCAATGCAGAAATCCTTTCCAAGCTTGAAGAACAATCTGGGCTTGGTATTGGTCGAGCCTTTAGCCGTATTGCAAGTAGTTTAAGTTGACCCACCAGAAAGTTAATTAATATTTTGTAATTCAAGAATTTCTAGATAAAATGGGATTGTTTTTCCTTGCAAATAACAGCTACGTCTTTTTTAGTTTTATTGCAATTAAATTGAAATAATAATTTTAGTCAGTTAATTATGGTTGTAGAAAAAAAAATAAAAACACTAACAATTACGGAATTTAACCTGATCGCTAATAAGGATCCACGCGGGAGCTATGATCGCCGTACAAGGGAAAATCTCTATCAAATAATTCATAAGCTGGCGAATAATGCTAAGACTCATACGGGCTTGGAAAGAAAAATTTTCTATAAATTTAGAAATGCAAAATTCGAGGCTCTAGAAAAAACAGCAAAAAAGGTCAAATTTGAAGTCACGCGTTATCGGCTCTCAAGTAATGTAAAGCGATCCATTAAGTTAGTAGCTTCATCCCTTGGTGTTTTGATACTATCTGGATATATTGCATACGAATTTATTTTGGATACAGATACCAGAAAACGCGTTGATATAGCTTATTACGCTGGGCTAAATAAAATAGGCTTAGTTTCTAAAGAGGGTGTAGCTAAAATTCGACAGACCCTTCAGACGGC
>CAZOYP010000067.1:0-13931 GCA_964584125.1 uncultured Nitrospinaceae bacterium | reverse complement strand
AGTATTTATGCAGCAACAAAAATCACTTCAGAAGCTATCGTAAAAGAAGAAGCTAGAAACTATCTAATCTTAAGAGGCTCAACTCCACTAGGAACTTATTCTAGAAAAAATACGCTCATGCAAATGATCGAAAGCGAACCTTGTACTGTAGGACTTTCTGGTACATCTGCTTACAACATCATAATTTATTCAGACATTTTAAATTTTATTAAATTTGCTATAGAAAATGATGTCCAAGGAGTTTTTAACTTAGCGTCTTCCAGTAATATTACCTTGGAGAACGTTGCCAAAATATTAGAAAAAAATATCCAATTTGGTGAGGGTTTTTACAACGCCGGAAATATAGATAATACAAAAATTGCTTCCACTTTTCCGGCCTTCAAAGCTAGTTCAGAAGATAATCTTATTAAATACCTTAAAGAGCATCATGTCTAAAAAAAAAGTTCTTATATGTGGAGCAACTGGATTTATAGGGAGAAACATACTCGAAAATATTTCAGATAACTCACAGTGGGAAGTAATCGCCATCTGTCATAAGCGTGTACCATTTAATGAGAATGATTTAAAGTGGGTTCAAGCAGACTTAACTCAACCAGACGATATTAAAAGAATCCTCAAGGGTGTCGACATAATAATTCAAGCTGCTGCCACCACTTCAGGAGTCAAAGATATTGTAAATAGACCCCATACCCACGTGACAGATAATGTCATCATGAACTCTTTACTTTTTCAAGCCGCCCAAGAAGCAAATGTTTCGCACTTTATATTTTTCAGCTGTAGTATTATGTATCCCTCGAGTCCAATCCCTTTAAAGGAAACAGCTTTTAAGGCCGATACAGATATACACCGAAATTACTTTGGTGCCGCTTGGACCAAAGTTTACCTTGAAAAAATGGCTGAGTTTTTTTCTGATATGGGACCTACTAAATATACAGTAATCCGGCACTCGAACATTTATGGCCCTTATGACAAGTTCGATCTTGAGAGCTCCCATGTTTTCGGAGCTACCATAAACAAGGTTCTAAACTGCAAAAATGGTGAAATAACTTTATGGGGTGATGGTTCGGAAGAAAGAGATTTACTTTATGTAACGGACCTGGTCGATTTTGTAAAATTAGCAATTGAAAAACAAAGTTCGCCTTTTTGTCTAGTAAATATTGGATATGGATCTTCTATTTCTGTTATTAATTTAACCACTAAAATAATTGAAACCGCAGAAAAAAGCATTAGGCTGACTTACGACAAATCTAAACCAAGTATAAATACGAAGTTAGCTCTGGATTGTACAAAGGCTAAAGATTTATTCGGATGGCAACCAAAAGTGTCCCTTAAAAAAGGTATCCAAAAAACCCTAGATTGGTACAAATCTAATATACTTATTAATTGAATGATCATTAGCAAAACTCCATTTAGAGTTTCCCTTTTTGGTGGTGGGACCGATTACCCAGAGTGGTTCCATGAAAACGGAGGTAGTGTTCTGGCTACTACCATTGATAAATATTGTTATATTAGCTGTCGATACCTACCACCCTTTTTTGACCACAAACATCGAATTGTTTATTCCAAAATTGAATCAGTAAAGACGGTTGAGGAAATCCAACATCCAGTTGTCCGAGCGGTTCTTTCTAACCTAAGCATAAGTGCCGGGCTTGAAATTCATCACGATGCTGACCTACCCGCTCGATCTGGTCTTGGTTCAAGTTCTTCATTCACTGTCGGCCTAATAAATGTGCTTAATGCACTTAAAGGCCTCCAAATATCGAAACAAGATTTAGCTAAACAGGCAATTTATATAGAGCAGGAAGTTTTAAGCGAAACTGTCGGAAATCAGGACCAGATTTTAGCAGCATTTGGTGGCTTTAATAGAATTGACTTTCACCCTGATGACTCTTTTAATATCTCACCGGCAATCATTAATAAAGAAATAGTAGAAAAACTGCAAAGCCACATGTTACTTTTTTTCACCGGCCTTTCACGATTTTCTTCAGATATTGCCCGCGAAAAAGTATCTAACTTCACAAATCATTTTAAGGAACTTAACAAGATAAAAGAAATGGTGGATGAAGGGATGTCTATATTGCAAAACCCCTCAACGCCAATTATAGATTTGGGTAAGTTAATGCATGAATCATGGAAGTTGAAACGCAGCTTATCGGCTAAAGTTTCAACTCCAAAAATAGATGAGATTTATGAGACTGGAATCAAAGCTGGTGCCATAGGAGGCAAAATTCTTGGAGCTGGCGGAGGTGGCTTTATACTGTTTTTTGCTGAACCAAAAAATCATAAAAAAATTCGCGACCACCTCCAAGGTCTTGTTCATGTTGCATTTCGCTTCGAGAATATAGGTAGTAAAATTGTGGTTTATGAACCTAACGGATTTAAATAAGGTCGCTGAATAAAGCATTTAAATCTTAAAACTAATGTTCAAAGTTTTTATTCAACAATCTTAATGCATAATTAAAAAAATCATAATCTACAAAATCTAGTGAAAATAAAAAAAATACTAATAACAGGAGTTGCTGGATCTGGGGGTAGTTACCTTGCCGAATATGTAGCCAATAACCACCCCGAAGTAGAAATTCATGGTCTTGCCTATTCTAGGAGCACTCGTCTCAATTTAGAAGCCATTATAAATAAAATAGATAGGCATGAAGCTGATTTAATGGATTTTGGATCAGTACTTTCAATATTAGATAAAGTCCGACCAGATGCCATATTTCATTTGGCCGCTTTCGCCAACGTGCGTGCCTCTTTCCAAACTCCCAACACTTTTTTAAGCAATAATATCCTAGGCACATGCAACCTATTTGAAGCTATAAGGGCGACTCACCTTGATCCAATAATTCAGCTTTGCAGCACTTCAGAAGTTTATGGTCAAATAGATTCGAAGGATGTACCTATCAAGGAAATTGCACCATTAAAGCCTGCAAGCCCATATGCCGTCTCAAAAGCTACTCAAGACCTTTTAGGTTGGAGTTATTTTACTAGTTATCAAATGCGAATAATTCGTACCCGTATGTTCACTTATCTAAATCCCCGTCGTTCAGACCTTTTTGCGAGTTCCTTTGCAAGGCAAGTAGCTTGGATTGAACGCGATCTTCAAAAAGAATTGACTCATGGTAACCTTGAGTCGGTTCGAACAATTATTGATATGCGAGATGCTATGCGAGCTTATTGGCTAGCTATCCTTCACTGCCAACCCGGAGAGGCTTATAATATCGGAGGAACTATTGCAGTAAAAGTAGGCGATTTTCTTGATCGATTAATTGCATTGAGTAGCGTTTCTGTTAAAACACGTTGCGACCCCAACTTACTAAGACCCGCTGATGTGACTTTGCAAATTCCATGTATAGAAAAATTTTATAAAGAAACAGGATGGGAACCACAATACGACTTTGAAGAAAGTATGGCGCATTTATTGGAATACTGGAGAAAAAAAGCCGACGAAGAAGTCCGACTCCGGTCTCTGGTTTAATCTAAAAAATAGTTTATAAAGTTGGTGACTTATATGAAGGATCGAAATACTGAATTATATAAGACCATGTATTTAATTCGGATGTCTGAAGAGAAAATTCGAGTTCATTATCCCAACGATCAGCTAAAAACTCCTGTTCATTTATGTATCGGGCAAGAGGCTATTGTTACAGGTGTCATTCATGAATTGAAATCAAATGATCAAGTTTTTGGTACCTACCGAAATCATGGTATATATCTGGCCAAAAGTGGAAATACAGATCGTTTCTTTGGAGAATTGTTCGGCCGAATGACTGGAGAATTTCGAGGCAAAGCTGGTTCAATGCATCTTTGCGCACCCAAAAGTGGCTTCATGGGTTCCTCAGCAATTGTTGGTACAACCATTCCACTTGCTCTTGGCTGTGCTTTTGTAAATAAGCAAAATAAAAATGGACGTCTCACTGCAGTTTTTTTTGGGGATGGTGCAATTGATGAAGGCGTTTTCTGGGAAAGCCTAAACTTTGCATGTCTTAAAAAAATTCCGCTTCTATTCGTTTGCGAAGACAACAATCTTGCAATACACTCCAAAAGCTCTGAAAGGCACGGATACAGATCCATCACAGATATTGTTGATCGGTTCGACTGTCATGTTATTCAAAGTGAATCAACTGATCCTGAAAAAATCGCCGCTCTAACAGCTCAAGGAATCACTCATAGCTTAGAAAAAGGTGGGCCAGTTTTTTTTCACTTCAAATACTATCGGTATTTCGAACATGTAGGAATAAACGAAGATTTTCATTTTGGTTATCGTTCAAAAGATGAATTTAAACGTTGGCAAGCAATTGATCCGATTTCCCTTCAACGAAAAAAATTACTAGAAAACGGTCATCACGAGAGTTATATAATAAAAATAGAACAAAAAATTATTGAGCAAATTGAAAAAAGTATTCTTCAAGCTAGCCAAGCACCCTTCCCCCCCGATACTGATTTGTATCAGAATATCTTAGTATGATTAAAAACCTAAGCTACCGAGATGCCCTCAATTTAGCCATGGTCCAGGAAATGGACCGAGATTCAAATGTTTTTGTTTATGGATTGGATGTGTCTGACCATAAACGAATTTTTGGAAGTACCACAGGTTTGGTTGAAAAATTTGGTTCTGAAAGATGCTTTGGAACTCCTTTAGCAGAAGATGCTATGACTGGCTTTGCACTTGGTTCCGCAATTAATGGGATGCGCCCAATTCATATTCACATACGAGCTGATTTCTTAATGCTAGCTATGAACCAGATAGTCAATATGATTTCTAACTTTCATTATATGACAGGAGGCCAATTGAAAATACCACTTGTCATTCGTGCCATTATAGGACGAGGGTGGGGGCAATCGGCGCAACACAGCAAGAGCCTACATTCTTTTTTTGCTCATATACCTGGATTGAAGGTAGTTATGCCTACTACGCCTAATGATGCCAAGGGACTTCTGGCAACCGCTATCCGCGACGACAATCCGGTCATCTTTCTGGAGCATCGATGGCTATATGATATTATCGATGAGGTTGATGTAAATTCAGAAGCTTTGCTACCATTAGGTAAAGCCCATTTATTGAGAAAAGGGAATAACTTAACCATAGTTGCAATTTCCTGGATGAATGTTGAGGCTATGCGAGCCGCGGAAGTTTTGGAGAAATACCATGGAATATATATGGAAATAATCGACCCGCGCACAATAGCTCCACTCGATTATGAGATGATCTTCGATTCTGTAAATAAAACGAAGTATTGTATCGTCGCAGATTATGATTGGCTTTACTGTGGGTTTAGCGCGGAGGTAGCCGCAAAAGTTTCAGAGCATTGCTTTAACGAACTTCAAGCCCCTGTTGCAAGACTAGGGTTTAGCCCCACACCCTGCCCTACCACACGACCTCTTGAAAACAAGTTTTATTCAAATTCAATTGATATTATTCGATTGGTGGAAAAAATATTAAATCTTAAATCCGCAGAATTGACCAACGAAGAGTTTTACAGCTATGAAAGAAAATTTAAAGGTCCATTTTAATCAAAACCTAATTAAATTTTTAACTAATATATTTCGAGAGGAACAATGTTCTATCCATTAAGTTCAAACTCATGGGGCGAAGAGGAAGCATTGATTTTCCAAAAAATAATGGAAAAAGGTCGCTTCACTATGGGTGAAAATGTCAAGAATTTTGAGGCTGCATTTGCAGATAAAATAGGCGGCCAAAATACACTCATGGTCAGCTCTGGCTCTATGGCAAACCTTGTAGGGCTTTCGGCACTATTTTACAAACAAAATAATCCTCTTAAACGCGGTGATGAAGTTATTGTGCCTTCAATTTCTTGGGCCACAACCTATTATCCACTTCAACAATACGGCCTTAAGCTAAAATTCCTAGACGTAGAACTAGACACTTTAAATATTGACGTGTCTAAGCTTGAAGAAGCGCTCACATCAAAAACTCGCATGGTCCTTGCTGTTAGCATTCTTGGTAACCCCTGCGCCTTAAATATTCTACGCGATTTTTGTGACAAGCACGACTTGTATCTATTCGAAGATAATTGCGAATCTATGGGAGCAACACTCAATGGAAGACCCTGTGGCACTTTTGGTGACGTTGCTACATTCAGCACTTTTTTTTCTCACCATATCTCAACAATGGAAGGTGGAGTTATTGTTACTAAGGACACAGAAATTTATCATCTTACTAAATCATTGAGAGCACATGGCTGGACTAGAGATATTCCTTCAGACACATCAATTTATGAGAAAGGTAATGACGATTTTTACGAAGCCTATCGCTTTATTCTTCCAGGCTATAATGCAAGACCCTTAGAGCTAAGTGGTGCTCTAGGCGTCGAGCAGCTTAAAAAACTTGACTCCTTTTTAGATATCAGGAGACAAAATGCTCGAGTTTTTGTTGACTTATTCAATAATGACGAACGCTTCATAATCCAAAAAGAAAATGGATTAAGTAGTTGGTTTTCCTTTACCATCATCCTCAACCCTAATGTTCCTATAAATAGATCAAAGGTGATTAGGGCATTGAGAGATTCTGAGATCGAATTTAGAGTGATCACTGGCGGTTGCTTTCTTAGGCATGATGTAATTCGTTACTTCGATTATGAAACAGTCGGAGAAATTATCAATGCAAATATTATCCACGATCGTGGTTTTTTTGTTGGAAATTATCCTATGGACCTAAAACCTCAGATAGAGAAACTTAAGGATGTTCTTGATCATGCCTTTTGTTAAACTCAATACCTTTTCCAGTTTTATAAAGAGAGAGGATGTTAAAAAGTGGAAGCAATTATTCTTGCAGGTGGACTAGGCAAGCGTTTAAGGTCGGCCGTTCCTAGTCTACCAAAACCAATGGCACCAATTATGGGAAAGCCCTTTTTGAAGTATCTATTCGAATATTGGCTATCTCAAGGCATTAAACATTTTATTTTGTCGGTGGGATACAAGCATGAGTTAATACGCGCAAAGTTTGGAACCAAATATAAAAATATCGATATAAATTATTCAATTGAAAACGAAGCATTAGGAACCGGAGGAGGTCTACTTCTTGCTATTAAAAAGCTTAGAACAAAAAATCCCTTTTTACTTCTTAATGGAGATACGTTCTTTGCCATAAACCTTGATAATCTTCTAAAATACCACAAAAATAGTAAATCTGATATGACTTTATCTTTAGTCGAAAGCAGACAAAACAATAGGTATAGCGGTGTTTTATTAGACAAGCATGGGTTGATATATTCGATCGATTCGCCAACTGATCCATCTAAAAACGGCATGGTTAATGGTGGTGTCTATATGATAGAAAGTGAACTCTTTAGCAAGTATCAGAAACAAAAATCTAAAAAGTTTTCATTAGAAGAAGAACTTTTACCGCAGTTATTGATTCAAAAAAAACGCATTGCAGGATTTGTAAGCAAAAACTCGTTTATAGACATAGGAATACCACACGATTACAATCTTGCAGCTGATATTCTATCCCAACATATGTAGCATTTTTTAGCGAAGGAAACATTCATGGGAAGAAACATTCTAGTGACGGGGGGGGCAGGCTACCTAGGCTCAATAATGGTACCAGAGCTTTTGAAGGTAGGTCACAAGGTAACCGTTCTCGATAATTTCATGTATGGCCAAAACAGTCTTGCACACGTCTGTCATGACCCAAACTTTAGTGTTGTGCGTGGAGATGTCCGCACAAAGGACCAAGTTGCGCCACTACTTAAAGATGTAGAAATTATAATTCCCCTGGCAGCTCTTGTTGGTGCTCCGCTATGTGATTCCACTCCGATTGGAGCTAAAACAATTAACCACGACTCTATGTTAACCTTGTTTAACCTTGCAGAAAACGATCAACACATTTTAATGCCAACTACAAACAGTGCTTACGGTACGGGAGGCAAGAGTAATCACTGCACTGAAAAATCTGAATTGCGTCCAATTTCTAGTTATGCGAAAGAAAAAGTCAATGTGGAAATGGCTCTTATGAAACGACAAAATTCAATAAGTTTTCGTCTGGCCACTGTATTTGGAATGTCTCCTCGAATGCGAATTGATCTCCTAGTTAATGACTTTACCTATCGGGCCGTCCATGATGGATTTATTATTTTATTCGAAAGCCATTTTAAAAGAAATTTTATTCATATAAGGGACGTAACTAGAGCATTCATACATGCAATTGATAACTTCGAAAACATGAAAGGGGAAGTTTACAACGTCGGACTTTCTGATTCCAATCTATCAAAAAAAGAACTTTGTGAAAAAATCCAACAATATTTACCCAGTTTTATATTTCAAGAGGCTGCTATAGGCAAAGATCCTGATCAACGGAATTATGTCGTTTCAAATAAAAAAATAGAAGACACGGGGTTTTCCCCAATTTATTCTCTAGATCTTGGTATACAAGAACTAGCGAAAGGATACGCTATGATAAAAAACTCCAAGTATGGAAATATATAAATTACAGGGCGTAACATTGCTCCTGCCATAAAATATCTCTAAACAAAATAAATTCTTTTGACTAAAATTTTTTTTCGGTCAACCCATATTACCGGCGCCTTATATCCCTTCTATCCAAAACACCATTTTCATGACACAAGTTATAAAAAATAAAGGGATTGTTTTGTACTTTTGCTTGTTTATATTACTGGCGATAATGTCTTCGCTTAAATACCACAATTTAAATACTACGTTTTTTGACCTAGGATTATTTCTAAATAACTTTTCAATGATTGCCTCTGGTCAATGGCAGTCTTTATTTTTAAGCCATATTCAACCATTTGGGCTTTTATGGGCTATCCCATTTTATTTTTTTTCTACAGATTGGGCTGCAACGTTTATCTTAACTCTTCAAGCGGCAGTTTTAGTTTTACCTGTAATCGGTCTATATCGCCACTTTGGAATAATACCTGCTCTCGCTTTTTCATTTTATTTTCCTCTTTGGTATAACGCTTTATTCGATTTTCATATAGACCATATTGCGATTCCTATCTTATTTGGTTTCTTTTTTTTCGAACGAAATGGAAAGTTACTACATGCCTTTTTCCTAGCAGTACTTTTAGCCTTTGTGAAAGAACCTTTCTCCATACAAACAGCTTTTTGCGGCCTGTATCTTTGTGCTACTCGAAAAAATTATCTATTAGGTCTTTTATTAACTTTATTTGGAATAGTTTATTTCACTTTAGCCTCTCAATATTTTGTTTCTTATTTTAGCTCTCCCTATATTAACGTCGCGACGCCCATACTAGGCGGATCGTATGGTTGGTTGGGAAACAATATACAAGAAATGATTCAATCAATTATTACCAAACCTTATTTTATTTTTTTAGAAATCTTAGCGAATCAAGATAAAATTAAATACTTTGCATATTTATTTGGGGCGTTAGGGTTTGTTTCATTTTTGAGACCAGTTATTTTACTGCCTGCTGTTCCTATACTTCTTTTTTCTTTATTATCGAACACCCCAGAGCACTATTCATATAATAATCATTATACAGCAGGGTTGATTGCACCAATTATCATGGCCTTTTCTGAAGGCTTACCCACAGCTAAAAAAATATGGGAGAAAGTCGCCCTTCCAAATCATCTATTTATTCCAACTTTGGTTTGTGGCCTTTTGGTATGCCATACTTTAGTCGCTCCTTCTCCTATCAGCAGGAAGTTTTTTATAGAAAAGTCATGGTTTTACCATTATTCAGCTTATTTACCTTCTAAAAGACCCAAAATGATTAAATCAGCTTTAACGAAACATATACCAACAAACCCAGAAACTGTAATATCTATACAAAATTCATTAAACTCTGGAAATTTTAGTAAACATAAAAATATTTTTATTTTTCCTCACGCGGCTACCGAAAAAGGACCTATTACAGATATCAGCAAATTAAGCTGGACTGGGTTTTGGAATTTTGTGAAGAATAAAAAAATAGATAAAAAGATTAACACTTTAGTATGGGCAGACTATGTGATTCTCGACTTAAAAAAACCTTGGTTTATTGTCGCCCAAGGTTGCCATTGGGTCAGGGGAAAATGCTTTGAAGACCGACAGGGATTTTCAAATAAATTCTACAGCTTGGTAGAAAAAACAAAGGCGCAGTTTGACACAATATATGAAAACGACGGTTTTATAATTTTAAAAAATCGATCGAACCAAACAAAGTAACTTAACCTTTATATCTAGAAACACTTCATATAGATTAAAATGTTTTTTTTAAAAAATTCATATTTATTTTTTAATTTAATATTATTTTTTATTTATTTCCCAAGTGTCGGGTTTTCACAAAACCTTATCTCTGAAGAAAAAGTTGTCACTGTGGTACCGAAGCAACTTCTTACGCCTATAATAATAGAGAATCTATTTGCCGCTTCGATTAAAAAAAAGAATATCCTATATTTAATTAAACGGAGATTAGGCCTCCCCTTCGATACGCGCTGGCGTTTCAGTCAAGATCATACCTCCGCTAAAAACCACGGAGACTATACTGTTTTCCAAAGAAGATTCCATATAAGCCTTAAGTCTATCGAATTTATTGATATAGTTTTTCGTGACGACGTCACAAAAAATTATTTGGAAAAACTGCGTTGCAATTTTCAAATAACACATACTGAAACTGCCAAAAATCTTAAACTTGTCGAACACTATAAATTAGCACATGGATATAAATTTTTTGAAAGTGCAAATCAAATTCTAAATATTAAAGGAAAAAAAACTGTCCGATTCAACATAGGTGGTTTTGTTCGCAATGCTTACAAGGCTAATAAAGTAGTATTTCTAAAAGAAATGATTATCTTCCTTCCAGGTCTTGCAGACAATGTAATGTTTAAGCGACCTATCGAATCTATAAATTTTTATAAAAACAACCAAGTTCCGTATCCAATGGTTGAATCATCTTTAGATGTCTCGGCTACTAGATTGATTGAAAAGGATATAGAAAATATTGTACCTGCTCCTAGTTTAAATAACTTAACAGTGGGAAGAGAAGACCCACTTGAACCAATTTCACAGGCTACTCAAACAGGCATGTGGTGGAAGCTCCTGTTTGTTTCTATCGCTATTATAATTCTAGTGTTGGCATCGTATACAAATAAAATGAAAAGATCTTCAAGGCAACTATTTTGTATTTTGTTAATCGTCTTCCGATTATTCAAAGTCGAAAAATATTCTCACCTATACCTTTTGGTGGCAACGTTAGTCTATTTCCTTGGGTTACTACCAGCACTAAGGATATACCAAAGTTACCTTTACACAATAGGATCAATTATTTTTTCCTTAGCATCTTATAATTTCGCAAAAATTAATTACTATAAAATAGCTAATTTATTACCATGGCCTCTAGGGGAAGTTTCTAACCAAAGAGAAACTTTATTAACCAGCCTATTTTTATTTTTTCTCTCCATTGCAACTGTTTTCAAAATAGTCGATTTAGATCGAGTCGCAGAACAATTTGCAAGTGTAGGATTCATAATGCTGTTTACCGCAGTTTTCTGCAGAGTATTTAAACCCTTCAAGGAAATCGACGGTCCAACTGTTTCGAAAAATGATAAAGATCTAGCAAACAAAATTTCAAATGCGTAAATTCATTCTAAACAATATTATTATCCTAGCTTTCTTAAATTCTGCCAGCGTATTTAATTACCTTTTTCAAGTCGTTGTCGGAAGGTCCGTATCTGCTATTGATTATGGCATTTTTAATTCTCTTTTTGTTATGGTTAGCATTTTTTCAGCTCCTGTATCGATGCTACATATTGTTTTTTCTAGATTCATCGTCAACTTATCCCTATCCGGAATGGGGAAAGTAAAAAGTCTATTTATAAAAAGCTTTAAAATCATTCTTTTGTTTGCTGGGTCTATCCTAACCCTAGGTATTATAGGAATACCGCTAATAAAGAATTTTTTTCATCTAGAAATTACAACCCCCATAGTTTTGGTTCTCATCACTGTTTTCTTCTCACTACTAGTCCCTATTCCATTTTCAATACTTCAAGGTTTGCAGCGGTTTACGCGTTATGGTGTTATTTCAGGTTGCTCCCCATTGATAAGGTTTTTAGGGGCTCTACTTTTTGTAGCTGGTTTAGGATGGGGAGTTAATGGAGCTTTATTAGCTACAGTGATTGCAACCTTTTTTGCGCTTGGAGTTGGTATTTGGAGTCTGAAAGATATTCTTAAAGTTTCTCCCGAACCGTTGCCTGACCGAATATTTAGCGCTATGGCAAGCTATTCTGGACCCGTTATTCTTTCTACGACTATGATTATAGTATTAGGAAATATCGATATTTCCTTAGTAAGGCATTATTGCTCACCGGAAGAAGCAGGTCTTTATGCTACCGCTGCAATTTTAGGACGAATTGCTTTGTTTCTTCCAGGTGCCCTAATTACTGTTCTTTTTCCTTCTGCTGCTAAAGAACAGGCACTGGGGAAAAAAGATGGGTATATCCTTTGGACTAGTTTATCTCTAACTGCCTTTTTAGCGTTTGCCGTTGCTATTATTTTTAATCTCTGGCCAGAACACTCGATATCTCTTTTTTTAGGAGATCAGTATCGAGAAGCAGCATCGCTCCTAAAAATCATTTCAATATCCATGGCTATTCTTTCACTAACGAATGTCATAGCCACGTATAGCCTAGCTAGATCTAATTACGGGTTTCTCTTTCCTCTTGTCGCTGGAGTTTTATTAATGATAATTCTTATAATAACCTATCATGATACAGCGACGATCATTGCCTACATCATGCTCTTATCTGTTAGTGGTATTTTTCTCGGAACCTTTGCACAACTTATTTTTAAAATAAATAGTTCCAAAATCGTAACTCACACGAAAACATAAGGTAAAAACAATGTATTTTTCGTGATATTTTAAAAATTAAGTAGTATTTTTTCAATAAAAAAGCTAGCTCTTAAATAATACTTATTTAAGGCCCCGGGAACAGGACTAATGTAACCCCAGTTAATCTATAAACTATTAACCCCAACCATTCACGTATACCAGTTGAGAACCTTCCAATTTCTCTTAGATCAAAGGTTAAATTAAAACTCTTGGTGGTATTAAAATCAACTGGATAAGGAATGACGGTCCAGCCCGCTTTTCTAAAAAGCCCTACTGAACGCGGCATATGAAAAGCCGAAGTAACTAATATCCAATTCTGATCTGATCTTGGTTGAATTAAATCATAAGATTTTGAAGCATTCTCTGCTGTATTTTTAGAGTCGGATTCAAACCGAACTCTTTCAGGATCTAGACCGATCTGATTAAACATCTTGCGAGCTGTATCGGCCGGCTTATGCTTCTGCTCAACTAAAGTTCCAGATCCTCCTGAAAATAACAAAACTGCATCTGGGTAAATATTTGCCAACCAAGCAAAAGTTGTTAACCTTTCTCCCCCGTCATAAACGGATGGTTGGTCACGTTCTGCTGTAACAGATATATTTTCAGCCCCCGCAAGAACAATAATTCCGTCAACTTGGGTCGGTAAGTTTTTAGGAACAGGAAATCGCTCCTCTAATGGACGCAAAATCCAAGATGAAAAAGGGAAAACGGAAACCATAGCAATAAATAAAATCGTGGAACTAATCAGCACACGCCCTTGCTGATAATATCTAGACCACAACAAACCAGAACTCAATATTAACAGAAATAGCAACAAAGTTTCCGGGGCGATGAGGGCCCACAAAATTTTTGATATAAGCCAAAATGTATTTTCCATTTTGAAGTTCAATCTTAATTGAGTAAAATCACCGGGCTTAAAACCTTTAGGTTTAATACAAAAGCAAACTCAATTTTTGTTAGAGGTCTTTTTAAAAACTATTTATAAGGATGATAATTAAGAAGTCTTGAAAGAATTTGTCTCTTTCTAAAAATTTAAACTTGATAAAGCTTTGGTTTTTTTTGAAACTGAAAAGTGGCGTCCCCAGGGGGATTCGAACCCCCGTCGCCGCCGTGAAAGGGCGG
>CAZOYP010000066.1:0-14320 GCA_964584125.1 uncultured Nitrospinaceae bacterium | reverse complement strand
TCTTTTTTTGGTTAGGCCATATAATAAACCAAACGTTACCAGCCATAATAATTCCTAAAAGCATACCG
Source organism: uncultured Nitrospinaceae bacterium (assembly GCA_964584125.1). Classification (GTDB taxonomy): domain Bacteria; phylum Nitrospinota; class Nitrospinia; order Nitrospinales; family VA-1; genus Nitromaritima. The sequence continues at coordinate 14,252 of CAZOYP010000066.1, read as the reverse complement.
ATCATTATTTCTCCACTTGGAATGCCTTCAACAACGCCACGCCCCATAACGTAGTAAACAATTCCAGTGATTACGGTCCATAGGGCTGCGTGTCTGAAGAAAAACAGTGCTCGTGGAAGAATGATTTGAGTATATGGTTTTGCTGCTCCCTCTTCAGTCATTTTGGGCATGGACTGTACCTGCACCAAATTGAAGAAGTAGAGTAGCCCGATCCATAAAATTCCAATTAAAACGTGAAGAAATTCCCATATCCACATAATATTTTTCCTGCTCCTCTTTTTAAAATGATAATAAACTGCAAATAAAACTCATCAATTAAATTAATGAAATAAAATTTTCTTTAGGTTGAGAGGCTAACTATAGTACTGATTATTTATTAAATAGATTAACAGAAGACATTAAGTACGATGGCAAAAACAGATTGATAGATTCATATTTCTGCCAGCTATAGCTATTTTATACTTTGATTAAGATGAATTCCACAATAAACATTGTGTATTTGATCTGGCAGATCAAGGAAGCTAGTATTTCCAATTAAACTACCATAAAATTTTTAAAGGGATGGCTTCTATCAGTTGATTGGAAAATGTATTGGATTTTTAACATTTTGGAGTTTACATTACACATTTTAGCATATTTTTTGACGTAATTAGATAACTGGGTAAGCTCAAAAAATATATAGTTTTTTTATTTAGTATCTTTTAAAGATACACTTTAAATTAGGGTATGTTACTTTTTTAGTAAGTGTTGAAACTTGAAATTATGGATAAAAATACTATGTCTTTAATTTTTTAAAATGGAGACTAGGCCAGCTTAGGTTGCAAATATGTAATGACAGATCAAAAGAATAAGCATTTAAAAGGTAAAAGGATTTCTCCTGGTCCCATAGTTGATGGGTTAGGCATAAAGGATTTGGTTGACAAATACTTTAATGGATATAACGCTGCCCGTATCCAAGAACTTTGCCATCTCATTTCTAAAAAAATGTCATCTCAAGATGTTTTTGTTGGCTTTAGCCTTTCCGGGGCACTGACTCCTGCAGGTTTAGGGTCATCTTGCATCGTCCCAATGATAAGGTCTGGTATGATTGACTACATTGTAACGACAGGAGCCAATTTATACCATGATTTGCATCACTCCTTAGACCTTCCTCTGACACAGGGTACACCTTTTGTGGATGATAATGAATTGTTTGAAAATGATATTATTCGCATTTATGATATTTTCATGGATTATGAAGTATTGGCTGCTACTGACAATTGGTTAATGCGGACATTTTCAAGGCCGGAATTTCAAAAGCGCATGGGAACCCGAGAATTACATTATTTGTTAGGGAAATTTGCTGATGAAGTCGAACAACAACGGGGCACAACTGGGAAAAGTTTTGTTGCAGAAGCATATCGCTATAAAGTACCTATTTATACTTCTTCACCAGGTGATAGTACGCTTGGATTAGATATTGCGGCACTCAACCTAGTCGGTAAAGAAATCTATATCGATCCTTCTATTGATGTAAATGAGACAGCTGCGTTAGTTCTTGAGGCGAAGCAAGTTGGGAAGAGTGGGGTTGTGATTTGGGGAGGTGGTTCACCAAAAAACTTTATTTTGCAGCCTGAGCCCGCTCTTCAGGAAGTACTTGGTTTTGATATTAAAGGGCATGATTATTTTATCCAAGTTACTGATGCGCGGCCAGATACGGGAGGACTTTCAGGAGCGACGCCAAATGAAGCGGTGAGTTGGGCTAAGATAGACCCGGATACCATAAACCAAGCGGTTGTTTGCTATAGTGATACGACAATTGTGATGCCGCTCTTAACAGCATATCTTGAGAGTTGTGGGATAAGGCGTGAACCAAAACAACTTTGTAAAAAGTTTCCTGAGTTAACTGATAAACTTCGTGATAGGTTTTTACAACAGAAAGATCTTATTTTAGGAAAGCGCAGTGTAGCAGATACTATTCGAATTCTTAAAGGAAGCAAGAGTTAAATATTAATCATTAATAAATAAGGATTTTCTCCACAACTTTAGGAAAATTCCATGTGTGAATTGGGAGGACAATATGAAATCAGTTGATTGTACCCTCTTTAGTGGTGGTGCTAAAGGCGCAGAGGAAGAATTTGGCATCCAAGCGGAAAAAAATGGAGTGGAAGAAGTTTGCTTTACTTTTGATGGTCACTCAATAAATCGAAAGCGAGGTGTGCATTTCTTAACTAATGAGGAGTTGAGAAAGGGAGAAGTTAGTTTGGCTTACGTATCCAAATTGATGAACCGATCTTACGCGCATGGCCCAAAATTAAAAAAAATATTACAAAGTATCTGGCACCAAATCAATAGTGCTGAAGAAGTTTTTGTGGTTGGGAAAGTCCTTGGTGATGGAACTGTTAAGGGAGGGACAGGATGGGGGGCTGAGTTTGCTAAACTTTGCAATAAACCATTGTGCGTATTTGACCAAGATTCAAAAGAATGGTTGAAATGGAATCAAAGGCGATGGGGTAAAACGTCTCCAAAAATAAAGAAAAAGCATTTTGCTGGTGGAGGCACCCGATTTTTAACGCTTGAGGGAAAGAAAGCCATTGCAGACTTATATGCGGTATCATTTAAATAAGCTGACGGTTTAGTGCGTTACCTAAAAAATGAATTCTAATGAGCGGGAAAAGTTTAGGGAAATTGTTTTAAGCGAAATCAAATCCCAAAAAGATCAAATAGAAAGTCTTTTAGGTTCAGTTAAACCTATTGCGCCCGATAATGCAATCGGACGTCTAACCAGGATGGAGGCTATTGAAAGTAAGGGGGTTAGTGAAGCATCTTTAAATTCTTCACGAACAAGGGTAGCAAAGTTAGAAGCTGTATTGGATAGAATTAAGAATCCAGACTTTGGTGTTTGTATCCGGTGTTCAATTTTAATTCCAAAAGAGCGTATGATTTTGGTGCCCGAAAGTGTTACATGTGTTGTTTGTGCCGAGAGGGAAAGAAGTTTCCTTGGTAGACCTTGAGCAAGACAGACTATTTCTTTGAAGCCTTTGGTGGTGCTACCATCAGCTGGACTGGTAAGTTTATGGAGTAAATTTTTTACGGTTTCAACTAATTTTTTAATGGCATGGACTTATAGCGATTGTTATAAGTCCATTTTGTATTTTTTAAACTGAAATGATTATAGCGAATAACCTTAAAAAGTCTTTTGGCCCTCAGAGCCTATTTGAGGGAGTATCCTTCCTTATAAATGAAGGTGAGCGTGTTGGGCTGGTTGGCAAAAATGGTACAGGAAAATCTACTCTATTTAAAATGATTTTGGGGCAGGAGAGTCCCGATTCAGGAACTCTTATTACTCCCAAAGGCTATCGAATTGGTGCTTTGGAGCAAATCATATCTTTCACTAAAACTACTGTTCTTGAGGAATGCGTTGAGGTACTTAACCCAGAAAAACAATGGGAACATTACAGGGCGAAGATCATACTTTCTGGTTTAGGTTTTTCGGAGCAAGACTTTTGTAAAGACCCGACAACTTTCAGCGGTGGTTATCAAGTCAGAATAAATCTTTGCAAGGCACTATTGGCTAATCCCAATATGCTTCTCCTTGATGAACCGACTAACTATCTAGATATACTTTCACTTCGTTGGCTGGAAGAATATCTAAACAAATGGCCTGGGGAAATGTTTCTTATCACTCATGACCGTGGCTTTATGGATAAGGTCACAACTCATACACTTGGTTTGCATCGTAAACACGCAAAAAAAGTCAAGGGAGATACTATTAAATTTTATGAGCAAATCATTCAAGAAGAAGAAGCTTATGAGTTAACCCGAAAAAATCTAGAGAGTAAAAGAAAAGAGATGCAATTACTGATAGATCGGTTTAGAGCTAAGGCTTCGAAAGCAGCTATGGCCCAGTCTAGATTAAAAATGATGGGGAAAATGGGGGCTATGGAAAAACTAGATACTGAAAAAAACTTAGGATTTAGGTTTAATCATTTGCCATGCCCTGGAAAAACATTGATGACTATAAAAAATATTTCTTTCTCTTATGATGATAAGTCTGTGAATAATATATTTTCTAACTTGTCATTTTCTATTGGAAGCCGTGATCGAATCGGAATTATTGGAGCTAACGGAAAAGGTAAATCAACATTGATAAATTGCTTAGCTGGTGAATTGGTTTATAGTTCTGGTTCTATTGCTAAGCATCCTTCTGTCCGTTTAGGGCACTTCGGCCAGACAAATATTGACCGACTTGATCCCCAGAACCGTGTATTAGATGAGGTACTTCGAGCCAATCCCAGTCTTTCTTTACAAGCTGCTCATAGTATTTGTGGTGCCATGATGTTTGAAGGTGACTTGAGCAAAAAAAAGGTCAGTGTATTGTCCGGAGGAGAAAGAAGCCGTGTTTTGTTAGGAAAAATTATTTCTCACCCCACCAATATCTTGCTTTTGGATGAACCTTCTCACCATTTAGATGTTGAGTCTATAGAGGTCTTAATCGAAGAACTGAATGATTATGCCGGTGCTTTAGTGATTGTTACTCATTCCGAGTTCATTCTTAAAAACTTGGCTGAAAACTTGATTATTTTTCATCAAGGCCGAGCAGAATATTTTCGTGGGGGATACGATCACTTCTTAGAAAAAGTTGGTTGGGAAGGAGAGCCGACAAGGGAGAAAGAGCGGAAAACTAAAATAAACAAAAAAGAAGCTCGCAGATTGCGCGCTTTAGAGAGGCAAAAGGCCTAACTAATCAACGATTTGACTTAAAAACTAATGACGTTGAGGGTTAAATGAGTTTAACAAAGTTATGAACTCAAAGAGACTGGGAAATAATAAAACCAAAAAACAGGGTTGGAAGCCCATTGAAGGGTGCCTCATTCGGAAGATCTTGAAAGGGGGATTACCTTCAATGAACTTCCGGGGAGGATAATACTGCAACACGTGCAATTCTAACACTTGAAACAAAGTGTTTCAACTGTTATTTGGTCAATAAGATGCACGTTTACTTGATATTGTTTATAAAATAGCATCAAAAAGCACTTAAATGATTATTTAATAATTTAGTCTTAGCGTTTCTTAATCTATATTTTCATTTGTCTGTTTTTTCTTAGGCTTTGGAAACCTTGAGGTATTACTTAATTTTTTTGCCAAACTAAAAAGTAGCCACAAAGCTAAGAAACCAAAAATCATTCCATAAATCACGTAAGCCTCGGTATCCATTATTTTACCTCGATTTAAGCTTCAGATGATTATTTTTTAATCAGCTCTTTTTATAATTACTAGGGCTTATCTTGAAAAGGCATTTCGTTACCCACCGATTTATTTTAATATATAAAGAATTACCTCGCGTGAATGAATTCTAAATTAAATACATTTAATTGAACGTTAACCTTGAGTTAATGTTTGTCAGCTAGCCTAATTGTGTATTTTACTTGTTATGCTTTCATAATTTGAGTTTGTCAAGGATGGTTGAAGTCTTTCTGGGATCTCTTTCCCCCTATAAGGAGTGAAAAGGGGGGCTTCAAACTCCTTAGTTTTTTACTGAAGCTTTAAAAACAAGTCTAATGTTTTTTCCTAAGATAAAATTCTGTATAGTGAAATTTCTTGTTTGAGATTACCTTAATAATTTTATAAACGGTTTCAAACAGTCTCTGCTCTCTAAATAAATGGGTTTTAAAATTTTTAAAGGATACTTCACAATGAAGAAAGCAATTCTTTTCCTTATCTGCGGTGTTTTACTTTCTAATCAGGTTTCGGCTAATGAATTATTAGTTATTAGTGGTAAAAACTCGAAGAATTCAAAAAAATGGCAAGAGGAGGTTTATCAGAAATCTATCCAGAGTGAAGGCGGCCCAATTTTAGTAAAAGTGGTTACTATTGAGGCCGATAATTTCCCGAGATGGATTTCACAAGCTATGAATGAGGAAAGAATGGGTGAGATATTTGGAACACCGACATTCATAATTTGGGATGAGGTAAATAAAAAAGAATTGGGAAGGCTAGAGGGTTACACTGAGAAGGAGAGGTTTTATTCTCAATTGAGTAAAGCGATATTGCAGATAAGTCAAGGTGGCCACCCTGGCCGTCGAGAAGGTTCGGGTGGACATCAAGAAGAAGGTTCTGGCGGAAATCAAAGACAAAAAGAAGGATCGGGGGGAATGAGTCAAGATATAATGGATCATATATATAAAACTCCAGAAGAAGCGAAACGTGTTTCAGAAATGCTTGGATTTGGAGGAGAAATACACAGTCATGAAACTCCGCAGGGACTTATTTATATGCCGGGTCCAACTATGTAAAAAGTAAAAGCCAGCAAAAAAACTATTTTTTTAAATATGTTCTACTTTCCCCAATAGACTTTCTTAATCTGTTTCTGTAGGGTTTTTTTACAATATTGTCAAAATTTTTTTTCTTCCTCCTTTGAAACCTACAAAACTTATTTTTGAGCAGCCTCCCTATTTAGATTGTTCTTATAATAATAACAATAAGGTAGGCTAGATAGAGCTAATTAGGTTAAAATTGTTTAATTAATGATTAATCAGAGATTAATTATAATTTAATAGAGGGTTCATGTTGGTGCCCTAAACTGATCCTGTTTGGTAGTGCAGGTCTCCTCCTGTGAGAACTCTTTTCTTTAGGGTTTTGACCATACCCGGGATCCTTTAGAAAAGAGTTCTTTTATGCTTGGTGGGTAAATTAAGTGTGCTGCAGTTAAAAATCCTTCGTAATTTTCTAGGCTCCTATAGTTCTGGCGCAGCAAAAACAATTAAAAATAGTTTTTATAATACCTGGGAAGTATCGCGAAATTTTGTTCATGAACTTGTTACAAATTATTTGCCATTTTGTTGCCTAGGAATATCTCTCGCCAGAAAAAAAATTTATTATATTATTTAGAAAAAACAGTAAGGCCATAGTTTTTTTCACAAGTTAAAAAAACGATCGAGATCGCACTAGTCAGAGATATTTGATTATTTGTTTAGAATACGAATTCCAAAGTAGCTTTATTAAATGATCGATACGATAGAACTTATAAAAACATTTGTTATTTTGTTGGCTATTATTGATCCTATTGGAAATATTCCGGTGGTAATGGTTTTAACAGGAAATAAGTCTGCCGACGAATATAGATCTATAGTATTTAAGACGTCTTGTGCAGTTGTTGTGTTATTGTCGGTGTCGTTTCTAATTGGAAGATACGTTTTAGTTTTTTTTGGGATCAAGATGCCGGCTTTTGAATTGGTGGGAGGTGTTTTTCTGCTTTATGTTGCTTTTACTATGTTAGTAAACAGCAAAAAATCCTTTTTATATCCAGATGATGCAAAAGAAAAAGAGAATATTGCTTTTATGCCCATGACTTTCCCACTTCTTGTGGGACCGGCTGCGATGAGTTCCGTAATTATTCAGTCTCATAATATTTCAGATTGGCAGGTTAAATTAATTTTTATTGGAGAATTCATTGTAATAGGTATATTGGTAGGGCTGATTTTGAATTTGTCAAAAATCATTTTAAATAATTTAGGAAATACGGGTATTAAATTTATAACTCAAACGATGGGGCTTTTATTGGGAAGTTTAGCTATTGGTCTCATTGCAGATGCCTTGAAGCTTTTGTTGCCTGGACTTTCATAGGGATTCGGGAATTGTTGATCATCTCATATTTCTAATCTTATTTGATCATATTGTATGAGAAAAAAGTTAGTTTTATATCTTTATATTTTGTCGAGTTGTATATTTTTTTTAGTGCCAAGTTTTGCCTTTTCAACTAACGAATCATCGTCGCGCCTTTTACTATATAAAACAATTGAAGTGGGTGATCTTGAAAAGGCTAAAGCGCTTTTGATTGGCAGAGATATTAATTATCAAGACCATTTAGGATATACCCTGCTTTATAAGGCAGTATTTTATAACCGGTTGGATTTTGTAGAGTACTTTTTTGAAATAGGGGCAAATGTGAATCTTTCTGATATTGAGGGGCTTGCTCCTCTTCACGTTGCCGCCCTTGAAAACCTACCTAGTATGATTAAAATATTAAAAGATAAGGGGGCTAATATTGAAGCTAAAGATAATTATGGATACACACCTCTTCATCTTGCAGCAGACCAAGGTAGCTTTAATGCAGCACAAAACCTTGTCTTTGCTGGTGCTGATGTTAATAACAGGTCAGAGTGGGGCGGTACTCCTCTTCATGCATCTGTCGCAAATAAAAATTTGGATTTGATCAGACTTCTTATGAATAGCGGAGCTAAAATAGGGCTTAAGGATAGACTTGGTCGAACATCTCTTCATTGGGCTGCAGAAAAAGGTGATTTGCCAATAGCCAAATTTTTAATTTTTAATGGTATATCAATTAATCTGCAAGATAACGATGGTGAGACAGCCTTGCATGAAGCGGCAAAATGGGGACATATACATGTAGCGCAGCTGTTCATTACTCATGGGGCAGATATTAATGCGACAGGGTCAGATGGTCGTGCTCCTATTCATATAGCAGTTGCCCATGGGAATATTAATATTGTTAATTTGCTAAAGAAGTATGGTGCAAGTTTTTAATTTAAAAAAAGACTTTTATTTAATGAATAATTTTTTATTTTAGGATGAAGTAGAAAAGGCTTTAGATGTTTGGCCTTATTTTTTTTGTGGTAATTTTCTAGGTAGAAATATCCAATTGTTTTAAGGGTTATTTAATAAACCGTTCTTCCCAGAAAATATTGTATTGGCTGGTGATCTTTTCTTTGCAGCTTGAATATAGAAAAATTATCCCAAATAAAAAAAATAATAAATAAGTTCCGCAGCCCATCTCGAATTTAAGAGGTAGTCCACAATGAGGGCAGGTATTAGCCTTACTGCTTATCTCCTTACCGCACTCTTCACAGTTCATCAAGGGCATAAATCTTTTCTCTTTTTTGAAGTTTGTAGCTACCCACTATGTAATAGTTAAGTTGAAAAAACTATTGACTTTTTTTGATAAAATTACTTGCTACACCCTAAAACTATTTTATCAAAGAGTAAAATAAAAAAGTACGGCGGGGACAGATGCGCCCAAAAGGGAAACCATAATTGATTTCATTAGAAATAAATAAGAGTTGTTCATGTTATAAGATAAAATTTTATTTATTAAGGTGTTGTTTTTTGATTTTATGTTCCACATATACTCGGTATGACAAGTATCCAACAAATAATACATATGAACTCACTAACATGTTAAACATAAGCTTCTCCTAATTTAGAAAAATACCACCATGGCATAGCTAACTGTCTGGAGGAGACTAGGCCGAAAGATCATTAGAAATACCACGGAAGTATTCAGTTTAATTTAAAAATAAAAATGCCAAGCAAGATACGATATACCCGAAAGCCATGGCCGACAGAACTGGCAAGAAATCTTCTACGAACAAGCCGGAGCCGAACATGGAACCCGCGTCAAACATCGATTCATGGAACATAGTTTTCTCCTTTTTAATCCTAATGCTTTTTTCTACAGCAAGTTCCATGCCTTCTAGGCGCTATTTGTTTTCTTAATACCTTTAAGGATTTCATAGTGTTTTAAAAATAAAGACTTTAGTACAATGTGTGAAACCATTGAATGCGATACTAGTAGTTAATTTAGCCAATTTTTTGACTTTACTGCGGAAGGAATATACTACGGTGGAGTATGGAAAAAAATTTACGTATGAGGAGGTTGAGAAAATTTTTTTTTTAAACAAATGAAGTGTCTTTGGTTAATTTTTTAAAATGATGATTTTATTTCCTAATTTGCCAATGGACATATAATTAAGAAATAGACTGTAAAAATAACGCTCTCTTTCAGATTTAGTAAGCAAATGCTGAGGAGTTGTCTGAATTAATAATTAACTCTCCCTTAAACTTCTATAGCCCATTTACAAGATGATGCTGAACCTGCTGTTTCTTATCAAAAAAGTAATTGAACAAACTGCATTTAAGTAAAAATATATCCCTCTAAATCCCTAAAAATTAAAAATCCATTGACAAAGAACTGCTTATTAATGATAATGATAATCATTATCGTTATTAAATTAATATAAAGTTCCTTTGGCAGGATATAGGCCATTGAATCTTTAGGGTTTAAACGAAAGGTAAATATAAATGATTAAAACAGACTTGATAGATAGAGTTGCAATTAGGACAAACTTGACCAGAAAGCAGACAGCAATGGTGGTCAATTTATTTTTATCTAGCATTACTGATTCCTTAGTTGCGGGAGATGAAGTTGAAATTAGAGGATTTGGAAGTTTTCGGATTCGCAAAAGGGACGCTCGAATTGGTCTTAACCCAAAAACAGGAAATAAAGTACATATACCTGCAAAAAAAGCACCATATTTTAGAGCGGGAAAAAATTTAAAGTTGGAAGTAAATAGGAAGTGTGAGACAGAATCAAACAACAAAATTTTCTCTCTGCAGGACCTAACACAAATTGCATGATTATAAAAATAAATAATCAAGCTATTCTAAAAATTAAAATAGGTATGTCGTCTGAAAATATCTAACACATAATTTTGGGGGATTAAAAGTGAATAAATTTAATTATGATGAAAAGGAACAGTTGCGGACACGTCTAGCAATTTTAGAATCCCAATTAAGCGTTGCAAACAGAGCAACTGCTAATTTAAAGGTGAAAAATGAACAGCTAAACAAAATTGTCAAACAGTATGGAATTCTTTCTTCGTCTTAATTAAATAACAAAAGGCAAATAAGTGATTGTCATAAAAGTTGGTTTACTAAGATAAGATAAAGGTAGTTAGGAAATAAAATTTATGAAGAAGTTTGTATTCGCAGTATTTGGTGCAGTTGCGACCTGTTTTTATAGCATTTCGTATGGGTTTAATGATTTGGATTTAAAGCGATTAATTGAGTTTAATATTTGTGAAAAATGCGACTTAAGTGGTGTGAATCTTAATAAGGCAAAAATGAGAAAGGCTAAACTGAAGCTGGTTGACTTAAGTGCGGCTTATATAAGAGAGAGCGATATGAGAGAGGCTGACCTACGTAAGGCCGATATGAGAGAGGCTGACCTACGTAAGGCCGATATGACTACGGCTGACCTAAGTGGGGCAGATATGAGGGGAGCAAGGCTGACTATGGCAAGCCTAAATGGAACAAATTTTACAGGGACAAATCTTAGTAGTGCAAACCTGGAATCATCTGATATGACTGGCGCAAAATTGTTTGGCGCAAAGTTAATCGGGGCAAATTTAAAATCAGCTGATCTAACATTAGCTGATTTGACGTTGGCCGATCTCACAAGTGCCAACCTAAAGGGAGCCATTTTTTGTAAAACAAAAACACCTTGGGGTAAAGATAATACAGGTTGTTAATAAAAGGAGATCAGTTTTTCTAGAGGAAAGTGTGAGAGTACTAAAGGGAATAAAAGCTTAAAACATTAATTTAAATTCTAAACTAATGAAAGGGTGGAAATAGTAATGACCAAAAGTAAAATGATTGACATTCTTGCAAAAGAAAATAGTGGGTTTACAAAACGTGCGATTACAGAACTTATAGATCAAGCAATGGGTATTATTCGTAAGGAGGTTAAAAAGAATAAAAAATTTTCTTATCCGGAACTTGGGACGTTCACGGTAAGAAAAAGAAAAGCACGGAAAGGGAGAAACCCAAGGACTGGAGAGGAAATTAATATTAATGCAAGTAAGACGGTAGGGTTCCGCGCAGCACCTGCATTTAAAGGATGTTTGCAGTAGTTATGACACTAGTCATATTTATAAATAAAATTTAGAAGAGATGTTGAGTGTTTGAAAAGTTCTATATAGGGGCAGTCAGTGTCTTGGCTTTAGGTACTGCATTTTTAATAGTCGGTGTTCTTCTAAAATATATTATTCAATCGGAAGAACTATTTATGTTTTTAGGGTATTTATTTGGCTAGAAGAATGATTAATTTTTTTATTTTTTACTAAATAATCTATGCAGAGCGGGATTGCCCTCCCTTTACCCACTTAATTGTGGGGCTCTGAATAGACTTTAGACGAAGAAACTTTTTTTCGAAAGATGTGACGAAGAAGGGTTTAGAGATTTTAAAAAAGTAAGACTTAAAATAAATATATTTAGAAGTAATTTTGATTTAGAGATTTACCTTCCCCTTACCAAGGTTTCTCTATACCCAATGGAGAAACACTGGTGAAAAAGCGTAAAGGGCAATTCTGATTCTCCGGACGGATCGCCTTATCAAATGGAAGAGGTTGGGGTTGCGCTCAACTAATTCCGTTTGTCGCGCTTTAATTAAATTTTTGGGTTTTGTAATTTTGCCTAATTGGAATGAAGCCATTGCATAGGAAACCCAGTGAAAAACTAGGACTTGCCCTAGGATGCTGCCTAGTTTTCAATAGGAACCATCTTGCGGCTCCTCCAAGAGGTGGTATATATTGATAGCTGGGTTTCCGTCGGTTTCTTAAAATATATTTATAACTTAAACCATGTTTTTTCTTTGTTGTTTGCATCTTGAAATTTTTAGGCTGATCTAATGACTACTGGCATCGTGAAATGGTTTAAGGTAAAGGTAGGTTAAGGCTTTATCCAAGCCAAAGACGGAACAAGTTATTTTGTCCATTATTCAGATATACAGGTAAACGGGTTCAAGGCTCTAAAGGCCTGGCAGGCTGTTGAGTTTGTGAAAATCGTTAATGACCAAGGTGTTAAAGCTTTAAAAGTAGTTCCAATATAAACTAGCTATCAGATGACTTATCGATTTAATTAATAGAACCTAATAGGACTATTCCTTAATTTAAAAAATTTTTATAATAAAAAATTAAATGAAGGGTCGCAGGTATGAAAATAACTTCGAAAATAACAAAAATAACTTTCATCTTACTATTAATTTTTTTTTGGACGACTATAATATCTTCTTGCTCAAAAAGCTTAGTCCCACCCGAGGGTCTAATTAGTGAGGAAACAGTTGGTGAGACTGCTTCTTCTAAGTGGGTTGCAAACGAAGAGCCTCAAGATAAAGGAAAGTCATTCGAGTCTAAAGCTGAACCATTTACAGGTCCTGAATTTGCAGGTTCTGAAAAAGAAGCACAAGTTTCAGATTTAAACTTCAAGACATCAGGTAAGCTAGAAGATATCCATTTTAGATTCGATAAATATGATCTTGATGAAATATCACGTTCGATTTTAATAAAAAATGCCAAATATCTTAAGGAGACGAATCCAATGGCTAGGATTGAGATTCAGGGTCATTGTGATGAGCGCGGTACTAATAACTACAATATTTCTCTTGCTCAGCGTCGAGCTCATTCGACAAAAATGTACTTGGTTTCGCAAGGAGTTAGTGCAAAAAGGATTCATACCATCAGTTACGGTGAGGAAAAGCCGTTTTGTTTAGATAGTGACGAACCGTGCTGGTTCAAAAACCGCCGTGCACATTTTCGAATTACTGGGTAGTGATCTTTTTTAACTAAAATATATAGATTTAATTAATCACACATTTTTGCTTGGCAATAATTATATGACTAAGAGATAAATCAAATAATTTGAAAAGGAGAAATTTCCTGTATGCAAAAAATAATTTTTTTCTTAGTTCTGATTATTTTTGTTTCTGTTCTGGGCTGTTCTGGAGAAAAAGATACTTCCAAAAAATCCGATTCTAAAGAGAGTAAAGATATTATGGCGAACCTTCCTGAAGGTCCGTTAGCCTTGCCTGAAGGATCTGATCCGGAAGCAAACACCCATAACGATGAGGGCATTTTGCATTATAAAGAAGGGCACTTTGATATAGCCCTGAAACATTTTCGTGAAGCCGAAAAAATTAAACCTGAAATAGGAGAAATACATTTCAATGTGGCGTTGGCGTTAGATAAGTTGGGGGGTCATGGTGATGCGGCCGAACATTTTAAAATTGCCCAAGATAATGCTAATGGTAATTCTTTGATCTTGGCGTCGAAAATTTTGTTGGCCCATATCCAGTAAAATTCTGATTCTATTTAATCTATTTGCACAAATGGATTTTATTTTTTATAGGCGAGTTAAAAAAGAAGTTGATCCCTTCTCTCACTGAAATAGAGGCAGTGGATTTTTTTAGCAAGTTATAGCTTGGTCAACTTATTCATCGCTTCAATAACGCGGAAAACGCCTTGTCCATCGATCAATTGCTTGCCTTTTAGACTCATTGACTCTAGTTTTTGTTTTCTAAAATTGAGGGCTTCGCGGAGTTTTTTCACGTCGTACTGGGTGCCTATTCCTAAATTGATTGCGGCGCCTGACTTTTCTACAAATCGAGCTTTGGTCTGCTGGTGTGCAACTTGGTTTAC
>CAZOYP010000065.1:0-14385 GCA_964584125.1 uncultured Nitrospinaceae bacterium | reverse complement strand
AATAAGCGGATGGGCGATATTAAATTTAAGCTCATTGTGGGAAGCAATAAGGGGGGAGTGGGTAAAAGTACCGTGACTACTAACCTTGCTGTCGCTTTAGCTGAGAAAGGATATAAGGTGGGGTTAGCTGATGCTGATCTTCATGGACCCAATATCCCAAAGCTTTTGAAGGCAGAAGAGGTTCGCTTGCGGTCTACCGATGAAGGAATTGATCCGTACGAAACGAGCAATGGACTCAAAGTTGCTTCCTTGGGGTTCTTGATTGAAGATCCTAACATGCATATCGCTTGGCGCGATGCAGTAAAATACGATTTTATCATTGAACTGCTGGGCAATATTCAATGGGGAGAACTAGATTACCTTTTAATCGACCTACCTCCAGGAACAGGCAACGAACAGATCACAATTATTGATTTTATAGGTGATGTGGATGGAGCTGTTATAGTTACTACCCCTCAGGAACTCGCTTTATTAGACGCTAGAAAAATGATTTCATTTGCTCGTGATAGTAACGTGCCTATTGTGGGAGTAATAGAAAATATGAGCTACTTCGTTTGCGAGGCTGGCAAAAAGTACCATATTTTTGGAGAAGGCGGTGGTAAAAAACTGGCCGATGAGCTTGTGTTGCCTTATTTAGGTGATATTCCCCTTGACGGCGATATTGTTGCTAATTCTGACCGTGGGGAACCAGTTATTCTCTCCCAACCAGATTCCCCAGCGGCTAAGGCATTTTTACAATTAGCTGATAACTGTCATAAATTTTTAAATCCAGAAGAAGTGAAGGCCGGTTGAGAAAATTGTTGATTGTTGAAAAAAATAGTTGCGTATAAATTCCTATGAATTAGGCTGTGGTTTGGCAAAGAACGGTTTTTTCTTAAGTTATGCGATCTTTTCGTTATTGGATGATTTTAAATTAGATTCTACTTCATGTATCTTTCCTCGATTCAGCTATATAAAGTTTTAAGGGATTCAGTTGTTGTTTGTCTTTTGGCGCTGGTTCCGTCCTATTCTTATGCCGAATCAAAAGAGCTACGTCCTCACACTAATGATCATATCTTGGCTATTGTTGACGGAGAGTCTCTTACTCTAGAGGATTTAAAAAATGCTCAGATTCATGATGCTATGGTTCAGTTGTATCAAATCCAAACACAAGTGTTGAAGGAAAGCGTGATTGCCAGGCTTACTAAAAACCATCCTGAATTAAAATTAGATAGCGAGGTTCCTTTGCCAAGTGAGGACGATGTTATTCGTTTTTACGAAAACACACCTGGGATCAAAGAGATGGGTACCCTAGAAAAAATGCGAAGTGAAATTATGGTGTATCTTGAAAAAGTTTTTCACAATGCCTATGTTAATGACCGATACCAATTGGCTATTAAGAAAGGTTGGGCTAAAATTTACCTTCAGCCTCCGCTTGAGTTTAAGTTAAAAGCTCAAGTTAGTACAGCGAAGCTTTGGTTTGATGAAAACGATAATCTAGCCAGAAGAGTTTTTCTTTTAGAGTATTCAGATTTTCAATGTCCGTTTTGTAAAAGAGTTCAAGGTACCCTTGATAAATTACGTGAAAAATATGCGAAGGAAGTTCAATTCGGTTATCGTCATTTCCCTTTAGATTTCCATAAAGAAGCAAGGTATATGGCTGAGTCAGTTGAGTGTGCTCGAGATCAAGGAAAATTTTGGGAATTGCAAAAAATCTTATATGCTAGCACTGATTTAATTTCAAGAGGTGATCTTCATAAGTATGCGAAGAAAGCTGGGGTCAGCAATATGCGTCACTTTCAAACCTGCCTTAAAGAAAGAAAATATAAGGACAGGGTCCTTAATGACTTGAAGGAAGGAATGAAACTGGGTATTAGAGGGACCCCAACTTTTATTTTGGGTGCTTATGATGCCGCCACCCGCACAGTTCATGGAGAGTTAATGTCCGGTGCAGTTTCTGAGGAGAAATTTAAAGAAGTTTTTGAAAAATATCTTTCTTTATCTCGCACTGAGGCTAGTCTGTCTCAATAAGTTCTAATATATTTTTATGAAGGGATTTTTACCGAAGATTCCTATTTTTGTTTCAAGCCTAAGCAAGTGGGGCAGTTTTTTTCTGCTTGTTGTTGTGTTCGCTGCGTCCACAGTTGGAGCAATCCCCTTAATTGAAAAATTTCAAAAAAGTTCAGACCAAAATTTAATTCATTTTAAGTTGAAAGCCATTGTTTCCCCTGAAACCATTAGACAAGGGGATAGGTTTGCTCTGTATGTAAAAATTGAGCTAACAGAGGGTTGGCATATTTATTCACTTCATGCAAAGGGGGTTGAGGAGCCATCAATGGCAACTAAAATTTTTATGAGTTCAGGTATGTTTATTCCGATAGGTTTATGGGAGGAACCAATGCCTGTTATTGCGTGGGATGGGGCATTAGAGAGAGTTGTAAAAACACATCAGCAAGTCGTGGAGTTTCGACGCCTGTATAGTACAGCTGAATCTATCGTTACTGGCACATATCCAGTCAGAGGAAATGTTGTTTTCAGGACTTGTAATAATAAAATTTGTAACCTTCCCAAAAGAGTTTCTTATGAGACAAAAATTAATATTTTGAGTGATAAGAACTAATCAATTGTGGCCAATAAGTCACCGTGTTTGACAGCAAACAATTTTATGAAAGATTTAAGTAACCTTATACGGGCGCGATTAAAAGAAGATTATATAAATCTCCTAGATTTGATAGCTGAAACGGCTGCACATGATCAAGTTGACGTTTATATCGTAGGTGGTTTTGTAAGGGACTTGTTATGTGATATTGAAAATTTAGATATAGACCTTGTTGTAGAAGGGGACGGTATTAGGTTTGCCAAAAAATTAGCAGATAAACATAATGGACGAACTGTAAATTATGAAAAATTTGGCACTTCCACATTGACGTTGGATGGTTTGCCTAGTATTGACGTGGCAACGGCAAGAACTGAATATTATCCACATCCCGCCGCTTTGCCAGAAGTTAAACCCAGCTCAATTAAGCTTGACCTTGCTCGCCGTGATTTCACAATAAATAGTATGGCCATTCAGTTAAATAGGCAGGGGCTATTTTTCTTAATAGACTTGTTTGGCGGTGAAACCGACTTGGAGGATGGTCTGATTAAGGTTCTTCATGACCAAAGTTTTGTGGATGACCCTTCTCGTATTTTTCGTGCTATTCGATTTGAACAGAGATTTGATTTCTGTATAGAAAGCAAAACAAAAAACTTAATAGAGAGTGCTATTGAAAAAAACTTTATCGGCCGTTTGAGTGGGGATCGGCTAATAAGCGAAATTAAGATTCTTTTAAATGAATCAGATAAAGTGAAATGTATTGAACGTATGCGAGAACTTTTGTTACTACAAAAAATGGCTCCAGAAATATTCGATGATAAATTACGCTGGATTATTTTGAAAAAAATAGATAGCGCGTTAATTTGGGCGGATATGGTTCCTATGCCGAAAAAACCAGAAGCCTGGTTTGTTTATTTTTATGTGTTATTTATGGTTGACAATAGCGAGATTTTTGAGGTGATGATGATACGCCTTAATTTCCCTAATAATGTTTATGATCGGATGTGTTTGGATAGAAAAAATTTTGTTGAATCAATGCTTTGTTTGAATAATGAAAAAGATCTTAGGCCTAGTGAAATTTATGATGCTTTTTCGAAACAGTCGCCTGAGGTCGTGATTCTTTTGCTTGTCGTTTGCTCAAGTGAACGAATAAAAAAATATGTGGAACTTTATTTCAATGAGTATTGCAAATCTGCAGCTATTGAGCTTAATGGTAATGATTTGATTGAAATGGGAATAAAGCCGGGGCCAATTTTTAATGATGTTCTTAAAGCCTTGCGTGAGGCAAGAGTCAACGGCCAAGTTACATCCCTTGATGAAGAGATTGCCTTAGTAGAGACGCGCTTTTTAAAATAGGCATTCGTGCTAGAATCGATGTGGTATAATGCGTCTTCATAACAAGTCAGGAAGGTAGGATCCCCCCTTTAATATTAAGGAAAGGAGTTTTGTGGCTAGCGTAGAGTATTTGATTAAACAGTTTTTATCTGAGGATAAAAAAACTCTGGATCTCAGTAATCAGGTTTTAGGTGACAAGGGAGCAGTTGTTCTGGCTAAATCTAAGCATCTAAAGCGGGTGGTAAGATTAACTTTGGCAAATAACAATATAAGCGATGAAGGAGCAATCGCTATCGCTAATTCAGAGCAATTTAAGAAGCTAATAGAACTAGATTTTTATGGAAATGTAATTAGCGACGACGGGGTAAAAGCTATTGCAGAGTCACCTGGTATGTCTAACCTAAAAAAACTTAATCTTTATGGAAACCTTGTTGAAGATGAAGGCGCTATTGCTATTGCAGAATCCAAAGTTCTATCAAAGTTAAGGTATTTATTTCTTACGTCTAACCGAATTCGAAAACAGGGTATAGAGGCTTTAGAGGGAGCGAAATGTGGTACCCGTTTATGCCATTTACACTTAGATAACTTGGAGGATTTTATTTATCAAGATGATGACGAGGACGACGAGGACCAAATAAAAAGCTGGGATGAACTTGAAGCGCGAGCTATAGAAAGCCTAGACGATGATGACTAATTATTTCCTAAGTAAGAATATTACTATATCTCTTGTTAGTTTCCTGTTCGCGTTTGCACCTGTTGATTCATTTGGTTTCCAATCAGATAAAAATCCAATTGATTATGATGTGCTATTTAAGGAGAGTATAAAGCGGCGTGGAAAAATATTAAATCTTTCAGGAAAAAAAATTGGAGACGAGGGTATTGAGTATTTAGTTACCAGTCAATACTTGAAAAAAGTTCAAAAGATAGATTTGCGGTATAACGAAATTACCGCTGTTGGCGCAGAGTTGCTCGCGAAAATGTTCCCATTACCTAAGCTAAAGAGTTTGATCCTTCGCCATAATATTCTTGGTGATGCTGGAACTATGGCTTTGGCCAAGTCGGACAGTTTCCCCAATTTAGAAGAAATTCAATTGGGTTGGACAGAAACTCGCGATGCTGGAGCCCTGGCTTTTGGGAGTACTACAAAATTCCAAAAGTTAAAAAAGCTTGACTTGCGAGGTAACTTTCTTTCTAACGAAACAAAGGCAGAACTCAAAAAGTCACTAGGCCATCTAAAAATTTTAAAGCTTTTTTAAACACCGTTGAAGAGAGATTTGTTTAAAAATTTTGGACCTCTCATCTCGTTAGTTTAAACTTTATCTATGCCTGTTTCCTCGTCAAAGAAATAAGTATCCCCTTCGGGGCCACGAAATGATATTTCTTTAACTTCCCAGAGGTGTTTTTTCTTTACATCCGCTTCAGCCGCATGGTATCGACCATTTTCTTGTCTTTGTAGAAGAAGAAACTGATTTTTATCGTTAGCAATAATTTCCCATAGGAAGAAATCACTTCGCAGGGTCTTTTTTTCGTAATCAATATCTATGATGTTCATTTAAAAGTTACATTACCTCCTAATTTAAAATCAGTAAAGAATATTAGCTGCTAAGTCTCGAGCTTTTTTGAGGGTTTTCTTTTTGCTAGCGACTGGCATATTTTCTATGAGCATTTTTGCAAACGCAAAGGTAGGATCGGGAGTTTCCAGAGCCACATTGTGATTTTTTAAGATAAACTCGCTAATTTTAGTTCCTTTCAATTTTATCTTTGATGTAGATTCACTTGGAATGAAGTTGATATTAGACTGTTCAGACATTTCAGGTTTTTTAAGAATATGATCCTTCATAATGTGAATCTCTGGAATAATTCCTTGGAATGTTATATCTGTTCCCGATGGAGTGTAGTACTTTGATGTTGTTAAACGAATGCCCGAACCATTGCTAGTACGGAAAATGGTTTGTACAGTACCTTTCCCATAAGAATTTTCTCCGATAATTAACGCCTTGCCAGAATCTCTTAAAGCACCTGCAACAATTTCCGCTGCGCTTGCGCTATTTTGGTTTATGAGGATGACCGTTGGTGTTGAATGCAAACTGTTCTGATATTGTGCTCTATATTCATGGCGATTACTTTGTTCTCTTCCTAGCGTATACACAACAAGACTATTACGATAAAGAAAATGGCTTGCTATTTTTACAGACTGTTCCAGTAAACCACCAGGGTTGTCTCTCAGGTCTAAAATAAAACCTTTTACCTTATCCTGTTTTGCTTTTGTGAGAGCTTCCTTTAGTTGTTCGTTGGTTCGCTTTGAAAAACTGGTAACTTTGATTGACCCGACACTATTCTTTAAAGTTTTATACTCGACAGTTTCGATATAAATTATCTCTCTCTCTAGTGTGAATGAGAAATTCTTTTTTTTAGATGGTCTATATAAAGACACATTGACCTTAGTGCCTAATTGACCTCGAAGTTTGCTGGCAAGTTCAGAAATCTGAGTTTTTTCAACATTTATCCCATTAACTTTTTCAAAAATATCATCGGGTTGTATCCCTGCGCGTCGAGCCGGAGAATTCTTGATAGTTTTTACTACATATAGACGGCCATCTTTCATAGTGATAACCATGCCTAATCCGCCATATTCCCCTTCTGTGTCTCGCATCGATTTATTAAAACTATCGACATCCATGTATTTAGAATATGAATCCAAAGAATCCATAAGACCCGTTACGGCAGCTATTTCGAGCTTTTCTTTGCCTAACTTTCCTTCTGATTTTTCTAATAGGAAATAATATGCTTTTCTGAAAGTTTCTATGGCATTTTCTCGGTTGTAGCCAAGCGTATGTCGAATATCCTTGATAAACGTAGAAATGGATTGCCCATTTGATTCACTTTCCAATGAGATATTCTTCTCGGCAAGAGTTTTAGCCATCTGATCAATAGAGGCAATGAGCATTTTTTTGTAGTCAGGAGCATAAATGTACTTTTCTCCCACCAGATCGATGACTTCTTCGAAAAGTTCCAAGTCGCTACTAAAGAAAAAAGCTTCGGCATTAGTCAAAGATGTATATGTTGTCTTTGTTCCTCCGACGGGAAATAAAAGAAATAAACCTGTTAAAACGGTTATCGACGCAGACAATATTTTTTTAGATGCTAAGCAGTCTAGTCTCATTTGCTTTATTTATTTCGTCATAATTATTTTTCAAATGAACCTGATCAATTATAACCAAGGATATCTCCAATGATAACCTCTAGGTTTTCAGTCATCATTTCAGTGGTGCCGCCTGAAATACTTGGAGTAATTTTCAACACTTTATTGAGAATAATTGTCGGAGTTTCGTTAGCATTATATTTATTTGCTAAAGCAAGCGACTCTTTGACTTTAGCTTCAATGCTAGGAGATTTCATTCCATCTTTGATCTCTTGTTCAATTTTGTAATGTTGGGAAAGCCGCTGAATAACTCTTGGCTGAAAAATATTGATGTGGAGCTTGAAGTTGGTATCAAATAGTTCTTGAGTAAATTTTCCCTCAAGCCCCAGTTTATCGGTAATATAAAATGCCTTGGCTGGGAAGTCGGTTTGTTGTCCCCAGTAGATGGGATATTTTTTGTGATAAAGCTTATCTTTAAATTTGGCATGTAATTTCTTGGATGTTTCTAAGAAACGATAACAGTGGCCACAGGAGTAGTTGAAAAACTCGATCATCTCAACCTGTTTAACATCCTTGAGTCTTTCTAAGGAACCTATTACTTCATATTTACCTTTGATTTTATCTTCTGCGATAGCGGAACTGGGAAAAATTAGGCAACCAGATAGTAAAATAACCAACATTGTTAGGTAACATTTTTTCAAGAGGCCCTTGTAGAGTTTCATGCTCAATCTCCTTATGAATTACTACTGAGGATTAATGTTTTATTTTTTCCCAGTATTTTAAAAAGTTGAAATTTGGGCTGTGATTTTTTACATGACAATTTTCACAAGCCTTTTTAGCATCAATTGTAAACTTTTGTTCCAAACCACTTACATGATCTAATCTTGGCCCATGGCAGACCTCGCACTGGACATTCTTCAGGTTTGGAGTGTCTACTTCGCTAATAAACCCCTCACTATGACCCCACCCTGTGACATGACATGCTAGGCATTCTGGATCGAACGCTTTGTTGAAACGGTTTAAAGTTTCATAAGCATGGCTATGCCGTGATTTTTTCCACGACTCATGCTTGCTGGGGTGGCAGGTCAGACAAGTTTGCTCTGACGCATAGATCTTTTTTTTCACACTTTGACTTCTTCGTGACTTTAAAGATTCAAAGAACAAATCTTCTATTTCTTCATTATAGTTTTTATACCATTTTACCATTTCAGGATCGGCTTTAACATTCGAATCTAAACGAATCATCCGTTGTTTAAATGACTTTTCTCCTTTTTGGTCAATGCTAATTATGAGCTCGCCCATTTTTTGCCCTCTGGGCCCAGGTTGGACAAATATTTTTCCTTGAGTTTCTATTTTTGCCATATCTATGATGTCGGTATCATTTTTGATATGACCATTAATTACCACATCAACCTCACTTAATTCCAACATAGAAAGCGCTTTTTCTCGTTCCATATGCGTTAGCAAGACAATTAAATCTGGAGATTCAGATGTTTTAAGTTTTTTAATTAGTTTTTGAGCAGATTTCTTCGGGTCTGTAATACTTCCTTCATTATGATTAGTAGCATAATATAGGTTTGGGTCTATAAGGGCTAGCATAGCAACAGTGAGACCATTATGTAATTTTTTGATCTTTATTTTGGATAAGTTAACTTTGCTTAGCTTGGCATTACTCAGCAGCCAAGGAATTTTTGATTTGTTTTTAAGGAAAGATTCTCCATAAACTAAGTCTTTGTCTCCTGGAATCACAGCGTCATATTTTAATTTGGACATAGCCTCCATGATATAACGAGCTTTGATCTTTCCTTGTCTAGAGGGCTCTTTGAAGTTGTCACCGGTATCGACTAATAACACATTATTAGAGGTAGCGAAAACTTGTTTGAGGTAAGTCAATCTACGTTCAAACCCACCTTGATCTTCTTCCTTAGCGCATCCACACGGTTTAAGCTCACCTAAAGTATTTCCCGAATATATGACGATAATTTCACGGGTGGGACTTTCAGCAAATAACGGTGTATTACTAGTCATTAATGCTAAAAAAATAAAAGTCGCAATCCAAATTTTTAGGATTTGATACCTCTTCATAAGCTAAGAATATAGAAAAAGTATTAACAAGGCAATCAACCTTTGAACACGAATGTTTGTGCTTATGAGAATGACTTTTCATTTGTTTTCTTTTTACAAATTAATTAAATAGGTCTAGAATAAATCCATGAAGAAATTCGAAATTCATATGCATTCAACCTTTTCTGACGGAGAGTTTTCACCAACGAAGTTGGTTGATATCGCTAAAGGTAATGGAGTTTCGGTGCTATGTTTAACTGACCATGATACCTTTGCAGGTATCCAGGAATTTTTGTCTGCAGCAAAGGCCGAGCAAATTTTTGCATTTCCCGGGATTGAAATTACAGTACGTTATAGAGGATTTAACCTTCATCTCCTTGCCTATTTTGAGTCAGCAGAGTCTATTTCAGATGAACTATCACATGAAGTAATGAAAATGTCTTCTAAGAGAGAGCAGCGTATGCGCGAGTTGGTTAATCGCGTAGACAAAGTGGTTCCTGAAAAATTTCGAGGCACAATAGATTATGAAAATGTGCGTCGCGCTGCTGAGGGTGTTCTTGCACGACCTCACTTGGCTAAAGAAATGGTTCGTCTTGGGATAGTTCCAAATACCAGGGATGCATTTGATCGCTACCTTGTCGAGTACAATGTCGAGCGAGAAAATTTGGAAATGGAAAATGCCTGTAAGTTAATTCGTAAATGTAAAGGTATTCCTGTATTAGCTCATCCTGGTGAGAGGTCTTACTCTTTGTATAACCCAAAGAATGGCAGAACTTACGAGGATGTCCCCGAGATGGTTGAAGAATTGAAGTCCTTCGGACTTTTAGGTATGGAATGCGTCTATCCTTACCACGAGCGTATAGGAAAAGTAGAATACTATAAAGACCTCTCACGAAAGTTTGGTTTGATTATCACTGGAAGTAGAGATTTTCATGGTTCTGCTACCTACCAATCAGAACATCTCCTAGGCGCGACTAAAATGAGCACAGAATTCCTGGATCAATTTAAAGAAATCTGGGGAAATTAATCGCGAGTTTTTTTCTAATTTTATTTGATAGGTCATTCGATTGTTCCTCACAAAAGGATACTTTTTTAGAACAACTTTTCCTGCTGGTTTTTTTTTGGCGGCGTGATGCCAAAGTGTTGATAGGCAATTTCGGTCGCTATTCTTCCTCTTGGGGTTCGTTGAATAAATCCGGATTGCATTAGGTAGGGTTCTAGTACGTCTTCGATGGTATCTTTTTCTTCGCTGATTGAAGCGGCAAGGCTTTCGACTCCCACTGGCCCCCCTTTAAATTTTTCAATAAGTGTTAACATTAGTTTGTGATCCATTTTGTCCAGTCCGAAATGATCCACTTCCATCATCTCCAAAGATTTTTGCGCTACATCTTTTGTAATAACTCCATTGGCTTTGACTTGTGCGTAATCGCGGACACGTTTGAGCAGCCGGTTTGAAATGCGAGGTGTGCCTCGGGAGCGACGTGCAATTTCTCCTGCACCCTCAGGGTGAATTTCAATTTTTAAGATTGAAGATGAACGTGTAATGATCGTTTCGAGTTCTTTTGGGCTGTAATAGTCTAGGCGATGGACGACACCAAATCGGTCTCTTAGCGGAGAAGTTAGCAACCCGGCCCTTGTTGTTGCTCCCACTAAGGTGAAAGGCGGCAGTTCTAGCTTAATAGATCGGGCGCTGGGTCCTTGCCCAATCATAATATCTAGATTGTAATCCTCCATTGCTGAATAAAGAATTTCCTCAATGACATTAGATAAACGATGAATTTCATCTATAAAAAGGATATCTCCTTTTTTTAGGTTGGTTAATATGGCAGCTAAGTCACCAGACTTTTCTATGACCGGACCTGAGGTGCTTTTTATATTAGCTCCCATTTCTGATGCGATTATATTTGCAAGGGTAGTTTTCCCGAGGCCAGGTGGCCCATAAAACAAGACATGGTCTAATGCGTCACCACGTATGCGTGCAGCTTCAATAAAAATTTCTAGGTTACGTTTTGTTTTTTCCTGCCCAATGTAGTCCTCGAACTGGTTCGGCCTTAGTGTAGTTTCAAATAGAAGCTCATCGTTATCGACTTCTATATTTGTAATTGAATCATCCATTGGAATAACTTTAAACCAGATAATAGGTTTTTTTAATGAAAAAAATTACGATAATAGGTTCAAGCTTTTCTTGATTATGTCTTCTATCGAGTCTCCAGTTTCTCCTTCAGGGTAAACCTTTTTCAATGTTTGTTCTGCTTGGTTTTTCTTGTACCCAAGGTTTACTAATGCTGAAAGGGCATCGTCAAATAGTCCGTTTTGCGGAATATAATTCTTTTTTATCTCAGAATCGAGGGATATACCGTCCATTTTATCACGCATTTCAAGTATAAGGCGTTCTGCTGTTTTGCGTCCAATCCCCGGGATTGTACTTAGTTTCCCAATGTCGTTAGAGTCTATTGTGGTAAACAATTCAGCGGGGGACATGCCTGATAAAATTGTTAATGCGAGTTTGGGTCCTACCTTGTTAATGGCAATTAGCTTTTCAAATATTCTTTTTTCATCAGTTGTATAAAATCCAAATAATTTAAGTGACTCTTCACGCATATGAGTGTGAATATCGAGAAAAATATCCTCCTCCAATTCAGGCAAAGCATAAAACGTTGATAGTGGAACAAAAACCTGATATCCGACACCGTTAACATCAATGGAAATTTCTATGGGAGATTTATAGGTAAGTTTGCCTTTAAGGTGAGCGATCATTTTTTTTCGGTTCTAAATTTCAACTTTGCTGCGGTTGCGTGCATGTGGCAGATGGCAACAGCAAGCGCATCCGACGCGTCAAACGGCTCCGGTTTTTTTTTGAGCTTTAAAAGAATTGTGACCATATCCCGAACTTGTTCTTTTTCGGCTCGTCCATAACCAACTACGGACTGTTTAACTTCTAATGGACTGTATTCGGCAATAGGTTTACCTTCATTGACGGCAGAAAGTACTGCGACGCCTCGAGTTTGTCCAAGTTTTAAAGCGGACTTCACATTGGTCGCAAAGAACATGTCTTCTACTGCTACTTCGTCAGGCTTAAAATTTTGTATGACAGCGACCAGTTCGTCATATATAAACTTCAGTCTTTGAGGAAAAGGGTGGTGTGCTCTAGTTTTAATGCTTCCCCAATATACCACTTTGAGTTCGTTGTTAATTTCCTCAATTATCCCACAACCGGTGCATTTGCTTCCGGGGTCAATGCCCATCACACGCATAATTTTGAAAAAGTTGGGTGTTTTAGAAAATTATTCATATTCTCTTTAGGAAAGGTAATTAAGAAGAGATCCAGTAAATTTTTTTGAGTTACTTTGTTTTTGTGAACAAGAAATTTCTGAATGCCAAAATATGCTAGTTATTTTTAATTCAAAAGTTCCTTGGGTTATTAAATACCCACAAAACATTTTTTAATATGTGATTAGGAATTTTGCTCTATTGCAGCCATCACTTCATCTGCGATGTCAAAATTTGAGTAGACCTTTTGTATGTCGTCGTGGTCTTCTAGTGCGTCCATCAAGCGAAGTAATGACTTACAGTATTTTTCTTCAACTTTAATTGTGTTTTGTGGAATACGAGTCAGCTCGGATGATTTAGTTTTAATGCCGGCATCTTCTATCGCCTTGCGTACGAGTTCAAAACTTTCTACTGAGCTAGTTATTTCATAGAAGTCTTCAACAGTTTGCATGTCGTCCCCACCTGCTTCGATAATCAGTTCTAGCAGTTCTTCTTCGCTTTTGTCAGATACTTGGACAGTAATTAGTCCTTTTTGTTCAAATATCCAAGCGACGCAGCCATTTTCTCCCATATTTCCGCCATTTTTACCCAATGTGGCTCGTAGCTCACCGACCGTCCTATTTTTATTATCAGTCATTACCTCCATAAAAATGGCTACACCTCCGGGGCCATACCCTTCGTAAGAGATTTCTTCATATTGAACACCTTCTAGCTCTCCTGTACCTTTTTTAATAGCGCGGGTTACATTTTCCTGAGGCATATTGACTTCTTTAGCCTTTTGTACAGCTAGTCTCAGTCTAGGGTTTCCGTCTACGTCTCCACCGCCTATTCTAGCCGCAACAGTTATTTCCTTAATCACTTTAGTGAAAATCTTTCCACGTTTTGCGTCGGCGGCACCTTTTTTATGTTTTATTGTTGACCATTTTGAATGTCCTGACATAGATCACTAGCCTAAACGATTAAATCTCAAAAATAATTTTACTCGAAGGTCAATCTAGCATGGACAAGTAAAAGAGGCAATCGGGATTGAAAATAATTCCTGGTTGATTGATAATTGTTTTTATGGAGACAATAAAAATAAAGGTGGCTGGTGAATCAATTCAAGCTAGGGTTGGTGAGACTGTTGTTCACTCGTTATGGAATGCGGGCAAGGCAGATTTGATTAAAACGGGTTGTGTTGGAGGCGCCTGTGGTGTTTGCACTATAACTGTGCGATCTCCTGAAGGAAAGATGATAGGGACAGATCTTGCCTGTATGTGCCCAGTGGAGGATGGGATGGAAGTTTTTCCTTGCCCAGTGGATTCGGTTTTGACCGTAGCACCTGAATCCAATCCAACAGAAGAAAAGCTCCGCAAAGCCTATCCAAAACTTGATAAATGTACTAAATGTGGCAGCTGTACGTCAGCTTGTCCAATGTCCATTCCGGTAATGGATTCGGTTCTGAGAATGAGATCAGGTCAACTTGATAAGGTTGCGGATGATTTCACTACGTGTATTCATTGCGGCCTGTGTAGATTTGTTTGTGAAGATGGAGTTCAACCTCACATGATGGGTATGTGGGTTCGCCGTTCGATAGGAGCTTCCATGGAAAAAGATATAGAAAAAAAATTGGATCAAGGCTTGCGTCAGGCTGAATTGGAATGGAAGTATCTTCTAGAGGGAAGCCCTGCTGATAGAATGAATCACGCACGCCAGTTTAGAAAAAGTGGAAAAATTGAATTGTGATGGACTGGGCCAACGCTTCACTTAACAAGCTAGAGGCTACTCGCGAGCAAAGGTTGCGGTCCAAACCACCAGAAATTGGAGGGGAAGATGCGCAAAAACTTCTGCATCAATATCATCCTGACTACTTAGGAAAACAGCGTACCGTTCGTTTAGGACCAAATGCAGGCTGTGGGTAAATTCCTCACGAGCTAGCAGACCTTTTAGAATCGGATAGTCAACACCCGGTTCGTTTTGAGCCATCTGTAGATATAGAAACCGATGTTCATATTCTAGG
>CAZOYP010000064.1:0-14462 GCA_964584125.1 uncultured Nitrospinaceae bacterium | reverse complement strand
CTCGAACCATTTTAACGCCCTGATCTAAATCTCCCAAGTCTTTAAGGTTGAAATATTCTTCTTTAAATCCAAGTCCAAAATACCAGACATTTTCGAGCCCTCTTTCAGTATTAGTCCATAAATAATAACTACCGCCGTTTCTAAACGATTTTGGTAATCCTATTCTTTCGCCGTCTTTGCTTTTTATCGGGCGCAAAGGATCGTACAGGTTTTTTAGCTCCTTTAGTGTCGGGAGTCTCCAATCATCAAAGCCAGCAAACTTTTTAGCATTTTTTAAATCTACATACTCTAGTGCCTGATACCAATTCATTCCTTCTTTGCGCTCATGATATGAATCTGCTTTTTGCCACAATAGACCAGAGTTTTGGTCTTTGACAGTTCCATTTCCCTGATCTATGTATCTTACTGCCCACGCTATATTTATACATGTTATAACAGCTATGATCACTATTGCGAGTAAAACTCCCAAGAATCTTAGCCGAAATAACATTTTTGTTCGCGAGAGGTAAAAATTATTTTTTTTCTGTATAAGGCTGAGCATAATTAACTAGCGATTAATGATGAATTGGATAACTAATTATACAAATATATTTAACCAAATGTCACGAATAGTCTTCTTATAATGATTGCAAACATATTTGCAATGACATGACTTAGACTTTAGAATCCTGACAGTCTTGAAATTATTAGTTTTGGTCCTACGGAGATCGTCAATTGCACACCACTCTGATGCAAAAAATTACTGATTTCGTGAATACTTTGCCCCCTTTGCTTCAGCTTTTATTGGGAGTATTTGTAACATTGGGGTTTTTTAGGTGCTTTATGGCTGTTGTCGATTTTATCGAAGATAGGAGGGAAGGGAAAAAATAGCTAAAAACCTTTCCAAGAATTAGCAGGCCTTTTTCTAAGAGTAATGAACAGAGTTAAAAAACCCCGCCTTTTAAAGCGGGGTTTTTCATTACTACAGGGAGTTTCCGCTAATTCCTATTGGTAGGAATTTTCGGAAGCTCCCTTTATCAAATTACTAGACAAAGGATCACCTCCTTTCATCCAAGGGAACCATATCCACGCTTGAGACTCCCCTGGCGTCTACATGCGTGTGGTTAGATACTTTGCTGTGGAGCAACTCTCTGATTCAGAGTAAAATGCGACCGATTTGCAGAGAAACCACATTCTGGGCATGTTTTTTTTGACCTTGCCCTTAATTACCCCCTTTTTTTCCTTTAATAGCATTCATTTCTTCCAACAGTTTTTTTCGCTGACGTTCCATCAGATCCATTTTATCTTGTAGCGCCTTCATTTGAGGATCAGGAGCATCCTTTTTCTTAGCGGGTTTTTCAGTAGTAGTTTTCTTTGCAGGAGCTTTTGCCGGCTTTTTCGTTTGAATTGCTATATAATTCTTATCGGATTTCTTCAGGCACTCCTTTTCAAGTTCTTTGCTTACAATTAGATCACATTTTTTTGCATTCTTCTTCACCACGGCATAACAATAGTTCTGAATATCTCGGTTTAGGATTTGCGAACAATAGTATGTACTGTGGTCTTTGTGTTTAAAGCGGTTCTCAGGATTCTTGATCGGATTTAAAGCCAGGCAGAGATGACGTTTATCTGGCGCTGGTATTTTCCCACTCGCTTTTGCTGCGGACGACCACGCTTCTTGCGCCCGTGTCATTTTCTGCATTGGGCCTATCCCATCCACGGTCTTAACTTCTGCTCCACCCGGCCTCCCTTGTCGGACTTCCGTTGATTCGACATCACATAGCTTTGGATCTGGAATTTCTACAGCGGCCCATAGTGGTTGTGCGTAAATCAAAGATAAGAACAGTATAATAAATAGCCAAGCACCTGCTATAATTTTCATCATCTCCTCCTTAACATAGGCTCGGAATTATTTGACTTTAACAGGGCAGGCCAAAAAATTCTTATTTTTTTACGAGGATAAACCATTTTTCTTTAACCTTGCAAGCCCTAAAAGCCCTTTATACTTTAACTATTAGAAGGAATATTTTAACTTTAATCAAATTTTCTCAAATCATTTCCTTAAACCATTGATATAAAAATACTTTTTTAGATAGTAGTATTTTTTCTTTTTGAAATAAGGCCTTAGTTATGTAAAAAATTGTAAAGTATCGATGTAAACTAATAAGCGAGTGTTTGAAAAATAGTTGTTAGTGTTAGGGAAGTCTTATTAGACATCGAATAAGTAGTTATCCATTACTATAGGTTAAGTTGAAAACTTTTATTTCTATACTAGATCATAAATTTTAAGCAGTTATTACTGTAACAATTGCTTAAAATTTTGACGTGGAATATTTCCTTCAAAATATTCGGGTTATCTCTATTGACAAGAATTTTATCGAATAAAGAATTTAAGGTTATTTTAGGTCTCGTAATTTTTGCTGCAGTCTTTAGAATGCCAACCCTTGGTAGTCCTCTAGTTGAGGATGAGGCCATATCTTTTAATCGCTATATTGCGGTGCCTTGGCAACAATTGGCTCTCAACTATCATGATTCGAATCAACACACTCTATTTCTCTTAGCTTCCAAAATTTTTATCTGGATTTTTGGTGAAACTGAAGTTGCTTACCGGCTTCCCTCATTTATTTTTGGAGTTTTATCAATTCCTTTAATGTACCGGCTTGGATTAGCAATGAAGTTTAAATGGCCTACTGCATTACTTTCCTCAGTTTTAATGGCCTTATCTTGGCCTCACCTGAAGTATTCGATGGAAGGTAGGGGTTACGGAATCACCATATTCTTGGCCCTTCTAATAATATTTTCAGCTATTCAGTTTTTAAATAACTCTCGCTGGGTTTGGGGCGGAGTTTTTATAGGTTCAGGGTTTGCTATGGCAATGGCCCTTCCAAGTAGTTTATTTTTTTTGTTTGCTTTGCCTGTATTCATGATCATTGTGAGATATTTTGAATTATGGAAGAGCAATTTTTCAATTAAAAAATTGATTGGGTTTTGTTTACCATTCTCAGTAATGTTTGCTTTTGTTGGTGTTTATTTCTTGATTATTTACGAGGAGCTTAAATATGGAAGCGAAGTTCAGCCTTTAATTCTGGATGGGGAGAGAACTATAGAACTTGCCAAGCTACTCGTTTCTCCTTGGGGGCTTTATATATATTTGTTCTTTGTTGTAGGGGCTTGGAGATTAAAAGGGACAAGAGAACGAGTGATTTTTGTATCTATTTTTTTCGTTCCCACGGTTCTTACACTCGCAACAGGAGTGGTTGGGTATGCTCGAATCTATATTTATTGGCTCCCTTTTGTCCTTTTTATTTCGGCTTATGGATTAGTCGAAGTAATTTCCTTTCTGAAAAAAAAGACAGGGAACTTAGTTTATGGGTTTGGAGCAGGTATGATTTTTCTTTTGGTATTTTCCCCAATGAAGCAAATCACTAATTATTACGAAGCTAGAGATAACGGCTCTTTGGTTGTGGCAGGACCAAATGCGAGATTGTCGGAGGCAAAAAAGGTAGCTGGGTGGGTGGACAAAAATATTTCAAAAAATAATCTTATTGTCATCAGTACTGGAGGTCCAGAATCAAGCGCTTTGCTTCGCTATATGAATAAAAAAGCCCTGAACCAAATGATCTATTTTTCTCGTGGCGGGGAATTGAAGAAAATTATTTTTATTGCTCATCAGGATATGCCTCCATGGGCTTACCCTTTTGTTCCTATGGTTCAAGAGCGTAATCTTAAGCTCCCTTCTAGTATATTTAGTAAAATATACTCAGTAGGCAATCTAGGCGTATATGGGCTTAATTTAAAAGTCGAAAGATTAATTCCTTCTACCTTTGATCCGGATTACGAAGGCAAAATGGGAAACTCAAATATGCCGAAAGTCAAGATCCAGCAAACTGAAAGACGTAAGGTGGTGGGAGAAAATGCTCTTCAAATCGAGAATAATTCTGGTAAGGCAATGGATATAATTTCTCCTGTAGTCAAGCGAGTTGATATTACAGAAGATCATGCTTATCTTTTGTATGCTTTTATTACAGATTTTCAACCACTTAAAAACGTGTATGTTCATCTTGCTGAAAAGATAAATTGGCCACCCACTTTAGGGTATTTGAATCCACTGATAGGACTTTTTCGAGTAACAGGACAGAATGAGGGTTGGAATATTTCTTATAGTTTATCTCCTTTAACCAAAGGAAGACATTTTTTTCAAGAAAGAATGGGAGTTCAAAGAGGAAGTCATTATTACGACGGGTTACAGTCCTACCTGTTGACTGGTTGATACCTGGTTTTCTTTTTGAAGTGTTACAAGAAATATTTAGAAAACTTTTAATGGGAAATAAGAAATTTCCAAAAGGATGAAATTTGATGATAGGAAAAGAAGGCAGATTTTTTTTAGCCATTGCTAAGGTATAGCTATGGTTTTCCCTCAA
Source organism: uncultured Nitrospinaceae bacterium (assembly GCA_964584125.1). Taxonomy (GTDB): domain Bacteria; phylum Nitrospinota; class Nitrospinia; order Nitrospinales; family VA-1; genus Nitromaritima. The sequence goes on along the minus strand of CAZOYP010000064.1, from coordinate 10,062 downwards.
AAAAGCTTTAGGAGAAGATGCGGATAAAAAAAAGTCAATTGCCCTACATTTCTAAGATTGTTGGAGTGATGGGAAGTTCTATGATGAAAGTTGAAGAAGACGTCTGTTTTGTTAAAAGGGAGGTGGAAAAATGATTGCTGGGGAAAAACTTATCAGCAAAACGTCTAAACAATTTAGAAAAAAGATTTAGGGGGCATTCTAAGTAGCTGTCGTTTATGCAAAAGCAACAAGTAAAGGATTTGTGATTTGGCAATAGAGTCGATTACTGTAGGTGAAAGAAGAATTAAACCAGGTCGAATTTTCTGTATTGGAAAAAACTATACAGAGCACATTCTCGAATTAGATGATGATAAAACGTTGTACCCAAAAAACAAATGCCCGGTTGTTTTTATGAAGCCAGTAACGAGTATTGTTTCACCTGGGGAATTAGTTCATGTTCCAATGCATGGGAATATTTTGCATTATGAAGCAGAAGTAGTGGTTTTTTTAGATGGTGGCGGAAAAAATATTTTAATGGATAAAGCTTTGTCTCATATTGCTGGCATGACACTGGGGTTAGACCTTACCTTAAGGGATGTGCAGGCCGAGATGAAGAAAAAAGGTCACCCTTGGGAACTTTCAAAATCTTTTGATCAAAGTTCACCGCTCGGAACAATGCTTTCTTATGATGATTCATTTGATTTGCTTAACGTTCCGTTTGCATGCTTTGTGAATGGAGAAAAGCGACAAGAAGGGAACACAAGAGATATGATTTTTTCCATTCCTCAAATTATATGTTTTTTAAGTACCGTATGGAAATTATTGCCTGGTGATTTAATATATACGGGAACCCCATCTGGTGTTGGCGTTGTTAAGTCGCAGGATAAAATTGTATTAAAAAGTCCAATTCTTGAGCGATTCGAATGGATTTTCGGTTAATGCTACCTTGGTTTAGGGTTTTAAATAGTTCTTCTTGCCTTAATCTAGTGCTAGGTCATATATTAGCCAGGTTGGAGAATCATAAATCAGTTTAGAACCTATAATCCGATTTTTGATAACGTCTTTTGTTTTTTCAGTGAAATGATAAAACATCAAATAGCGAAGGTTCTTTTTGTATCTCAATTCAATTTCTTGGATATTTATATCTGGCACCCTTTCAGATTTGATCCATTCGCAAACACCATATTGTTTTAATGCAATCATTAGTTCTATAGGCACCAAGGGGTCACTTTGTAACCGTATGTCATTTTTGGAGAGTAATCCAGAAAAGTACATCAACTTAGCAGTTCGATTATGAACCGTATAATCGTCTATAGGGAAGTTTTTTTGATCAATATAAACATAAGCGTAATTTTGTGGTTCAAGGAGACCTCGCATTTCTTCTTTAATATTATCGGTTCTGTGTTCTATGTTTAGATTTCCAATAAAATTAATTGAATAAAGAAAGAATGAACACAATGCAGTTGCCAGAATAATACCGCCTGAAAACATATGAGCGGGTGTCGTTTGGAATTCACTTCTCATTTTTTTCTCAATCCACGTTGCGCCAAAACCCGCAATCACCGAAGCATAAGGAACTATGATAAGTTCATAATAGTCATGGAGATTAACCTGTGTTCCAAAAACTAAATGGTACCAAATAATCGAATTAATCAAGGCCATTTGTTCAGAACCTCGGTGATGACGCAAAAGCAAAAGAATTCCTAAAATAAAGAATAAAAATGTGATCGGATTCAAGATCAGAAGGGTCCCTCTAAACAAAATACGCACATAAAATATTAAATCATAAAGATGCTGAAGAGATAGAAGTTGAAGCGCATTAAGAGAGTTTGAGTTGACTTGCTTTTGGACTCCTATCCAAAAAAACATGACTAAAGTTATCAAAACGTATAATCCGATTATTTTTTTATGGTGGATAAAATAGTCTAAAAGGTTTTTTGTGCGAGGACTTTTCCATTGTTGAGTAAAATGAGTCGCAATTAATACACCTGTGGGGAGAAAGTAAAGTGGTTTTGTTAAAACGGAATATAATCCCGCAAAAAGAAATATGAATAAAAGAGTTTTGCTGCATTTCCCTTGAATATATATGGCCACTATCAAATAGGATAATGAGGCAAAAAAGACCGTTGAAATATCAAATAACACTGCGGACTGGTAAATCAGATTAAGAGGAGAAAATGCAAAAAATAAAACCGAATAGATAGCTGTTTCGCGATTAAATTGGGTTATGGCAATTTGAAAAACTACCAACAATGTAAGCAGGCTAAAAAAAAGATTGATGCTTCGAGAGGTTGATAAAATTGTTTTAGTGAAACCTGAAATCCAGGCTGATAATGCTTGGTAAATTGGGAGCTCTTGGAGAGGATGCTCCCATGCAGCTAAGTAATATCCGGAAGGCTCGAGTAATTTAATACCCTCATGGATGTAATTTTCGATATTATTAAGTGTGTAAAGCTGTCTAAAAACATGGTGCCCAAAAGATGGGTCATCCCACCCTATCAATCGAATCAAAAAACTAAATATTAGTAGGATTAGTAAAAAAAACAAATATACTTTAGGGAGTCTCATACTCATTTTTTTAACTTCAATTTGTTTCTAGAAAATAAAGAATTTCTGGGGAAAAATAAAAACATGCTTGGATACAAGAAAAGAAAAGGAATAACACGGAAGTTTTTTAAAATAGTAGTAATTAAGGAGGTATGGAGAATAATTACCTAACTAATCTTAACATTTTTTATGATAAATTTGAAAAACGTATTTCTCGTTGGCAATAGTTCGTTATTAAAAAGAGTTTCTAGTTTTTAAAATATTGATGCTTTCGATACGATGAAATGGTTTCAAAGTGTCTCAGTTTTGAATAGCTTTCATGGTCCTATTTTTGACATAGTTGGTAACAAAAAATATTAAAAATGCATATTAATATTTATTTTTTGTAAGAGAATTAACATTAAAATCCTAAATAAATGATAATTTTCTCAACAATTTTGTGGGTTGGCTCGACCGTAGTGAGTCCAATCCTTGGAGGGATTGAATTTGATCAGTTCCGGCAATTAAAAACTCGCGAAATAGAAGAGCAGTTAAGGCTTGTCCAAGAAGATCCGCTGGATGCAGTTGAATACTTTAATCTTGGCTTAGCTTACATGGCAATAGGACGTCACAGGCAAGAAATTGGCTCTTATCTTGAAGCTATACGCCTTGATTCAAGTTACGCACAAGCACACTTTAATTTAGCCAAGGCCTACGATATTTTAAAAAATGGCGAGATTGCTCTAAGTCATGCTAAAGAAGCGGAGGTTTTGTATGAGAAAAAAAGAAAACACCGTCAGGTTCGTAAAGTACGTAGGTATTTGAATATTTTAAATGAGAAGTATGGATTTTTTACACATAGGTAACCGCATTAGAGAAGGTTGTGATAATTCTAAGAAATGAATACATTAAAAATATTCTTTTTTTTCAGTAAATGAAGAAGGCCTGCATTTATCATGGTATGATCATTTTCATGGAAAAAGATTTTGAACCTTTAAAAACACGCCTTAGAGAAATTAATAAGTTACTGGATTTAGACGAGCAGGCTTATTTTTTGCCACTAATTGAAAAATTTGCGGGAGATACTTCAGAATTTCAAAGAATTATGCGTGATTTAGGGAAGTTTGGGCCAAAGATTTCCACAGGATCAAAATTCGAAGTTTACCGTGAAGTCCAACACCTTTTTCACGATGCAGCTCCCAAAAAATAACCATACGTAGCTTATGGTTGATTTAGCAGTGAAGATTATAGTGCATGGTAAGGTTCATGGAGTATGTTTTCGAACTTCGACGCAGGATAAGGCTTTGGAGCTTAGCTTGACAGGTTGGGTCCGTAATTTACCGAACGGAACAGTCGAAGTTTATGCAGAAGGGAGTCGTGATTCAATTGATCAGCTTATTAAATGGTGTCAAAAAGGTCCTCCCCTGGCAAAGGTTTCTCGCTACGATATAGGTTGGATGGCCTCTAAAGGAGTAAATGAGTTTAGGATACGTTGATTTTTCTGAACCAAGCAAGATGTAAAAATAGCTGATATAATTTGATTAAAACAAGTTTCTATAAATAAAACGATTATTTTTGAGATTATTGTTTTGATTCCTTGAATTGGACTCCCACATCCATTTCTTCTGACCCTCGTTTTACAATGAGTCGGGCCCTATCACCGACATCTAGATTTTTGAGTTTGTCTGTTAAGTCTTCAATGTCGATCAGTTCAGTCCCGTCAATTGCCAGTAATAGATCGCCGTCTTTTAGGCCCGCCTGTTCGGCGTTCGAGTTTGCTGTGACCGATTTGATCCGTACATTATTTTCACTGTTTTCCAAGATCACTCCAAGCTTAACTTTGTTGCCTGGAAGGATTTTATATTGAACTTTCCAAGCATAGTCCCCCGAGTAGAGAGGAATAGAAACGTGTTTTACATCCATCTCGCGATCTTCTAATTCAGGTGGAAGTTCTGTTACGGTTGGAATAACTATTGAGTAAGAATGCGGGACTCGGCGAAAGGCTCGTTTGGGTATTCCAAACCCGTACTGTACATGAAATCCTCCAGCCAAAACCACAAGCTTTGAATTTATGTTACTGGGATTTATCAAAAAATCTGCTACAGTCTGGGCCATTGTTTCTTCCCATAGCAAAAGCATGCGGTAGGGTTTTTCCATTGTCTGGTGGCCGCCAAAGATAGACATAGAAAAAGGACGGTGATAACGGTCATTAAAATCTATTTTAGGAAGGCTATTTTGGTCTGATAGTTCATTATGCCTAAATTGTTCCTCACTTTTTTTAGAAGACTTAAGGCCAATTAGCGGGACATGATTTTTATTTATAAACTCAAATATGGGTTTGTATAATGAATAGCCGTTTCCCCAGTTTTTTCTGAATAGCTTTTTAAACTGGCCTAGCTCAAGGGTTCCTTTGTTCCATCGGTCAAGATCTGGTTGCGCGGAACGACGAAACATTTCCATCCCAACTGAGATTTTCTTTGGGAATCTTTTTGTTAAATCCTCAATGATTTTAAGTTGTACCCTATGAGCCTCAATGTTGTCATGAGTCTCTCCAATATAGATCACTCTGGAAGAGGAAATAGCATCTTGCATTTGGTCGAAGCTTACCTTTAAGCCAGTGGGTAAATGAAGAATTTCATTATTTTTTAAGCCGTCAAGTGAAAGATAGGGAGAACCGGAGTGGGGGACAGCATATTCTTCTGCCAAGGCAACATTCTTAACAGATAAATACAGTGATAGGAATAAGGCTAAAAAAAATCGGCTATTCAGAATCATATTTAGGGTGAGGGTCATAATAATATTTTTTTAGTATAAAAAGTTATTATCTCAAGTTAACACATAAAAACAAAATGTAACCATAGCGACAAAACTCATCTGGAGTTTATTTTAGTAAACTTGACTTATTTAACATAATCATTCAAAATCAAAGAAACCATGGCGTAAAATTTTTTAGTAGTGTTGTTTGCTGCTATTTTTTTATTTGTTATTATTTTAGAGCTTAAATTAAGAGGGGGGGGGGATATTTCTTGGAGGTAACAGTATATCAGAACCAAGTAGAGAGGGCGCTGAAAGTTTTAAAGCGCCAATTGACTAAAGATGGGATGCTAAAAGAGCTTAAGCGTAGAAGGTTTTATGAAAAGCCGTCGATTAAGAAAAAACGAAAGCAAAAAGAAGCGAAGAAGAAGAGAAAGGCGGCAATGAGACGATCAAGTTCTTTTTTTCATGTTTAGATCTAGTTGGTTACAGATTTTTGTCTCCGGATGAGCTTTTTGCTCATCCGTTTTTTTTAGTTTTTGTCTCAGCGCTTCATAAAAGACTACCGCTCCAGCAGCGGATGCATTTAAAGAATTCATTGAAGTTACCATTGGAATCGATAATATAAAGTCGCAATTTTTTTTAAGAAGAGGGCGTATACCTTTACCTTCATTCCCAATCAAGAGAGCCACAGGCATTTCGAATTTAAAATCGTAACAGGATGTTGAACCTTCAGGATCTATTCCCACAATCCAGAATCCAGATTCTTTCAGTTTTTCCATTGCATTAGAAAGGTTGGATACAAAAGTGATTGACATTTTTTCTATAGCTCCTGAAGAACACTTAGCTACCGTTTCATTAAGAGGGGCACCCCGGTTTTTGGGAAGTATCATGCCTTGGATACCCATTGCAGTGGCAGACCTTATTATTGCTCCAAGATTATGTGGATCTTGAATTCCATCGGAAATAACTAGAATAGGATCCTTTGAATTGTTAAAGGCATTTGTAACTAGTTCATGTAACTCTAAAGTTTCTTTTTTGGTAAAATATCCAACAACTCCTTGATGAACATAAGAGCGATATTGTTTTTTAAATTCTCCCTTAGGAATAGACTTTACGGAAATATTTTTTGACCGTAATAGTGACATTAGAATTTTAAGGTGAGGGTTAAACTTCCTATCTTCAATGACGATTCTAATGCATTTTCTTTTAGATATTTTAAGGGCTTCAATTATCGGGTTTATGCCGTATAGAATTTCCGTTTGATCGTCACGCATATCTTAATTTAAAGCATTACCTAGATTAATAAACCAAAACCTTAAACCTCATTTACCTGGCATTTAAATGTTCCGATTCAGACTCGTTGAAAGATCTACAGCTTTATGCTATTTATACTCCTGTCGAGACTACTTCTGTGTGTGCCAGTTATCCCAGAGATTACTAAACGTATCACATTCCCCCTACATTATCTTTAAATTCGAAGTCCACTTAAATTTTTAGGACGAAAATGAATTTATTTATTGCGAGATAGATTTATCCAAACGGTTGGTTTATGACGATTTCATTTTATAAAAAATTAATAGCTTATACCTTTAGTGGGCTGGTGGTCCTAATTTTTTCGGCCCTAGTTTTTTTCTATAGTCAATTACAGGACTTAGATAATATTAAAGATATTGTGGTGAAAAAAATTGAAGAACTAACAGGAAGGAAAGTTTTTATTGGTGAAGCCGAACTTAAATTTGAAAAAGGAATCAGCATCCGTTTAAAGGAGTTATCCGTATATTCATCCAACGGTAAGAATCAAGAGGTTTCAGTTAAAAATGCTTGGTGCATCATTAAGTTGTGGCCCTTGTTGCAAAAGGAAATAGAGGTTAAAAAATTCATACTAGAAGGCGCTCATATTGAATTGACCCGAGATATACAAGGAAATTTTAATTTTGGAGATCCATTTTTATTATTGACCGAACAAAGTTCTAGCCGTTTATTTAAGCTGTTAGGGGCTAGTTTTATGCATCAGATGTCAGTTTTGGATAGCAAAGTAAGGTTTCTTGATCATTATAAAGTTTCAGGCTCCAAACCTCATTTAACTTTAGTAAATAGTATCAATTTAAATATTAATAAAAGATTTTTTCAAAATACATTTTCATTTAATTTTAGTGGCAAAATTCCAAATGGATACCAAGCAACAGAATTTTATTTTTCAGGAGGGACTGATAGCTTTCAAAATATAAAAGGAAATCAACCAATCGGTTTTCAAGGAAAATTAAAGGTGGACAAGCTTCACTTTGCCCAATTAAGACCTTATTTAAACAACTTTTTATCGCCTATTGATGATGATACAAAATTGTCTTTGGGATCAAGTATTTCAGGAGATCTAAGAGGGGTCATACGTGCAAAGGGTAAATTAAAGTTTTTAGGGTTAATGATGGGACAAGAAGCTGTTCTTAAGAGCGCAAGCTCCTCCAATGAAGGGGTAGTGGATTATAGCGTGGAGTTGGATAAAGAATCTATAGAAATCCGAGACCTGAAAATATATTCAGGTCAAAACACTACTTCAGGCAATGGGAGGATAGTAAGGTATATGACTGAAGATCCGGCTCTTTCTTTCACTATTCGAACAAATAAATTTAAGGTAAGGGAAACCCATAGGCACTTTTCTTTAATATTTTTCCCGGCAATACTTCATAAAAAGCTTAATCAATTTTTTGATAACGGTACTGTAGAAATCAGATCTCTCCATTATGACGGCTCCCTTAAACAATTAAAAAAAATAGATTTAAAGGAAAGCAATACCCGAATGACTGCAGAAATTGGATTTAAGGGAACAGACTGGCGCTCTCCCTTACCACTGCTTGAAAAAGTGACAGGTTTATTTGAGTACAAGAACGGGGATGGGTTTATAGAGATTGAAAACGCAAAGTTTGAAGACTTGCCTATAACCAATATAAAAGGGAAATTAAAAGATATAATGAATAAACCTTTATTAGACCTTTCTATGAAAAGTGAGCTTGATTTAGGTGAGTTAAATCGTTTTTTGAAAAAATCTATTAGTGGGCAGTCATTTGAAAGTATTATTGATGATTACAAAGAAGTAGAAGGAACAGGTTTGATTGAAGCGAAACTTCAAGGGTCACTAAATGATAAGGAAAAAACTTCTATGACGGCCGTTCTTTCTGTAAAAGATGCTTCTTTTTTTGATACTGAGCTGCAATCACGAGTTAGAAACTTCAACGGCAAATTACATTTCAATCATGTTCCGTTAAAAAACCGAAACCAGACAAAATCATCTGCCCCAATAGTTGAAGCTAAAAACCTCTCGGGAGAGTTTGGCAAAAGCGAATTTTATAACATGGATGGGAAAATTCTGCGTCAAGGGGAAAAGATTGTCCAAAAAATAGAAGCTGTGTATCGATTCAACGCGGCCGAATTAGCTAAGGTTATTTCAGATATTGATTTCAGTGGCCCCGAGTTCTCGTTACTCAAACAAGCAGAGTTTGGAGAAGGGGACGTGGAAGTTAAATACAGAAGTTTAATGGGTTTTGATAAACCTGAGAAGAAACAGTCTTGGGGAGAGATAAAATTAAAAAACATATCGATAAAGCATTTCCCCGATTTTCAGCCTATAGCTAAAATAGTTGGAGAAATTTCATTTGGGGACGGGCGTATTGATATTAATAAAGCGGAAGGATTATATGGAGGTTCACCTATATCGTTGAAGGGACAAATGATTCCAAAGTCAGGCTCGCTTATAGATTTTAATGTGCAAGCAAATTTAACTGGGTGGACTAAGGCTAATTTAAAAGGGGTCCCTTATTTTGAGAACCTCAAGTTTTCAGGCCCACTTAATTCGGAAATTAATCTTTTTGGCAATCGACATTCTTTTAAATTTAAAAATAAATTAGATTTAACGCAGACAGTCTATAAATTCCAGGATGTAATTCATAAGAAGGAAAACAATGCGAATAAGATTGAAATGGAGGGGGCTTATTCGGAAAAGGAAGGAATTGTTGTAGACCAATTTAAGTTTATTCTAGATAACAACAGCTTTACAGGTAAGGGGAGTATAAAAAACTTAGCTGATCCAAAATATTTAATTGAAGTTAATGGGATTGGTTTTGAAGCCAAAACTTTAGGATCTTTGATGGACGTTTTTGCTAATAATACGGATGGAAGGATAGATTTTAATGTTTTAGGCGAAGGTAAGCTGAATCAGTCAGAAGATTCTTTATTTAAAGGTTCGGCTATTTTAAAAGATCTTGTTTTTAAATGGGAAGATAGAAAAAACCCATTAACTCTCAGTGCGGATGTTCGGTTTTTAGGAAATACTTATAACCTTCGTTTTGGGCGAATGGAATCCGGAAAATCCAAAATTTCATTTCGGGGAAAATATAAAAACGAGGAGCAGCCGGAACTTCTATTAAAGTTGACAGGAGAAACTTTGATTGTCGATGAATTGATTTCTAATAAAAAAGATGAAGATAAAGATGAGATTAGCTTAAAGGACTTGTTCGACAGATCGAACCTGCTTTCTACAGGGAAAAGTAAAATAAGTGTCGATCTTGCACGCCTAGATTATAAATGGCTTGCACTCGGAGATGTGTCAGGCATCTTTATACTAAAAGATAAAGAAATTACATTTAATAGGCTTCAGATAGGCCCTAAGAATGCAATCAAAGGGAAAGGGAGGTTTTCCGTTAAAGATTCTGATTCTATAAGTTTTGAGACCCGTATGAAGGCTGATGAAATTGAGGCAAAAGAATTCCTTGCAATGTTTGGCGAGCACTTTAGAGAAGGGTTGACCGG
>CAZOYP010000063.1:0-14565 GCA_964584125.1 uncultured Nitrospinaceae bacterium | reverse complement strand
GTGGTTATTATAATTGGTTAATGATGTTAGATAATCAGTATACGGATGAAGAAAAGCTAGAAGCATTGATGCCGCTAACTCTAGATAACGTAAAGTCTTATGCAAAAAATCTTTACGAAAAAATATATGTCACTGGAGTAATCCATGGGAATTGGTCAGACGAGCAGGCTAAAGAAAGCGTGTCTCTTCTTCTGAATTCCTTAAATGGTCAATCTCTCCCTGTGGATGAAAGGTATGAGCAGGTAGTTGAAGTTTTAAACTCCGGTGAACAAATTCAATTTTCACGTGAGGTTGAGGATAATAATAACTCCCTTTCATATACTATTCAAGTAGGTGAAAAAGACCTCGCTTTAATGGCCAAGGCATCAATAATTGCTTCAATTATAGAAAATGATTTTTATACTCAAATGAGAACAAATCAACAGCTAGGTTATATTGTCTGGAGTTTTCAACAGAGAACTGAAAAAAGAATATTTTTTAGATTTTTGATTCAATCATCAACTCATGGTCCGTTCGAAATGAGTAAAAGGGTAAGAATTTGGCTTAAAACCACGGAAAAAACTTTTTCTAAATTATCTGATGAGGAATTTGAAAAACATCGACAAGCAAAAATAATTGCACTAGAAAAAGAAGGTGACAGTATTGGTGCGGTTGTTGGAGATCTTTATACATTGGCAACTGATGAAGAGGGTGATTTTCAATTCAAAAAGAAATTCATTCAGGCCATTAAAGAACTAACCAAAAATGATGTTTCAGAGAAAGCTAGAGAACTTTTTTTAGATCCTAAAACCCCGCGTCTAGAGGTTTTAATGCGTGCAAAAGGTAGTGAAGAACATGTTCCAGCTTCAGCGATAACTTCGGTTTCAGAATTTAAAAGTAGGGTGAAGAGCTAGGGGAAGTTAGTTTGCTTTTGCACTTTCGATTTTGGGTAGTTATATTCTTATGCAGATGCAATCTCTTGAGCGAGAATAGGGGAGACCTTCATTAAAGGAGTTGTTCTTTTTGTTATTTCGAGAGTATTTTCGACTTTTAACTGAGTAAATAAGTGTTCAACTTTTTTCTGAAGGTGCCTACCTATCTCTGTTCTGATTTCGCTAGAAAGATTCCAGAACTTGGGTTTAAATGCACCAAATCCTTTTTTTCTTGTTTTGTAGATGAACTGTTCGTCCGTGTCTGTTGCTTTTTTTTCAGATGCAAAGTTTTTTCTTAAGTGAGCATAAATTTCTTTTCTGAAATCCTCGGGAAACAATTCATTATCATAAATCATATTTTGAAAATCTGTTGCTAAGTGAATTTCAGCTGTTTCTAGTTCTGGAAACTTATTAAATAGGTCATTAGGTAGGGTAGAGGCGCCGTGCTGAACTGCCCCTGCGAGTCCATAGTCTTGGCGAGCTATACGAGATAAGTTTTCAAGACATTCAAAATCAAGATTTACTTCAACAACCTTTCCGTCGGGCCCAGGTACTCCTCCATGTGAAGTTCCAGTTTGAATTGATATTTTACTTATGCTGCGGGTTCCTTTATTCTGTTTATCTAATAGCTCATTAAAGTTATCTAGGTAGGCTCTTAACTCATTCTCGTTACTATTTTCTTTGCCAACTTCTCCTATTTCTCCACCAACTGAAATTGTAATTCCTTCTGGTTCCAATTCTCTAATATAATTTGTTAGTTCAACGCCTACCTCAAAGTTGGCCCGTTGCTGCTCAACAACCGTATTTTTGCTAAGGTCTACTAACGTTGATGTATCAATGTCAATATTATAAAAACCAGCTCCAATACCTTTTTGTATAAGTTGTTTTAATCCAGATATCTCTTTTTCTTTATCATCATGAAATTTTTTTGCATTAACTTGGAAATGATCGCCTTGGACAAAGACTGGTCCTGTATGTTTTTCTCGAATTGCTGCTCCTAGAATTACTCCAACTATTTCATGCGGTTCCTGAAAGGTATAACCAATTTCAGATTTGGCTATTTCGAAGATGAAAGAGCCTGTGTTTAACTTTTGAGCAGCATGGAATATAGAGCGGCTAAAATCATATGACATTCCTCGAATATTGATTGCAGGTACAGTAAAGCCACTACATTCTCCTCGACCACGTGCATCGTATAGACCTTGTATTGATGATAAGACTATGCCCATTTCAAGAGCAACTGATTTGATAATAAAGCGAGAAAGCCCCCTGATTTGGGCCGAAGGGTTAAGGACTGAATTTTCTACTAGAGTGTCAAGACCGTGAGTTATAAGCCGTTCACTATTTTCTATTATAACGCTACCATTATTCAGGTTTACTAATCCTTTTAGGTGCTGGGTTACGTCATCATCAGTTGCAAAAAGCATTCGGGTGCTCTCCTAGTTGATTATATTTTTGGTAGCTAATATGAATGGAAGCTTGAGTTATAATATTACCTGACTTAAGGCTTAGAGTTGCGTAGATAATTTCATTTATTGCGTCTCTAATGCTTAGCTTTAAAGGTTTTTGCTTTAGATTCCGTGGTTGTAATCGCTAGTTGATTGGCATTTTAACGAATAAGGTTGTTTGAAGCAAAACAATTCTTTGATCGACTAATTTTATTTTTTAATTCATTAAAACAATAATTTAAATTAAATTATTTAATGTATATTCTTAATATTTTGTCAAGCCACCGATTAAATATTTAGTCTGACTTTAATTAAATGAGTTGGTTAAAGTGACATCTTTAGGAATATAGCAATTTGACCTATTCTCTCGGTTTAAACAAATTGTAAGAACTTTAGATTCTTAGCTTTTATACGTATTCCTTTTATATTGACAGTGCTAGAGAATTTGTTAGAATTTCCTTGTTTCATTGGTAGTTATCTGGCCTGTTTTTTGAGGCGCTATACTCTACAAATAATACTTCTTACTATAGTTGTATAAACCAAAATATTATTTTTTGCCTTTCGGCAGTTTTGAACGAGGTTTAATTCATGTTTGATTCTATTTATGTGCCTGTAGATAATTCCGATTACTCCAATACTTGTATAGATATTGGATTGGAAATAGCCCAGAAGTTTGGGTCACGTATCGTGGCGAGTCATGTCTATGCTGCTAAAATGCACGATGTACGTTTTCGTCAAATGGAAAGCGGCCTACCTGAGGAATATCAAGAAGAAGATGAGCTTGAAAAGCAGCGAAATATTCACGATCAACTAATTACCAAGGGTATGGAAGTAATCACTGATTCCTACCTTGATGTACCTAAAGATAAGACTCAAAAACTAAATATTCCATTTGAAGGCAAGTCTCTCGAGGGAAGAAATTACACTGAATTGGTCCGTGATATTAAAGAGTCTAATTATGATTTAGTGATTATGGGAGCTCTTGGATTAGGGGCTATCAAAGATAGTTTAATAGGGACAGTTGCTGAAAGAGTTGTTAGGCGAATACAGACAGATACATTATTGGTTAAATATGTCCCAGAGATACATGGTGAGCGTCCATCCAGCGATAAAGTTGTTGTAGCTGTTGATGGTAGTCAGCAATCTTTTGGCGGATTAAAGACAGGAATGGAGCTCTCTAAGTCTCTGAATAAGCCTTTGGAAATTATTTCAACATTTGACCCTTACTTTCATTACGCTATGTTCAATAGTCTTACAGGGGTTCTTTCAAGAGAGGCTGGTAAGGTATTTAAGTTTGAGCAGCAAGAAAAACTTCACGAAGATATAATTGATAAGGGGTTAGCAAAGATTTACCAGGCTCATCTCGAAATTTCTAAAAAAATTGTTGAAGATGAGGGAATGGAATGCACCATTAGGCTCCTCGATGGTAAGGTTTTTGAAAAAGTTCTCCAATATGCCCGGGAAGAAAATCCTTTTCTCCTCATTTTAGGACGTATTGGTATTCATAGTGGTCCCGATATGGATATTGGAGGGAATGCAGAAAACCTAATGCGCATGGTACCATGCAACGTTTTGCTCTCTAGTCGAACTTTTAAACCTGATATTGATTTGCAAGCTGAAGAGAGTATAGAGTGGACAGCTGAAGGAAGAGAGCGGTTACAAAAAATCCCAGGATTTGTTCGACCGATGGCTACTTCTGCGATACTTCGATATGCTATAGAGCGTGGGCATAGTATGATCACGTCTGGAATTATTACCGAAGCTGTAGAGAATATACTTCCAGCTGGCGCGATGCAAGCAATGCGTCAAATTGGTGAAAAAATAAGAGAAGATGGGGTAGATCCTGAGTCTGAGAATGTTCTAAAGGACTACAAGCAGCAAATGCTTGATGCACATGCAGGTGAAGATGCGGATAAAAATATTGTGTCTTCCGAAAAAGAGAATCTTGCTACCTCAGATGAAGGTAAATTAGAGGTGAGTGCTGAGCACGTAGCAGTTACTGCTGATGGTAGAAACTCCAATGGAGCTCAGGTTACAGACATTACTTTTCAATGCAAACATTGTAAAACCTTCATGGGTAGTGATGTGATTAAGTGTTTTGTTTGTGGAGCAGTAGGAGATAGTTTGGTTCCTATTCATAAAGAAGGATTTAAGCCTAGTGATAAGGAAATGAGTGGTGTAAAGGAAATGATTACCTTTGATGATAAAAAAGTTCAATGGACAGAGGATGCACTTCAAAAGCTTGGGGAGTATCCTGAAGGACATGTGCGACGTCGAGCTCAGGCAAGAGTAGAAAAAAATGCGCGAGTTCAAAATATTGAAACTGTTTCTGTTGCTTTTTTGGATCAAATCTTAAATGAAAAAATTGTAAAAAAACCTGGGGAAAATAAAGCTTTGGATAGTTATATGGATGATGAGCCGAAGGTGTCAGACTTTATTTGGACTGAAAAGGCAAATAATAGGTTAGAGCTTGTCCCTAAAGGATTTATGAGAGATAATACTCAAAGTAGAGTTATGGCATATGCTCATTCAAAAAATATTAAGGAAATTACTTTGGAAGTTTGTGAAGCAGGTATACGTGACTCCGTGAAAATGATGGAAGAAGCAATTGCAAACGGGGCTACCTTGGAAGATTTTTTACCCAAAAAGGTGGATGCTTAAAGCAGCACTTTGTTACGCTAAACCTTTTATCAGGGAATTTATTTCTCGAAATTTCTAAAATTGTATTATACCACTAATGAACTCTAGGGCCCCTCGGGCGTTGATTCAAAGTCAATGCCTAGGGGCTTTTTTCTATAAGAATCGTTTTCCAAAGCCCAACCGCCCATCCTCGTGAATATCGAACTATATAAAAGACTTTTAAGATATTTAATACCTTATAAGAAAAAAATTTTATTAGCCATCGTTTTTTCTGTGATTGTTGGCGTAATTGCAAGTTCTCCTGTCCCTCTCATTCAAAAAGTTTTTGATGATATTTTTGTTGAGAAAGATTTTTTTATGCTCAAGGTTATACCGCTAGCGCTTGTTGTTCTTTACTCAATTAAGTCAGTTTTGGTCTATGCACAAAACGTTATTATATTGGGAATTTCTTGGGAGCTAGTAGTGCGTGTTAGGGAGCAACTATTTTCTCATATTCACAAACTACCATTTAACTTTTTCGAAAATAATGAAACTGGTCAATTACTTTCAAGAGTTATGAATGATGTCAATGTAATGCAGTCAACAATTACACGTTTGTTAAAAGAACTGATTCAGAACTCGATTACTTTGGTCGCTTTACTGTGCTGGGTTTTTTATCTTAAATGGGATTGGGCAGTTATTTCTATCTTAATTATGCCAGTGATGATTATACCTATAAGCAATATAGCCAAAAAATTAAAGAAATTGAGCCATAAAGGTCAAGAAATTATTGCAGATCTTAGCGCTACTACTCTCGAGTCATTTTCTGGCGTGAAGGTCGTGCGAGCATTTGCTATGGAGGCTAAAGAAGAAAAAAAATTTAATAGCTTTAGCGAAAGTTTTCTTAGAGTTATGAAAAAAAATGTTAAATATATTGAAATCACTTCACCGGCACTTGAAGTTTTGGGTGTAATGAGTGCTTCAGTTATTCTTTGGTATGGCGGGTTTCAGGTTTTGACAAATAAAGTGACTCAAGGAACCTTTATTGCTTTTATTGTAGGTGTTTTTATGATGTATGCACCTTTACGGGTGCTTTTTAAAATCTATGCGAATATGCAATCTTCTCTTGCTGGAGCAGAAAGGGTTTTCTCCATACTTGACTTAGAAAAAGAGAAAGTTAAAGAAGGAGAAATGGAGTTAATTGGCTTTAATAAGTTTATAGAGTTTCAGAATGTTTCTTTCAAATATCCTTCTAGAGATGCTGCTGTTTTAACTAGTATTAATTTAACGGTAGAAAAATCTAAAATTCTTGCCATTGTTGGTATGAGTGGAGCTGGCAAAACAACCTTAGTGGATCTTTTATTTCGTTTTCATGATCCTTCTGTGGGTAGAATTATAATTGATGGAGTTAATATTAAGGATTTCACATTAAAATCTTTAAGAAGTAATATGGCTCTTGTGTCGCAAGAAACATTTCTGTTTAATGATAGCGTTAGAAATAATATAGCTTATGGAAGTTCTAACGCATTGGAAGCTGATATTTTTCAGGCATCTAAGGCTGCGCATGTAGATTCTTTTGTTAGAAGTTTTGAGGAAGGATACGACACGATTATAGGAGAGCGAGGTGTTAAACTTTCTGGTGGACAGCGTCAACGTATTGCTATTGCTAGAGCGATTCTTCGAAATGCACCCATCCTTGTTCTTGATGAAGCTACATCAGCTTTAGATTCAGAATCTGAAAAATCTGTGCAGGACGCTCTCCAGAATTTAATGATGAATCGAACTACTTTCGTTATTGCTCACCGTTTATCGACTATTACTAGCGCCCACTCGATAATTGTTTTAGATAAAGGCGAGATTGTCCAAGTTGGAACTCATGAAAAACTACTTTCAAATTCTGGTTTGTATAAGAAATACTACGAAATGCAAATCAGATGATTTGATTTAACTATTATGTAACTTAGGGTTATTTAAATTGTTGCGTTTTAAAAATGTCTATATTGAAGGATTAGCTTGCCACCTTCCTGAGAACATAGTTTCCTCTGAGGAACTTGAAAAACGTTTAGCTCCTGTATACGATCGTTTGAAATTGCCCTATGGTAGACTTGAAATGATGACAGGCATTAAAGAACGGCGATTTTGGAATAATAATACTTTTCCAAGTCAGGTTGCCTCCAAGGCAGGAGAACTTGCGATTCTCAACTCCGGAGTTAATAGAGAGGAAATTGGTTGTTTAATTAATGCCTCTGTATGCCGTGATTTTTTAGAGCCTGCAACTGCTTCACTTGTACATCATGTGCTAGACCTTTCGGAGAACACTTTAGTTTTTGATATATCTAATGCATGTTTAGGAGTTCTGAATGGCATGGTTCACGTTGCTAATATGATTGAACTAGGCCAGATTCGTGCGGGGTTAGTTGTAGCAGGTGAAAATGGAGGACCATTAGTAGATGCTACAATTAGGTCTATGCTTAACAACCCTGACCTTTCTCGTAATGATATTAAATCTTCTTTTGCTTCTCTGACTATAGCATCCGCAGCTGTTGGGGTTCTTCTTGTTCACAAAGGCTTAACAAAATATAATCATCGTTTAGTTGGAGGTTACAGCCTAGCTGCTAGCCAATTTAATAAGTTATGTCGTGGAAATGACGAATCTGATACAGGAGTTGACAATTGGTCACCTCTCATGCAAACAGATGCTGAAACTATGATGCGGGAAGGTTGTCGTCTTGCTGGTCAGACTTGGTCTTATACTAAAAAAGCTTTGAATTGGACTAATCAGGATGTTAGCCGTGTTTTTTGTCATCAGGTTGGGCATTCGCACCGTAAGCTGCTTTATGAAACCCTTTCTCTGCCAGTTGAAAAAGATTTCTCAACACTTGATTACTTGGGTAACACAGGAGCGGCTTCACTTCCTTCAACTCTTATCTTGGGTGTGGAAAAAGGCGTATTGAAGAATGGGGATAAAGTAGCTTTGCTCGGAATAGGGAGTGGGCTCAATTGCCTAATGCTGGGTGCGGAGTGGTAAACAACGTCGATTCTTTTAAGGATTTATATCCTTTTACTTCCCTTTATTTTGATCTTAAGCCCTATAAAATTCACTATATAGACGAAGGAGAGGGTGAGGTATTGCTTTTTCTTCATGGTAATCCTACTTGGTCATTTTATTATCGTAATCTAATAAAAAGTTTTAAAAATCGATACCGTTGTATTGCACCAGACCACATTGGTTGTGGTTATTCTGAAAAGCCTCAAGATTATAACTACACTCTTAAAAATCATATCGATAACCTTGAAAATCTTGTTGATTATCTGGGTTTAAAAAATATTACATTAGTTGTGCATGATTGGGGTGGAGCTATCGGTATGGGGTTGGCTGTTCGCAGGCCTAAACTGATTAAAAGGGTAGTGCTATTTAATACAGCCTCATTTTTGTCTTCTGAAATTCCACTTCGGATTAGGCTTTGTAGAACCCCATTAATTGGTACCATTGCAATTCGATTTTTAAACCTATTTGTTAAGGGGGTTTTATATTTTGGGCTAAAACGTAATAAAAGATTAGCAACTAATGTAAGGGCAGGTTACTTGGCTCCCTATGACACATTTAAAAATCGTATAGCAAATTTAATGTTTGTCCAAGATATTCCAATGGAGGCAAGGGTACCAAGTTATTCTGTTGTACAGAATATTGAAAATAATCTATGGCAGTTCAAGGGCCTGCCAATTTTGATTATATGGGCTAGGGATGATTTTTGTTTTAATAGAAATTTCTTAAACAGGTGGCTTGATTTTTTTCCAGGAGCTACAGTTCATGAGGTCTGTAATGCCGGGCATTTAGTTGTGGAGGATGCAAATGATGAAATCATTTCATGGATGGAAGTATTTTTAAAAAAAAATAATATTTTTTAAAGTTGCAGAGAGGAATGCTTTTCTTTATGTTAATAACCGATGACCTATATACTAATAAAAAAAGCGCCCTCTTTAATGAGAGGAACGACTTTTTATGTTCTTTAGTAGCGATAATGTTCTGGTTTGTATGGCCCGTCCGCAGGCAAATTCAAGTAGTCAGCTTGCTCAGGTGTTAGGCGAGTAAGTTTTACACCAAGCTTATCCAAGTGTAGTCGTGCAACTTCCTCATCAAGTTCTTTTGGTAGAGTATAAACACCCACATCATATTTTTTATTAAATAATTCTATCTGTGCCAATACTTGATTTGTAAAAGAATTTGACATAACAAAAGATGGATGTCCCGTAGCACAACCAAGGTTGACCAATCTACCCTCTGCTAAAAGAATAATACTGCGCCCGTCTTTAAAAGTATACTTATCTACTTGGGGTTTAATTTCTGTTTTTTTAATGCCTGGATAGTTGTTTAATGTTTCGACCTGAATTTCTACGTCAAAATGCCCTATGTTGCAAATGATTGCATCGTTTTTCATTACTTCCATGTGTTCAATCCGAATAATGTCACTACAGCCTGTAGTTGTGACAAAAATATTTCCCTCCTTTACAGCTTCTTCCATGGTTGTGATTTCATAGCCTTCCATAGCAGCTTGAAGGGCACATATGGGATCAATTTCAGTTATAATTACACGTGCTCCAAGATCTTTCATAGATTTTGCGCATCCCTTGCCAACGTCACCATAACCTGCTACAACCACAATTTTCCCCGCTATCATAATATCAGTAGCACGTTTGATTCCATCAGCAAGAGATTCTCGACAACCATATAAGTTATCAAATTTAGATTTTGTGACAGAATCATTCACATTCATAGCTGGAACTTTTAGAGTTTTTTGGTTTATCATTTTATATAAATGGTGAACACCAGTGGTAGTTTCTTCAGTTACTCCTTTAATCTCTGAAAGAAGTTCAGGATACTTTTCATGGACGTATGCAGTGAGATCCCCTCCATCATCAAGGATCATATTAGGGCCACCTTCAAACAATAGAGTTTGCCCAGTGCACCACCAATACTCTTCTTCAGTTTCACCTTTCCAAGCGAAAACTGGAATACCCTCTTTAGCTATTGCCGCCGCTGCATGATCTTGAGTTGAAAAAATATTACACGAAGCCCATCGAATTTCTGCCCCAAGTTCAATAAGGGTTTCAATGAGGACAGCTGTTTGAATCGTCATATGAAGCGAACCAGCAATACGAGCACCTTTAAGGGGTTTGGATTTCCCATATTTTTTACGCAGGGCCACAAGACCAGGCATTTCATTTTCAGCAAGTATAATTTCTTGACGACCCCACTCTGCAAGCGTGATGTCTTTAACTTTATATTTTTCGGCAACGAGTGCTGTGGTCATTTTAAGAGGTCTCCATAATTTAAAAGTAAATTATCCATATATTAAGTAAATGTAAGAGCATTAAGTTGATTAAAATAAAATTTGGTTTATTTCGTTAGGAATGATCAAACGGACACGCTAGCATCATGATGAAAAAAAACATAAAACAATTTATAAATTCTATCAATTATTCTTTTTGACGTCTACATTTATAATATTAATAGATTAGTTAGACGCGGTTATTTTTACGGTTTTATATAGAAAATTTTTAAAACTTGTGAATTTTTTTAATTCTACAGAATTACTCTGATAGTGCCCGGAACATGCGCCTAACTTTACTGCAAGACCTGGAAGATTTGCTTGATATCGATTTCGAGCTGTTTCTATAAGTTTTTTCACAGTGTCTCTTGTTATGATATTTTTTTTAAAGGGTTTGTGAACGTGAGACCAAAAATTACCTTCTCCCATTTCTAATTGGTTTAAAATTAAGTCAATATGGCCAATGGTTTGTTTTGTTATGTCGGAAGTGCTGGGAGATTCAGATTGACATGCTTCAAGAATGTCTTCGTAACTGATTAATGAGCCTTGGCGAAACATCATCGCTCTCATAAGAATGTTTTTTAATTCCCTTACATTACCACGGTATTTATGGTTGATTAGATAATCAATAGCGCTTGTATCAATTCGTGGAAAGGCTTCATCAGCATGTCCTTTTTTATATGCTTGAAAAAGTATTCCGAGAAAATGTGTTGCTAGATCTGCTATATCCTCTTGACGTTCATTAAGGGTAGGAATTCGAAAATTTAATGCGTTCAATCTATGATAAAGGTCTTCACGAAACCTTCCTTCACTAATTTCCTTATGTAAATTTTTGTTAGTTGCTGCTATAAGAAAAATACGTGAGTATCTTGGTTGATTTTCACCTAGACGCATAAAAACACCCGTATCAAGAAATCGAAGTAGTTGGACCTGAGTTTTAGGGTCTGCGTCACCAATTTCGTCAAGAAAGACTACTCCTCCGTTAGCTTCTTCCAAAATGCCTTGACGACTAAATTCTGCGCCAGTGTAGGCTCCTTTTTTATGCCCAAATAATTCGCTATAAGTGAGTTCTCCACTATAAGCAGCAATATTGGTTTTTCTTAAAGTAAGTTTAAAATCATCGCCATTTTTTTGTTTAAAGATTTCTGTTATCCGTGAATATATATTATTGAAAAAAAACTCTTTACCAGTACCGGTTTCTCCATGAATTAAAAGTGAAGGAAGCCCCATATTTGCCTCTGAGGATTGAGTGGTGTCCCATTTTAACATGCGGTTGCACACAGACTCCACAACGGTATTAATTCTATTTACTAATTGATGAATAGTTTTGCTTCTACCTATAACATTTCCGAAATAGTATGAAGAAACTTTTGGATCTCTGTATTCTACTTCTTGGCGGAGTTGTGTTATTTCCTGTTTAAGTTCTTGAATTTGGATTAGGTTGTGGACTTTTTGGCTTATGAGACTAGCAATAATTTGTACAATCCGCTTGTGCTCAACAGTGAAGTAATTTTTTCGGAAGTGATCTTGATTGATAACTCCAATAACACTATTACCAAAGATCATAGGAACCGCCATCTCGGAAGAGATAGAAGGTGAAAGGTTTTTATAAAAACCTTTAGTTAAAATAGTGTCTTGAACATTTGTAAGTATAATTGGTTGGGCAGTGTGAGCACAGTAACCGTTGAGGGATTTGAGAGGATCGGGTACATTGTCACCGCCAACTGGCATAGCAGGGATTTTATTTTTTGTCCAACCTCTTGACTTCGCACCTAATAGGCTTCCATCTGTATTTTCCACCACTAACCAGGGTTTTCCATCAATAATTTTTGAAATGGATATGCTCCCACTATCTGCTCCAATTAACTCTGAGGTTTTATTTAGAATTTTATGCAAAAACATAGGTAGTGATTCTTGTTTACTTGCAAGCAACCCTTCGATTTCTCCCAAAATCTCAATTTCTATATGCTCAGAACTATCACCTGAAATGCTTTTTTCAACCATGGTGGCATGTTCTTCTAATAACCTTATTTCAATAGGGGAGAATTGATGAATTTTGTTCGTATAATAGTTTACGGAACAAATAAATTTACCACTTTGGTGGTCATACTTTGGAACCTGATAGAGTGACATCATGTCTATTTTGTTTATGACTTCCTTTCGAATAAAACTTTCTTCCCAAATGTTTTTAGTGTAGACAGAACCTTGATTATTTCTACGAGCAACTAAGCCATTTTTTTTACTAAATTTTACTATTCGATTTATTAAGTTTTCATTATTTAAAACACTCAGCATTTCTTTATCCAAATACTTTGGCAAATCTTCTTTATTTTTTGAATACACAGCAATTATTTCAACTAGGTCTGTAGGATTGATTTGATTTGACTTTGAGAACTTTAAAGATGCTGGAATAAATACGGATGCTAGAGCAACCTTATCTATTAATTTGACAGCCGACCGGACAATCATCCAAGCAGCTTCTTTTTTACGAGCAAGGTCAAGATGGCGTGAAAACGAGATTTGTTGGTGAAAACGTTTAGCTCTGTCTATAACTATGCTTATATTTTCTAGAAAATTATTTACTGCAGTAATTTTTTCGCTTGAAATAAACTTCCCTTCTTTTTCCCAGTCTAAAGTCATTGTTCCGATAGGTCTCAATTCATGAACTATGGGGAAGACTACAGAGGACTTAATTCCTGACATTTTTTCAAAGGGATTTCTATATTTTATAAACCCCTCTGGTAATTTCCACGTTCTAATCACCTTATTTTCATAAAATGCTTGAGATGTTATGGAATCACGCGGGGAAATGAATTTAGTAATTTGTTGCTCTAAAGGGCGTTTTTGCTCTGTCATGTACTGGCAGATAAGTATACCTTGGTGTAAATCTTCTAGATAAACACGTACCATATGGCATTCAAAAATGGACTTTAGACCCGTGGCAGCAAAGTGCAAGATATCGGATAAATCCTCTTTTCCAAACCGTTGAATTTCTTCAGCTAGCTTTTCTAAATCAATTTTCATTCTGACTATTAAAATAGGGTAAAAAATATACACTATTATACTTCATGTTAAAAATGCGTCATAAAAAAAATTGATTTTATTGAAATAAATTAATATTTCGTCAAAAAATGGTCGATTAGGAAAAATATGCATATTTTTGCATTGTGAAAATTATTAGTATTTTAATTTTTTTTTTAAATTATTGATTTATAATGACTTATGGTTTTTTTGTTATACGCTGAGGATGACTAAAAATGGCATACTTTTTGCTTGTTATATTGCTGAGGACAAATTATGTTGATAGACAAACTATTATTTTCAGATAAAACACCCATAGTTCTTAAAAAGGGATTAGACTTTCAATCAGCCCGCAATCTAATGCTCTCAACTAATATTGGGAACATGGAAACCCCTGATTTCAAAGCTCATGACATTAACTTTGAACAGCAACTTCGGGATGTTATTAAAAGCGGTAATCAACTCCAAGTAAGATCGACCAATAATAAGCATTTTGGAGCATCCGACGATGGTTTAAAGTCTTTAGAGCCATCTCCTTTTGAATTGAAAGATCCAGCAAAGTCTAATGGAAATAATGTAAATATAGATAAAGAGATGGGTAAATTAGCAGAGAATCAGATTATGTATACAGCTTTCATCCAGCTTATGATGAAACGTGGTTCTACAGTTCGAAGCGCTGTTACGGAGCTTCCTCAGCAATAAGTAGTTCTTAAAAATGTAAGGCCATTATGTGTTTGACAATAAACTAGGTTTTGGATTAGTCTATCCATGAAGTCTTTTTTCTAGAATAAAGTTAAGATTATGAAGGATATAACTGTACATAGTAATTTAAAGGCCCTTGGAGGAGTTGGTGTTGAGGGAAATCAGGGCACTAAAAAAATAGAGGTTGAAGAGGGTGGTACATCATTTGCTGACACTTTAACTGAATCCCTAGATAAAGTTAATGACTTGCAAAAAGAGGCAGACATTGCTATTGAGGACTTTGCGGCTGGAAAGACTCGTAATATTCATGAAACGATGATTGCAGTTAACAAAGCTGATCTTGCTTTTCGTTTAACGATGCAAGTGCGTAATAAAATCGTTGAGGCTTACCAAGAGGTCATGCGCACTCAGGTATAGGTTAGTGAAATGTTTTGCTAGCAAGCTCTTGGACTTGATGTCCCAGGGCTTTTTTTTTTGCATTATTCTTAATGTGTTGACATGAGTATTTAATTGGCAGATGATTAAAATAAGAAT
>CAZOYP010000062.1:0-14877 GCA_964584125.1 uncultured Nitrospinaceae bacterium | reverse complement strand
ATAACCCTGAAGTAACGGCTATTCCTTTTACCTCTCTTAGTAAAAAATTTATAGGTCTTTTTCAGGGCGTTCTTCAAAGTTCGGAAGAAATTTTAAGTTTACCTGAACAAATAGGTGCGGGTGAAATAACTGATTGACCCGAAGAGTGCTAAAAGCTCACTTTGGATTGATCTGAGTAATATGGAACTCCTGTGGAGATTTTCCCAGATGGGTTGCCATTACTGCAGTGATAGCTGAAATAATATCTGGAGAAACGCTTGACGGAGAAGTTTTCGGCAATGCTGCGGAAGTTATTTTTTGTGCAGGCGGTTCTTCATAGGGTATCAAGCGTACCAATAATTTAATGGTATATATTAAAACTATCAGTACAGTGAAAATCACTGAAATAGCAATTAAGGAAACGGTCAGAGATGTTGTTACTGTTGGATCCATATTCGTTATTTAGATAAAGCTGAAATAGTTGAAACTACGTTCGTTGATATCTCTGCATGATTTGAAACAACGGTTGGATCACCAAATAATGATATAAAAACACCGGCTGCGACCGCACTCCCTATCACTCCTGCCACATTTGGTCCCATGGCGTGCATAAGAAGAAAGTTTGACTGATCTTCTTCAGCACCAACTTTTTGAGACACGCGGGCTGCCATAGGAACAGCGGAGACTCCTGCCGAACCAATCAACGGGTTTATTTTCCCACCTGAAAGCTTAGACATTATCTTTGCAAAAATAACACCACCTGCAGTCGCCATACAAAATGCGAGTAAACCTAGAATAATTATTTTTATTGTTTCCAGCCTTAGAAAAGAATCCGCAGTCATGGATGAACCGACGGCTAGTGCTAGCAAAATAGTGACTATGTTAATCAAATGAGTTTCAGCAGTTTCATGAAGTCTGGCTGTTACCCCCGATTCTCGAAAAAGATTTCCGAGCATCAGCATTCCAAGAAGAGGAGTTACTCCTGGAAG
The DNA here is from genome assembly GCA_964584125.1 of uncultured Nitrospinaceae bacterium. GTDB lineage: Bacteria > Nitrospinota > Nitrospinia > Nitrospinales > VA-1 > Nitromaritima. The sequence continues at coordinate 13,909 of CAZOYP010000062.1, read as the reverse complement.
CATCAGGCAACAGACGATAGTCACTACCACCGGGAAAATAATTTTAACGGTTTGAGATATTGGTTTTAACTGCTCCATTTTTATTTTTCTTTCCTCCGCAGTTGTCAACCATCTCATGATTGGAGGCTGAATAAGTGGTACTAATGACATGTAAGAGTATGCGGCTACAGCTATTGGAGCTAAAAGATGAGGAGCTAGTTTACTGGCGATAAAAATTGATGTGGGCCCATCAGCGCCCCCAATAATTCCAATAGCACTTGCTTCTTTGAGGTTGAATCCCAAAAATACAGCCCCTACCAAAGTTGTATACACACCAATTTGTGCAGCGGCACCAAGGAGAAGAGTTGACGGGTTAGCTAAAAGAGGCCCAAAATCTGTGAGAGCTCCTACTCCTAGAAAAACTAAAGGGGGTAAAATTTCATGCTTCACACCTTGATAGAAAAAATTTAAAAGTCCACCAGAGTCAGTGCTGGCCATCATGCTGAGTGGGAGGTTTGCTAGAAGGCAGCCAAATCCTATAGGTAATAGAAGTAGTGGCTCAAATTTTTTCCAAATAGCAAGATAAAGTAGTACGCAAGCAACCAGAATCATTGTTCCGTCCCCAAGGGTCAGGCTGGAAAATCCTGTTGATCCTATAATTTTGGTTGCGGCGTTGCCGAAAGTAAGTTCCATGTGTAATTAGGCTTATGGTCTAGCTGATGACTAATAAGTTATCACCGGTATTAACTTTTTGACCTTCTTGTACTTGGATGGAATTGACAGTACCGCTTGCGGTGGCATGTACTTCGGTTTCCATTTTCATGGACTCCATAATTATAACAACATCTCCTTCATTAACCTGATCACCGACAGCCACTTTTAAAGAAAATACAGATCCGGGAAGAGGTGAGGTTACAGAGGTACCATTAGCGGCTGTAGCGACTGGAACTGCTGGAGTTACTTTAGCTGGTGGTGCTGGCGTGGATAGGGATTGTGGTGGAGCACCTCCAGCACTTACTTGTACCGAAAAAGCTTGTCCGTTGACATTCACTGTATATGTGGCACTACCAGTTGCCGGAGTGGGTGCAGGAACTGATTTAGCTTCAGGTTGTTGAACAGAAGTTGACACTTTCTCGGTCGAAGGAAATCCTAGTTCTCTGTTTTTAAAAAATTCTAAAGCAACTTTTGGAAATAATGCATAGGAAAGCATATCTTCTTCAGTAGTACACTTCCCTTTGCAGTCTTTTACAACTTGGTCCCACTCAGGTTCAAGAAGGTCTGCAGGACGGCAATCAATAACTTCCCCATCTTTCTCCACCTTTGCTAGTAAATCAGGGTCAAGAGAAGCTGGTAGCTTGCCATATTTTCCAAGTACGCATTCGCGGGTTTCTTTTGTAATAAGTTTGTATCGTTCACCAGTTAAAATATTTAAAGTGGCCTGAGAGCCAACAATTTGGCTTGTTGGGGTTACTAGTGGAGGGTAACCCATATCTTTTCTAACTCGCGGAACTTCCAAAAGTACATCTTGAAGCTTGTCTATAGCATTTTGTTCCTTCAGTTGATTTTCCATATTGGAGATCATTCCTCCAGGAATTTGCGATTTAAGAATATTGATATCCACACCTTTAAAATCGCTTTCGAATTCTGCGTAATTTTTCCTCACCTCACGAAAGTAGTTTGAAATTTCTTCTAGTAAGTTTAAATCGAGACCGGTATCTCTGGGCAAACCTTTTTGTGCCGCAACAATACATTCTGTCGCATAATGCCCTGTTCCCATTGAAAGACTAGAGATAGCTGTATCCACCATATCGACACCAGCATCAATGGCAGACTGTAGGTTCATTCCCACAAGTCCTGTTGTGGCGTGTGTATGTAAATGAATAGGAGCATCAACTGAACTTTTAATTTCTCGGATTAGAGTTCCCGTTGCTTCAGGTGTTAGTAAACCGGCCATATCCTTGATGCAGATAATATCCGATCCCATATCAACTAATTGGCGAGCCATCTTTATGTAAAGTTCAATACTATGGTATGGACTGACTGTATAGCTGATACAGCCTTCTACAGTTTCACCGCATTTATTAACTGTTTTAATTGCGGTTTCAATATTTCTTAAATCGTTAAGAGCGTCAAATATTCGAAAAATATTTATCCCCACATCAATCGACTTTTTTACAAAACGTTCAACTATATCATCCGCATAATGCCTATATCCAACGCAATTTTGTCCCCTTAATAGCATTTGGAAGGGTGTATTAGGGATCACTTTTTTTAGCTTGCGTGCTCGTTCCCAAGGATCTTCATTAAGAAAGCGTAAGCAGGAATCAAAAGTAGCTCCTCCCCACATTTCCAAAGAGAAAAACCCCACCTGATCAAGCTTTTCACCGATTGGTAACATATCCTCTGTACGCATTCGGGTTGCTAGTAAAGACTGGTGAGCATCTCTTAGTACTAACTCAGTAACTTTTAATGGAGAACTTGTATTCATGTTAGGAATCCTGAAAAACTTCCTCCTAATGTAACTAAAGGAAGCGACTTAGAAAATTTTTATGTAAAAAAGAAATAACCGTTAGCACTTCGTAAGCCATTCAACAATCGGCTTAGCCATCTTAAAGCGGGAACCGAAAAATACTAAAATAATAAATATGTAAAATCAAATCTTATTTACGCCATGCCATAGGAAGAAAAAGAAGCATAATCCCAAATATTTCCAACCTCCCCATTAGCATAAAAGTGATTAGGATACTTTTGCCCATGAATGGGATGTCTGCATAGTTACCCATAGCCCCCACTTGCCCTAAGCCTGGACCAATATTAAAGAGACATGCTATAGAAGCAGATACAGAGGTTGTTAAATCCACACCCATTAAGGATAAAAGAATACAGCCTAAAGTTGCAAAGCCCATAAAAAAGCAAGTGAGAGCAACTACATTGGTCAAGTCGTCAGGTTCTACAGACTTGCCAGCAACTTTCACATGAAAAATGGCACGGGGATGTACTAGTTTTTTAAGTTCTCTTCTGATAATTTTGAATAAAACGATAAAACGGATAACTTTTAAGGATCCGCTTGTGGAACCAGAGCATCCGCCCACCATCATAATAACCAACATAAATATTCTTAGAAAGTTTGGCCACGTATTGAAATCGTCGGTTATGAAACCGGAAGTTGTATTAATTGAAACAACATTAAATGCAGCTTTGCGGAATGATTCGTCTAGAGGCAGATCGGGTCTAGAAGAGACGAGACCCCAGGTTGCGATAGCAACTCCGATGAGAATCATTGTTCCATAAAACCGTAACTCGGGATTTTTAAAAACAATTTCAAAATTTCCGTTAACTAACTGATAGTGAAGTATAAAGCTGACACCGCCTAAAAACATAAATAAAATAATAATAGATTCAACATAGGCGCTATTAAAATAGCCAATACTAGCGCTATGAGTTGAAAACCCGCCGGTAGCAATTGTAGAAAGACTGTGGCATAGCGCATCAAAAAAGCTCACCCCGCCCAATTGAAGAAGGATCACTTCCAATACAGTCAAAACGAAATAAGTTTTCCATAAAATTTTTGCAGTTTCGGCAAGTCTAGGTTGCATACGTTCTACGGTAACTCCCCCAGGGACCTCTGCTTTGAATAAATGAGTACTGCCAATTCCTAAGGCGGGAAAAATCGCCATCGATAAAAGAATAATTCCCATTCCTCCAAACCACTGAGTGAGGTTCCTCCAAAATAAAATTCCACGAGGCAATGAATCGATATCTACAAAGATAGATGCTCCCGTAGTAGTAAAGCCGCTCATGCTTTCAAAAAACGCATCTATAAAATTAGGACAGGCCCCAGAAAGGTAATAAGGAAATGAACCGGCTAATGCTATGCATACCCAGGATAAAGCGACAATAGCAAAACCCTCTCGGTCTCTCAGTTTTTCGACACCTGATGGAAGAATCTTCCACAAAGAAAGGCCGACTAAGAATGAAACCACAAGAGTTAGGGAAAACGCTTGTGTGTCAGTCATATAACCGGGTAATGGAGGATGGTTGTAGTAAAATGAAATACCGACAGGCAGGACCATCAGGCCTGAAAGAAGGAGGAGGAGAACTCCCACAACATTAAAAATAGCAAGGATGTTCATCAGAATCGGAAAAAGTGTCTTTTACGTCCAAAAAGTTTTTCTATCTTTTCGATTGCTGCACTCAAAGCAACAACGATAACTGAATCGTCCTCTTGAATAGTAATCTCTGAATCAGGCATCATCATTTCGCCATGGCGAAGGACTGCACCTATCATTGCATCTGAGGGAAAGTTTAAATTGGAAATTTTATTTCCGGCGATAGTTGAATCAGCGTCAACAACAAGCTCTATTACTTCGGCATCTTCTATTAACTTGAAAACAGAGATAACTCCCCCTTTACGTAAATGCTTCAAAATAGTACTAACCGCTATCAAGCGAGGGTTGATCGTAATGTCCATGCCGATTGAATCTACAATAGGCAAATACTCAGGATCATTCGTGATGACCACTGCTCGTCGAGCTCCATATTTTTTGGCTAAGAGAGATGCAAGGATATTATTTTCATCGTCATCAGAAAGAGCCATAAAAAAATCGACATCTTTCATATTGATATCATTAAATAGGTCGAGATCTGTTCCTGTTCCGTGGTGTACTAAAGTTTTTGAAAGCTCATCCGCTGCGTTGTGTGCAGCTTCTAGCGAAGGTTCAATAATGCATACATCTTTTACCGTTTCTTCTAATGCCTTAGCTAGATTGATGGATACAGGATTAGCGGAATATATAACTATTTTTTCGACGGCATCGACAGTTTTATTCAACATTGGCAGAAGAAAGGGTAAAAACTCTTTGTTTACCAAGGTATAAATTCGATCGCCTGTTTGTAGAATATCTTCGGGCTTAGGGATAATTAGTTTCCCGTCTCGGACGATAGCTACAATTATTATCAAATCAAGATCAGAAATACTTGCGAGCTCTTTGATGCTTTTTCCTGTCAGTGGGGCATTCTCAGGTAAATCAAACTCGCGTAATAAAATCTTTCCTTGGGCAAACTCTGCAACGTTAACCGCACCCGGTGTTTGTAGAATTTTAAGAATTGTATCAATGATAATTTCACCTGGATTGATCGCCTGATCAACGAAAAGTTCTTGGGGTGAAAATATTTGACTAGAACCAGTAAACTCCATACTCCGTAACCGTGCAAACCGCTTTGGAACTTGAAATTTTGAAGCAAGAAAGCATACCATTAAATTAATTTCGTCTTTGTTTGTGACGGCAATTACCATGCCCATATCACGAATTCCAGCCTTTACAAGAACACTTGGCATACAGGCATTGCCGCAAACTGACATTACGTCCAACGTATCTGCAATTCGGCGAATTTTGTAAAAGTCTTCGTCAACAATAGAAATATCATGACCTTCTTCGGATAGTTGTTCTGCTAAATTATTGCCGACAATGCCAGCTCCAGCTATCAAAATTTTCATAATAGATAAAAATTATATAAATAATTGAATTGGGATCCGGTTTTAATTCCGGTTAAAAAAATAGCACAATTATATCTAGGCGGGGCGCCTTATTGCTATTCTTACTTGTTTTTATTAAGGAAGTTCAAAAATTCAGAATCTTCGGACAAAAGAATGGTGGTATCTGATTTTAAGGATTTTTTATAAGCCTCCATTGAACGAATAAAGTTATAAAACTTTGGGTCCTTTGAAAAGGACTCAGCGTAAATTTTTGTTGCTTGCCCATCTCCTTCGCCACGAATAGTTTGTTCTTGCTTATACGCTTCAGCAATTAGAATCGTTTTTTCTTTGTCAGTTTGAGCCCGAATTTTTGTAGATTCTTCTTTTCCTTCAGAACGATATTCCATCGCAATTCGTTGTCGTTCGGTGCGCATGCGGTTAAAAATTGAGTTAGCAATTTCTGGTGGGAGATCTACCCGTTTAATTCGAACATCAGCCATTTGGATCCCATACTCCGCTGCTTTTTTATTTGATTCCTCCGTTACCTTGGCCATGATGAGGTTCCTATTCTCGGTAACAACATCAATGAGGTTATGAGTACCAATCTCGACTCTGAGCTCGGAATAAACGATATCATCAAGCCGTGCACGGGCACCATTTTCTGTGCGGACTGTTTCCAAAAATTTCAGAGGATCAGTTATGCGGTAAAGAGAAAAGTTGTCAATGAGTAGATTTTTTTTATCCTTTGTGAGCACTTCGGTAGGAGGTGAATCGTTATCCAAGAGTTGTTTAGAGAAATAACGAACCTTCTGCAAAACTGGGATTTTAAAATACAAACCAGGTTCGGTAACTATTTTCTTGGGCTTTGATAACTCAAGCACAACAGCTGATTGTGTCAGGTGTACAGTAAACATTGAGGTTGATATCAGCGATGCTACGAGTACCAAACCTATAATAAGTCCATTTTGTTTCATAAGTTAGTTACCGTCCAGTTGCGTCACCAAGCGCTCCTGGTTTTAAAGGGAGAATTGGGAGAACACCTTGCTTATTATTTCCCATTACAAACTTCTGCATTGATGGTAAAACCTCTTCCATGGTTTCAAGATAAATTCGCTTTCGAGTAATTGAAGGTGCTTTTTTGTACTCATTATATTGCAACATAAAGCGCTGACTATCACCCGTCGCCATGCTAATTTTTTCTTCCCGGTACGCCTCAGATGATCGGACAATTTGCGCTGCTTGTCCACGGGCTTCGGGAATGACAGAGTTGCGGTACCCCTGTGCCTCATTGATCATTCGTTCCTTATCCTCGCGTGCGGATACAACATCTTTAAAGGCTGCTTCTACCTGTTCAGGTGGGTGTACATCTTGTAACTGAATGGTAACTATTTGGACTCCGGATTTATGTTTATCCAATAGTGCCTGAATTTGTTCTTGAGCATTTATTTGGATCGCAGACTTGCCTGTTGTTAAAGCCTCGTCAATTTTTCTATTGCCAACTATCCCGCGGACAACTGTTTCGGAAATACTTCTTACAAGTTTATGTACACGTCTAATGTTAAATAAATACGCTACAGAATCCATCACTTTGTACTGAACAACAAGATTAATGTCGATGATATTCTGATCGCCTGTCAGCATAAGAGATTCAGCGGGGACTTTTTGTAAGCCTCCCCCTTGAGTCGTTCGAAAGCCAATTTCAGCTCGACGAATTTTTTTAACTTTTGGTGTGCTTGCATGTTCTATCGGGGATGGAAATTTAAAATGCATTCCAGGGGTAGTGATACGAGAAAACTCGCCAAACGTAACAACCACTCCTTCTTCATCAGGTTCTACAAAATAAAATGTTCCCGGAATAATCCACACCAACAATAACAGTCCGAGGATGATCCAAAACATAGAAGGTTTGAATTTTGGGATTTGAATTTGGGGGATATCGAAGGGAGGCTTATCCTGTGACCCTCCTCCTTGGCTTCCGCTTCCTCTATTTCCTGATCCTTTCTGCTCGTGTAAATCGTCCCAAGGCATCTTTGATTTCCGATAACATTTGTTATAAAAGCAATTTTTGTACGCTAACAAACTGCCTACTTAATGTCAATATACCCTAAATCAAAAAAGACTTAACACACGTATAATATTAAATAATGGTTTACTTTTTATGTGCTCAAGCATAATATTAAATCATGATTAAAGTTGAGTTTTACTCAGAAATTGAAGCAAAAGAAAGACCCATCGCCTTCCACGTTTGCGACCGTCGATACAGGGTAAAAGAGGTTGTGGATAAGTGGTATGGGGATGGTGAGGTTTTTTTTAAAGTGGAGGCCGACGATAATAATATTTACCTCTTGAAATATAAGGAAGGTCAAGGTTGCTGGGATCTTGTTTTTTATCAGAACCCTGTTTTGGTAGGAACTCTTGAAATAGGTAATGAAAAGGTCGGCCTAATTGAACGATTAAGGTTTAAAACTTTTACTGGCCAAACAAATAAGATTTCCCCCTATCTGCATTAATGATGACCCCTCCCTTTCAGATTAATCTTCTGATTTTTGTTCCTTTAGTTTTTGTGTGATTGTTTCTTGGTGGCACTTAATATTAAGGAGGTTGTTTTAATTGGAGTTGACGGAGCAGGCCATACAGGCCTACGCTGGACAAAGGCGTAGGATGATAGAAGAACAACTATCTGGGCGTGGTATCAAGGATCTTTCGGTGATAGAGGTGCTGAGCCGAGTACCAAGGCATCTTTTCGTTAACTCTTCGCTTCGGCATAGAGCTTACGGAGATTTTCCCTTGCCAATTGGGGATAATCAGACAATTTCACAACCATATATCGTTGGCGTAATGACGGAAGCTTTAAAGATTAAAGGGAATGAACTTGATTTGGAAATTCGGACTGGGTCAGGTTATCAAACGGCTGTTCTGGCTGAGCTAGCTTCACAGGTGTTTACTATCGAAAGGATTAGTCGTCTTGTCCAAAAAACCAAAGAATTGCTTGAAGGGCTGAGATATAAAAATATTGTTTTTAAAACATTTGACGGTACTTATGGTTGGCGTGATCAATCGCCATTTGATGCTATCCTTATTTCAGCTGCAACGCCAAGCATCCCTAAAGCATTGATTGAACAGTTGGCGGATAAGGGTCGTTTAGTAGCACCTGTAGGGGGAAAAGAATCACAAGATCTCGTTATTCTGAACAAGAATGGTAATCACGTTATTAGTCGGAAAATAGGGGGGTGTAAGTTTGTCCCACTTATTGGCAAATTTGCTTGGTCCGAGGAAGATTGATCGTGTTGAGCGATGCTCAGATATAAAAATGAAAGATTTGTAAGGACTTAAAAAAATGTTCTTCTTTGGGACTATTTTTTAAACTGTAGTTTTAAATTGATTTTCAGGAGGGATAACTGTGTTTTCGCGAATCATAAAAGAAGGAAAATTTGTTTTAAGCTCTGGAGTCAAGTCGAACTATAATTACGACTACTCTTTATTGTCCGATACTATGAACGAAGCCTATTGTAGCATGCTAGCTAAAAAATTAGATGATTGGCAGTCAAAGCATGGCAAGTTTAATGTGATTATTGGTTGTGAAACTGAGGGGATACGTATTGGATATGTGTTGTCGAAGCTGATTAACCTTCCTTTTTACGTAATGCCTAAAAAAAGTACTGATTTTGCAAAAATTACTATCCCACTCTATCCTGAAGATACCCATTGGTTAATAGTTGATGACATTGTTACGACGGGCTCAACCTTTCTTAGAGCGGTCAACTCTCTGGATATAGAAGAAAAAGCTGAAAGCATCACTTACGCTTGCATGATTAAAAGGAAACCAGAAAGTTTGGATTACTCAGCGGTACAGGGAGATTCAGACAAAGAGCAGTTTCATGTTCGTGCTGAGCGATTTGATTTTATTGATAAACGGCTCGTTTTTCTTTACTCAGAATAAATGGGGGAATCAATCGAGAGCGGGCTCTTCAATATTTTGAAACTTCCTTTAACATGTTTTTTCAGGTCAAGAGTCGATCTTTGGGTGAAATTTTTTAACAATATAGAAAACATCCCCCCATTCGTGGAAATGCCCAGCTTGAGCTCCAGCGCGGTCTCCCATTCCAAAATAGAAATCCGCTCGCCCTTTTCCACGAATTGCGTTTCCCGTATCCTGATCAACCACGAATCTAGAGAAATTTTCCCATCGAACGATTTGGTTTTTATCGTTGAGAATGGGTTTGCGTAATTTTACGAAGGCGAGCCCTCCCGCAGGATAAACTTTTTTGTCAGTAGCTATGGATCGACCTCCTAAGAGTTCTCCACCCCCAGAGCCTCGTGGATTGCCATTACTCGAAAGTTTAAAAAAAATGTATCGCTTGTTTTGAAAAAAATATTTTTGGATATCTTCAGGGTGTTTTTCAAAATATCTTTTAATTCCTTGCATTGAGCCTTGCGCGAGATCAATTACCCCATCTTTAATCATATTTTTCCCTAAACCACCAAACTTAAAACTGTTGGCGCCGGCAAAATGCGCACCTAGTGATGTTCCATCGCGGAATATGAGTTGGCCTGATCCTTGGACATGAAGAAAAAACCGATCGACATCATTTTCAAGCCAAGCAATTTCTAGTCCTTGGTTTGAAAGGACTCCTTCACCATCTATTTGTTTCCGGGTAAAACTGCGCCATACTTGAGGACTGGGAGCGGATGATTTTTGAACTTTATAGTTTTTGCTGTGCCCAATAAGCTGAGGTTCTGGAGAAGATCCTGGTATTCTATAAATGGGATAGCGGTATTTTTTTGTTTTTACTCGGCTTGCTTGCATCGTCGGCGCATAGTAGCCGGTAAAAAGAACCTGTTTGCGTTTTCCCTTGCCAACACGATGAATAATAAACTCATCGCGAAGACGCTGGCTAAACTCTTGAGGCGGAAGGTTTTCATTTGTTAGGCTCAAAAAAGATGTAAGAGTTTGTTTTAACCATCCATTGGTTACCATCAAATCTCCCAAGCGTTCTACTTTTTTTGGATTGCTAAACTCCATTATTTCTAATTGGTTGAGAATTACCTTTCTGAGTGACGCTTGATCCAGATCATCGACAAAAACTTTAGGGGTATTGAAAAAATTGTTGGAAAGAAAAGATTGGGGTTTAGTGGAATTAGACTCGGGTAACGCTGGTTTAGGGGTTATCCGTTTTTCCCGATACCAAAAGGGAGGGTTCTCGCTAGATGGCCACTTACTTAAAAGGTCAGGTTTTTTTGCACGCTGGGATTTATAAACTTGTTCTATGCTTCTTGCCGTAGAATTTTCTGGTTTTGATTTAAATATAGAGCAAGACGTGAAAACTAGAGGAAATGTAAGTACTCCTGTTAGGAGTAATTTTCTGCTCATGGACCACCCAGAGGGAAGCTTTTGTGTTTTTTTAAAATGAATCAGCATTTCTAAACTACCAGGTCAAATTGGTCTCAGAGAAAATCAAACTCAATTAGTAACAAATTTACTTCTTCCAACACCATTTTCCGTTTTAAATAAGGTTACTTACGCCTTAGATGTTCGCTTTGTCTAGAGCAATGTTGGCTAGGAAGTCACAACGTTCGTTTTCTGCGTGTCCTTGGTGGCCTCGAACCCATTTCCAAGAAATTTTATGTATTTTGTTTAATTGGTTGAGTTCAAGCCAAATTTCTTTATTTTTAACAGGTTGTTTAGAGGTTGTGACCCACCCCTTTTTAGCCCACCCTTTAATCCATTGAGTCATTCCCTTCACCAAATACTGAGAGTCTGAGGTTAAGACCACTTCACAGGGATTTTTCAACTGTTTCAAGGCAACTACCGCTGCCGTTAGCTCCATAATATTGTTGGTCGTATTTTTTGCCGAACCACTAATTTCGCTTTCTTGATCTTTAGTTCTTATTATGGAACCGTATCCTCCGGGTCCAGGATTTCCTCTACAGGCACCATCGGTAAAAATTTCAACTTTTTCCATAAATTTTAAACAGGTTCTATACTAAATTATAAATCATTAATTAAGTCGTAGAGAATATAACATATTATTTTTATTGAATATACCCGGTAGTTTTTTTTTATTGAGTATTCAAAATGAATTCGTTTTTCTTGGTGGTTTAGGGTATCTTGTATGGGGTAATTTTTTAGAAAAGGTATTGCACTCTGAACATTTGTTATTGGCTTTATGGAATCTATTTCTAAGAGATCTTCTAATTCATTTCAATGTGCCGATGCATTAGAAGTGAGTTTGAGTATCGAGAAACAGGGATTTGTTTATTACGATAAAGCGGCAAGATTTGCAACTGATCCTCGTGTTCGTTCAATTTTTTTGCGTTTGGCTAATGAAGAAAAAGAGCATATACAATCTCTACAAAATAAAAAGCGTTTTCTAAAGCCTGCCTTGGCAAATAGGGCTAAATCTCAAGTGAGCAAGACGGAAAGTTTTATAAAAAATGAAATCCATGGAAAGGTCTTCCCTGCTTTTGAAGGTTTTGAAAATGGGTCAGGTCTAGTTAAAAATGACTTTGAGGCACTTAGTATTGGGATTGATGCTGAGACAAAGTCTATAGAACTGTTGAGCCAGTTGATTGCCATTGAGAAGAAAATGGACGTCCGTGCGATTTTCAATCATCTTCTAGCAGAAGAAAAAAAACATTTGTTGGCTTTGGAAGAACTCAAAAAAGATTTAGGCCAGGAGCGAGCATAGAATCATTATCCGAAGCGTTAGCCCATTTAGCTGGTTTTCAATGCTGATTAATGACCAGGTACTGCAAATTAGACTGTGGTTATGGTGTGCTGGTTTTCTGGCCTATTTAGGTTCCCATGTTTTAAACTCAGTTAGGTGTAAGGAGTTGAGGCTTTTAAACCTTGTTCAATTCGGGTTTTTTCTGAACAGAATGCAACGAGTATCACAGATGAAAATCATTTTTAGGTAGCTGAGGTGTTGATCGCTCGAGAATTGTCTTTAGAGGGTTGTTTTTTATTGCTTTAAATTCGATTCTCTAGCAATAAAACTTTATTCCAGCTGGAGGAAAGCTCCTTTAGTTAAAATGGTTTGACCTTTTTGGAGGAAGTGGTATAGTTCACCGTTCAAATATAGGGTTAAACATTATTTTTTTACGCAAAACAAAGGGATTGACAGGATGAGTGACTATAAGGTTTTAGCTGGTCCGGAAGCTTTTCTTCCGCCTGCTGCTGCGTCCATGGGTATTGTATTACCGGACCCGGGGGAGGGACACATAGAAGGTAGGATTGTTCCTGAGGAAGAGGCATATGAGCACTGCGCCAAGAAGATTTTAGAGGCCAAAGTTCCAACAATTTTCCCAGGACCGCTGGTTCTATGGAAATGGAATGACCACGTTGCCGAAAAGGCCGCGGCAATTCGTGAATTGGCGGATGAGGCCCCTATGCGTTTGATTCCCATGGCGGATTACCGTCCCAAATATCCTAAAATCCAATATGAGGTTGAAATTAACCCGAACCATCCTAATTTGACTATTTGGCATAACAAAATTGATGCCTGTATTTTTGTCGGGGTTCATTGTCATCAGGCTAATTTGGCTCTAAAGATTATACGTGGGGGCACAAATTGTTATACAATGGCTATGTGTGCTCAGGCAGGGCATGAAGATGCTTGCTTGTCTTTTCGAGATGCAAGTGCAGAGAAAATTAAAAAACTCACTGAAGCAGTTAAGAAATTAAAATCACAAGGTGCTAAGTCGCAAGCTGAGGACTTTACGCAGTTTAAGATGGACAGGAACGGTTTAGTTGTCTCGCCTGCAGTGATTGAAGAATACGAAAATGCTAGCAAGTAGCTTTACCGTTTTTTAAAAAGAGTTTTAAATTTTAATCCATAACAAGTGCTCTTAAATATGGGAGTAAATTTATGAATAAGCCAGTTAGTACTGAAAAAAGAATCATTCGGTCAAAGCATGTAAAGCTAGGCCAACAGAATGCAAAGGGTCAGACCTACACTGATATTAATGATATTTTTTATAACTCAGAACAAAAGCCTGTGTTTTTTACAGGTAGTGAGGTGATCAAAGAGGCTATTAGACGTTCAAGCGTTGGGACCTCAGTTGCTTATCCAATTACTCCTCAAAGTGAAGCGGCTGCACTGATTGGCGAACTCTATGCCGAAGGATACTTGGATGAATACTTTCGAGGAGAGAGTGAATTCGCGGTAATGGGACAATGTGCCGGCGCTGCCTTTGGTGGACATCGCGTATTCACAACAACTGCCGGCCCTGGAACTTTGCGGGCCATGGAAAACTTTCCAATGTGGGCAGGTTCCCGCTTACCTATTCAGGTGTGCGTGACTTGTCGTGGCATCAATTCTCCTCTAAGTATTCAACCAGACACTCTTGAGATGCATTATCTGTTAGAAACCGGAATGCTGGTCTGGCACGCTGAAACGGCACAGGATCTATTTGATTTTATTTTAAAGGGTTTTATTGTTGCTGAACAACCAG
>CAZOYP010000061.1:0-14930 GCA_964584125.1 uncultured Nitrospinaceae bacterium | reverse complement strand
CAAAAGCAGTAACCATAAACAAACCCATTTTCGTGGATGGGTCTTGCAACGAATAACCCAAAATTCTCTTAAAATCAGTAAGACCATTATTGCCACCAAAACCGGTATCATTACGAAAAAACAAAAGCATCAAGGCGTATGTCATTGCCTGAGTAATAATTGCAAAATAAACTCCCTTGATACGAGAGCGAAAAGCAAAATAACCAAAGATAAAGGCAAATAGTCCGGGTATCAAGAAAATGATCATTAAAGCAAAAGGAAAATAATCAAAACCATACCAATACCATGGCAATTCTTTCCAATCTAGAAATACCATAAAGTCAGGCAAGTCACTTTTATAAACCCCTTCTTTACCAATGCTCCTCATTAAATACATACCCATTGCGTAGCCACCCATGGCAAAAAATACACCATGCCCTAAACTTAAAATACCCGTATAACCCCAGATCAAATCAACAGCCAAGGCCACTATGGCGTAACACAAATATTTTCCAAGTAGTGGAAACATGTAATCCGGAACATGCAATAAAGAATCTTCTGAAACAAATATGTTCAAAACAGGAAGTAAAATTATTGCAGCAAAAAACAATCCGAAGGTAAAAAACCAACCTCTAAATGAATGTAATGATATGATTTGTTTTATCATCTAGTAATTACTCAATTGTCGACGGAGCGTCCCTTAAGGGCAAATAAACCTTGAGGTCGTTTTTGAATTAAAGCGATAATAAGAACCAGAACTATTATTTTTCCCAGCACAGCACCAGAAATGGGTTCTAAGAATTTATTAATTATCCCAATTCCAAGAGCTCCTGCTACTGTCCCTGCTATTTTACCAACTCCACCTAATACAACGACCATAAACGAATCAACAATATACATGCGCCCTAATTCTGGCCCAACATTTCCTATCTGAGATAGGGCTAATCCGCCAAGACCAGCAACACCAGACCCAAGACCAAATGTCCACATATCTACCTTACGAGTTGATATGCCCATACAAGAAGCCATGCCCCTATTTTGGGTTACAGAACGAACTTGGAGTCCAAGGGATGTTTTTTGTAATAGCAACCAGACTGCTGTTACCACAAAAACTACAAACACAATAATCGCAATACGACTGTATGGTAAAACCACCCCATTAAAAACTTCAACACCGCCAGATAAGTAAAAGGGATTGGCAACCTCCACGTTTTGGGCACCAAAAGTTAGTCTTACAGTTTGAATCAAGACTAAGCTGATCCCCCAGGTTGCAAGAAGAGTCTCCAAAGGCCGACCATACAGATGTCTAATAATAAACCTCTCTAAAACAATACCGACAATAGCGCTAGATAAAAAGGAGACTGGTATAGCAACTATTAAATACCAGTCAAAAAGATTAGGTAAATATTTTAGAAATAAATTTTGGATAACAAAAGTTGCGTAAGCGCCTATCATTAGCATTTCACCATGAGCCATGTTTATTACACCCATTAGTCCAAATGTGATCGCCAGGCCCAAGGCCGCTAAAAGCAATATACTGCCAAGACTTAATCCATAAAATAGGTTTGCTATTTGATCAACAAAAATCTGCCGTTTCTTAATAGATTTAATGGCACTGGCAGCGCTATCTCGGATTCCAGAATCCTCTTCAAAAAATTCACCTTTATCATTCTTCTTCAATAACTCCTCAAGGACGCTATAAAAATCATTATTACCAAATTTTTTAATAGTATTTATCGATTCAATTCGCTTATTTTTATCTGCACCTTGAAGATGTATTTTTGCTAAAACCAGCAAGAGTATCTCTTTAATATCATCGTTATTCTCTTTTTCTAGTGAAGTCTCAACCAAAGCAAGAACTGAATTTGAAGAACGTTTTAATAACTCTTGTGCCGCTTCCAACCGAACAGCACGATCATTAGAATTTAGTTTTAATTTCGCAAGGGCTGTTGACAGGTGCCTTCTGACAGAGTTATTAATTCTTGGCTTTCTAAGCTTTAAGGATGTTATATCAAGTTTTTTGCCATCCAACGCACCTACTCCCTCGGTCTCTGAATCATTCAGAATAACTAGCTTTCCTTCTTCTGAAACTGCGAGATGTTTATTTTTTAAAGCACTTAATGCAGGCAACGCAGCAGGATTTCCCCGTTCACCTAGTTTTTGTACTGCTATTTTTATCTTTGAACGACTTTTATTTCCCAAATCATTTAACAAAGACTCAAAATCATTGGCCTCGGAAATGGATATGGATGTTACAAACAGGAGCAGGGAAGATAAAAACCCAGTAAGTAGTATGAGTTTTTTCAAATTGCTGTAATTGGTTACGGATGGGATAGATTTAGGTGGAGGGAAATTATTAATCATTCAGTTTAACACTTTCTAAAAACAAAGAAATTCCACTCACAGTTAGTGAATGGAATTTCTGTCAAAAATCTTAAATAACACCCCTCGGCAAAATTCGAAAACTAAAATTTCGCCTTGGTACAATTACCACATACCCAAGGATAAGTCCAATCTGCAACTTTTTTTGAACTTTCAGGAATAAAAGGACTCCATGCTTGGGCGCGGATGGGTCCATCTGTTTTCCATACGACTTCAAACTGTCCGTCTGCCTGAACTTCTCCAATGACTACGGGTTTGTGTAGGTGATGATTCTTCGCATCCATCGTGATTTTAAAACCGGATGGGGATTGAACCGTTTGACCGCCAACGGCCTGGCGCACAGCGTCTATGTCTGTTGTTCCAGCTTGTTGAACTGCTTGAGCCCACATCTTAATCCCAATATAGGTTGCTTCCATTGGATCATTTGTTACTCTTTTCGAACCTCCCGGTAATTTATGTTTCTTAACATGCGCATTCCACTTTTTAATAAAAGCCTTATTTTCAGGAGTCTTAACAGACATAAAGTAATTCCAAGCTGCCAAGTGACCTACTAGAGGTTTTGTATCAATACCTCTTAATTCCTCTTCACCAACAGAAAATGCGACCACTGGAATATCTTCAGCTTTCAATCCTTGATTGCCAAGCTCTTTATAAAAAGGAACATTAGAGTCACCATTAATAGTTGATACAACTGCAGTTGGTTTACCTGCTGCAAACTTTTTGATATCTGCGACGATCGTTTGGTAGTCACTATGACCAAACGGCGTATAGGTTTCCATAATATCTTTTTTAGCTACACCCTTCGATTTTAGGAAATAGTTGAGAATCTTATTAGTCGTACGTGGATATACATAATCGGTTCCCAACAGAACCCACCTTTTAGCTCCACCGCCATCTTCGCTCATTAAGTACTCAACTGCTGGAATAGCCTGTTGGTTGGGAGCAGCACCTGTATAAAAAACATTGTAAGAAGACTCTTCACCTTCATACTGAACGGGATAGAAAAGTAATCCATTTAATTCTTCGAAAACCGGGAGAACTGATTTTCTAGAAACAGACGTCCAGCAACCAAAAGTAACGGCGACTTTGTGTTTTTGTATTAACTCTCGAGCTTTTTCAGCAAACAAAGGCCAATCAGATGCAGGGTCAACTACGACGGGTTCTAATTTTTTTCCAAGTAATCCGCCGTTTGCATTGATTTCCTCAATCGCCATCAAAGCCACATCCTTTAATGATGTTTCACTAATAGCCATCGTTCCGGAAAGAGAATGCAAGACACCTACCTTAATCGTATCCGCGGCCTGCGCAGAACTACTAATCACAAACAACACAAAAGCCAATATAAGAAACTTCAAATTAAACAATGAGAACCCATGTTTTGATTTAAAATAATTCATCTTCAAATTAATCCTTTCAAAGCCAAATTAATAATTATGCATGTAGCGACATTTACATATTCTAATTAGAAGCAATTCCAATGCCAAAAAAAACGTATAGAAAAGACATTGAAAAACATTGACTTATAAAATTAGATGAAAAATGGCACTCAAAATATTGCTCTAAAATAAAGCAACCCCACTATGGCATGCTGTTTTTTGATACTTACTTTTTGATTGAAGAATCTACAATTTAAAGAAAACGGGAATAAGAAAACCGCCCTTGCGAGTATGGGCCAGCCAACCTACACACGCAAAAATTAAGGATTAATGAGAAGTTTATATAGCTGGTACAAGTACGTAGTTTTTGTAAAAAAAAAGGAGAGGCATTAAAGCCTCTCCTCTTAAAAACAAATCTGGTTTTATATCAAATTATAATTGAAACTGCATAGCTAACATAAGTGTATTTTTGTCGACTTCATCGGCACCGTCCGTACTTTTATGTTCTGTGTCTACGTACCACAGTGCAGTAATCTTGGCATTAAAGCCGTCAATAACATAATTTATACCAGCCTCTGTGCGATCCTTAGTTCCCCGGTTACCAGCTGCGTTCGTTTGATCACGATCATAACTCTGGAACCTTGCATAAGGCTGAAGTTGGCCGCTGATAGCACCTAATGAAACCTTGTTCGGCATTAGATAGCTCGCTAAGACCAAGTAAGAATCTCCTTGGAGCAAATTGCCTGTATTCGTACCGGTGTGACCGCTCTTGTCATCCAGATCCCAGTCATAGTAGGCGCCCTCAAGATTAAGCACCGCACCATTTCCAAGCGTCCTCTCTATAAGGATATCTGCACCGATACCTGTAAAGTCACCCTGATCAGTAGCAGTACCTGCCGCATCTTTTTCGTGATGAAAAATTAAGCCTAAAGTCGCAAGTTGCTTAGCGCCAAAATAGGTGCTTCCAGTATAAAATCCGGGTTCTGGATCACCTAGAGCAATATCAATTCGAGCTGTGTGCTTTACATTATCGTCTATATCCGGGCCACCAGTGACCCCCTCAAAAACACCGTAGGCCCACTTGAACTTACCACCGTTTATATCACCATGGACCGCAATCCCATCATCGCGCCCGCAACAGCCAGAACCTAAATTCCCGAAGGATTGTACCATCGGAAAACTGTAGGCAGCATTTAAGTAATAAGGTCCATCCAGATTCGAGCGATCACTCGGGGGCAACTGCCGCCCTATCCAGAATTCAAAATCATCAAATTGGAATTTAGCAACTGCATCTAAAAGGTTGACGTTTTCACCTGTAAGCCTTGTGTTGTACTCGACCTGAACATTTTTGTGGACTTGAGAAACTGTGTAAAGTCTCAAGCTATCGTGCTTCAGATTAAATGAGCTTTCCCCAGGATCGGGAGCACTATTCTCATTGAGAGAAACATCCCCTCTAAAGCCCATACCTATTTGAAAAAACTTTGTATCGTCAATTTTAATCTTTGCGCCAGCAACTGCAAAAACCGGGATACCAGTTATCAAAATAGCTATAGCTAAAAAACCATAAAGAACTCGCTTAAACATTGTTAACTTCATTACCAAATGTCTCCTCTGATTAAAAATTAATACGTAAAACCAAACAATGAGGCGTCCAGTAGCAGTGGTCCACACGGAATCATACCATATAAAAAACCTAATACAAAGACTTGGCATTAGGCTGAGCCAACTCTTTAGGCTTAAATGTTTTGGTCACCTGAATCTTACCGACCGTTCCCTTGTAAAAGTTTATTATTAATTGTCCAGTGAATAGTTGTTTTCCCAATTTATTAACAAATTCAATCAAATTCTTCAAACTCCCTCCTGCAATATAGAAAGGCAGTAAAAAAATATTACGGGTTTCTTACTCTGACGCGATTACATTAATCAAACTATACTAAAACACTGAGCAAAACTTATTCCTTTTTTAAAACCATCGAAACAATTAATTGTTTACAAAGGGATTATAAAATAAAAGGAAATTTAAACTTAATCTTTGCGGAGAAAAAAGACTCATATTAATGCATTAAATCCGCACAATGCTTAAATATGAGTCATAAAACCAAAATACTATAGAATTTATCCCAAGTGCTTAACCTTAATTGGAAAAAAAAGTGTTCGAAAATCAAAAAAACACATAATTAAAATAATTCATCAAGAATCTTTTTTTGCTGGTTTTTATATTCCTCTTCATTTAAGAGTTGTTTATTGTGAAGATACTTAAGGTGCTCAAGTTTTTCCTCCAACTTCGGATTGATATTCTTGTCAAAAGTTTCCTTACCAGGTACAACCACAGATTTGCTAGCACTTATGTTTTTATTTTTAGAAATGGAGGCGGTCAGTTTTGAGATAATCCAGTTTTTTTGTATGCGTTTATCAACACCAGTCTTAAAATAAAGTTGCCCTGTCTTAGGCATCATTTCCCATGAAAAGATGTTCCAACCACGGATATTATTTTTCTGAAGAAATGTTTCCCCGCGAATTGAATCGAAACGCCAGTTTAAATATTTTTTAAAAGAAAAAATATCTCCTGATGTGACACCACCTATACTTTCTAATTGAATACGAATAATTTTTTTAGAAGGTACTCCGGCAAATGCTTTAAATAGAATTGGAGCTAATGTTTTAATTTCAGAAGCGGCAAAAACAGGTTCTTCTTTATTTCCAATAAAGGTACCCTTATATTTAAGTGAAACTAAATGGTTAAAAATTTCTTCCTGAGAAATTTTAATCGGGTGATTTAGTTTCATGTGGCCAACCTTAGAAGCCTCATGAAATTGAGATCGGAATGTGATCTTAACTTTATTTTTGTTCGAAGCTACGGCTTCAGCAATTCCAAAAACAGCTAGACCTAAAAAAAAGAAAATTACTAATATCTTTAAAAGTCGAATAACTAAACCCATTATCTGAAAAATCCCCAGCAAATTAAAATCAAGAGCACAGCAGTCCTTGATCAATGATAAATTGCTCTACCTCCTCTACTCCAACACCATTTTTTAAATTTGTAAAAACGAAAGGCCTGTCCCCTCTCATTTTTTTTGCATCGCGCTCCATCACTTCAAGGGATGCTCCAACATGAAGAGCTAAATCAGTTTTATTAATAATTAGCAAATCAGACTTCGTGATACCAGGACCTCCCTTACGTGGAATTTTATCACCTGCAGCTACATCAATAACATATATAGTAAGGTCAGATAATTCAGGGCTAAAGGTAGCAGCAAGGTTATCGCCACCACTTTCAACAATAACTAAATCTAAATTAGGAAAACGAACACACAGTTCATCCACCGCAGAAAGGTTCATTGAAGCATCTTCTCGAATTGCCGTATGCGGACACCCCCCTGTCTCTACCCCTATGATACGGTTATCTTCCAATGCCTTGTGTTTGATTAAAAACTGGGCATCTTCTTTTGTGTAGATATCGTTTGTTACCACCGCTATTTCAATTTTTTCACGCAACTGTTTACAAAGCGCATTGATCAATGCAGTCTTACCGGAACCCACGGGACCCCCTACACCAACCCTTAACACTTGTTTATTATTCATTTTTATATTCTTTAGAAATTAAGAGCGAAATAGTCTTGTATACTGAGTTTCATGCAAAGCACTTGCAATTCCTTGTCCGGGGGCAGTATAACCAATATCCTCATCCGGCAAATCCAATCCCAGCACAACTGCCTGGGAAATGGTTTCAATAAGTATTGATAAAATCTTTTGCCCATCGGTCTGCCCTAACGGTATTAGTTTCATAGCACATAGAACTTTATTCTCTGCCCACATCCACAAAAAACCACTGGCAGCTTCATTTAAAGAAATATCCCATTTAACAGCTGCCAAACTATATAAAGTGAGAAACCCACCGTAGGGAGGAGTTAAGTAGGGTTTTGCTTCTACCAAATCCAAGTCAACTAATAGACGCGCCAACGCTTTTCCTAATTGCCGATCTTCTTCTTGAGATTCAAATGAATCACGATTTGCTGCCAAAATATTATTCCAGTAACTAACCTTTTCCGAATCCAATTCCTGCCATGCTTGATAAAGGTTTTTCATTATAGGCAAATCTAAATTCGTTAATGAATTTTTTAAAAGACCTTGAATCCAATCCAGCGCTGTGGACGAATCGTTTACCCACCCAGAGGATATAGCAAATTCTAACCCTTGCGAATAAGAGTAACCACCTATCGGAAGTGATGGACTGGTGAGGCGAATTAACTTTAATAAACTTGGGCTATGTGAATGGGGAAGAGAGCTATTAGTGTTCATGAGAATGCTGATGATTTCCTTCCTTATGGTAGGCCCCAGGTTCTGGTTCAAAAGAAGCTTCTTGATGGCCAACCACCAAGCCAAAAGAACGGACCATATCATCCAAAACATGGTCACGCAGGTAACAGAGAGACTCATCCCCTATTTGCAAAGGCACATGACGGTTTCCCAAGTGATAACAAGCACGGGATAACAAATGACAATTAGATTCACGAACAATTGAAACAGCTTCTAGTGCTGCACGTACCTCAATAAGCTTACCGCAAGAACTTCGCAACATATCTCCATCGCGTAGGACAGTGCCTCGATTCAAAATAATAGAAGCTTCATCTCCGTTATCAAGCATAACCCTTAGGCGGCTTTTTTGTCGCTGATCAAAAGGCAGGGTTAAAGAGGATGTAGGTGTGCCAGTGTGACTCTCTATACGCTCTATAATTTCCAACATAGCTTTTTTCCAAAATAGCAATGCGAGAAGCAACCTTAACTAAAAAAGAAAATAGCGTTGCGCTAAAGGTAAGACTTCCGCAGGCTCGCACGTTAACAACTCCCCATCCGCGCGAACTTCATAGGTTTGTGAATCAACTTCTATTTTCGGCTGGTAGTCATTGTGTATCAAATCCTTTTTCCTGACTTGACGAGTATTTTTTACTCCAATAATCTTCTTTTTCAGCTTTAGTTTATGTCCAATACCATCATCGCAAGCAGCTTGGGAAACAAAGCTCACACAGGTTTCGCTACGAGCACCACCTAAAGCACCAAACATCGGTCGATAGTGAACCGGCTGCGGGGTAGGGATAGATGCATTGGGGTCACCCATTGGTGCCGCCACAATCATTCCTCCCTTGATCATCATCGCGGGCTTTGCTCCAAAAAAAGCTGGTTTCCAAAGTACGATATCGGCAAGCTTACCCGGTTCAATCGAACCCACTTCATGCGCAACCCCGTGAGATATTGCGGGATTGATCGTATATTTTGCAACATACCGTTTAGCTCGAAAATTATCATGGTGTTTTGGATCTGGTTTCAGCGCGCCTCGCTGCACTTTCATCTTGTGAGCGGTTTGCCAAGTTCTGGTAATCACCTCTCCAATTCGACCCATCGCCTGCGAATCCGATGCAATCATACTGAAGGCTCCAAGGTCGTGTAGTATATCTTCTGCTGCAATGGTTTCCCTTCTAATCCTAGATTCGGCAAACGCAACATCCTCAGGAATTTTTGAATCAAGATGATGGCAAACCATCAACATATCTAAATGCTCGTCAACCGTGTTGATTGTATAAGGACGAGTAGGATTTGTAGATGAAGGTAAAACATTCGCTTCCCCACAAGCCTTAATAATATCTGGAGCATGCCCACCACCCGCACCTTCGGTATGATAGGTATGTATAGTTCTATTTTTAAAAGCAGCAATCGTATTTTCTACAAAACCGGATTCATTGAGCGTATCTGTATGAATGGCCACTTGAATATCAAATTTTTCAGCCACACTTAAACAGTTATCGATAGCAGCCGGCGTCGTCCCCCAGTCTTCATGCAATTTCAAGCCCATAGCGCCGGCCCAAACTTGTTCTTCCAAGGCCATAGGCAAGCTAGCATTCCCTTTACCCAGAAAACCAAAGTTGATAGGTAGCTCTTCAACCGCCTGATACATACGTTGAATATTCCACGGTCCGGGCGTACATGTGGTTGCATTCGTGCCAGCTGCGGGACCTGTCCCACCGCCAATCATAGTGGTAATGCCAGACATCAAGGCATCATCAACTTGCTGGGGACAAATAAAATGGATGTGTGCGTCAATACCTCCGGCCGTCGCAATCAATCCTTCACCAGCAATAGCTTCTGTCGATGGGGCAATGATAATGTCCACACCGGATTGAATATCAGGGTTGCCCGCCTTACCAACTCCAACGATACGCCCTTCTTTTATTCCAATATCCGCTTTAACGATGCCCCAGTGATCCAAAATTAACGCATTGGTAATAACCACATCAACGGCATCTTTTGAAACCCGTTGACTTTGCCCCATACCATCTCGAATGACTTTTCCTCCACCAAACTTTACTTCTTCTCCATATACCGTTTTATCTTCTTCCACTTCTATCCATAATTCTGTATCACCCAACCTTACGCGGTCTCCTAATGTAGGACCAAACATATCTGCATAAGCGCGGCGGTCTATTGTACTCATGATTTTTTCTCCAAGGGACCCATAGTCTTTGCGTTAAAGCCATAAACCTCTCTTGAACCAGCGTAGACAACTAACTCCACCTCTCGAGTTTGCCCGGGTTCAAAACGTACCGCCGTTCCGGCAGGAATATTCAGCCTAAAACCACGAGTCGTATCGCGGTCAAACTCTAGGGCAGGATTGGTCTCATAAAAATGATAGTGCGAGCCAACTTGAACCGGTCGGTCCCCCAAGTTTGCCACGGACAAAGTAACTTTTTCACGCCCTTCATTTAACGTAAGTTCGCCCTTTTGAATCTCATATTCTCCAGGAATCATATTTTTTTCCTTCAAACTATTGGATTATGAACCGTGACAAGTTTTGTCCCATCTGGAAATGTTGCTTCTACTTGGACTTCATGGATCATTTCAGGAATACCATCCATAACATCATCTCTCTTAAGTAATTGTGTTCCATGGCTCATAAGGTCAGCAACACTTTTCCCTTCACGAGCTCCTTCCAGAATTGCAGACGATATATATGCCACAGCTTCGGGATAATTCAACTTGATTCCTCTTGCCAATCGTCTTTCTGCCAACAAACCTGCTGTAAAAATAAGTAACTTATCTTTTTCTCGAGGCGAGAGTTCCATTTTCCTTCCTTTAATACGTATACCAAAATATGTATACCAAAATTTAAGCTTTGCGATGCAATAAAACAATTATAAAGAAAAAGTTTGGTTCATGTACTCCATATACGCGGAATAACAGCCTTATGATCCCTCAAAGCCACACGTAATATTTCCCAAACATTTATAAATTTTCGTTTCACATGTTCTACACTATTTCCCAGATAACGGCAAAGAATAATATTATCCACATAAGTTATAGAAAATAATTCATTTTTATCTGACGAGGTAATATTATTTCGTAGCAATTCCACAAGTTCTTTTTTTTCAGTAAAGCAAAATAAGCTACCCATAACCGGTTTACCACCCAACCCCCATTTTGCATCTAGAATAAAATTATTCTCTTTGATAACAAGCCTGTCTATTCGGACCGGATATCCATTTCTAAAAATATCGAGTTTCTGAGTCAATGTTCCTTCAGAAAAAACCTCTCCTATAGAAGGCCTTCCAAAACAAAGTATATCCCAGCCAATAAAATGACTTTGTAAGGATAAATCAATCCTGGTTTCAAGCTTTACCTTAGCAGCGGGGAAAAAAATATTTTCAGATGGGAACCATTCTAAAACACCACGGTCAGCAACTTTAATAGTCTGTTTTTGATACGCTTCGGCCCCGGCACTTCGATAAAACTTACCTGCAGCGGGAGTAGTTATCAAGACTTTTGCATCCGACCCAACCTCAACTTTAATATCAAAATTATCTCCGCCGACTATCCCCCCTGGCGGATGCAACATATAGACATGACAAGCTCCATTTGACTCTGGATAAAATGCTTTCTGAACCTGCAGGGGTCCTTGATGTGACCGTTTCTTTAATACAGTTTTATTATCTTCTTCAACAAACTTTAAATGAAGTTTAGCTCTCCAACCTGTATTCAAAACAACCCCTTCCAAACTGGATACAGTCATATGTGGGACGCCCTTATGGATGTTGAAATTTGAGTATATTTGTACAATAATATTATTATACTGATTAGACAACTATTGTGTTTTTGTTTAAAAATTTACCGCAACTGTTTGCCGTCATAACCAATCTGCCAATTTGCAGCAAATGAACTAAAAATTAAAAAAATGGAAACTTTTGAAAGATGAAGAAATATTTAAAGGTTGTAGGCTGGGTTTTTCTGGGAATTTTCATACAATTTAAGTTTAGCGCCCTATATGGAATAGTTTTTTTAGAGAATCTTAATTTTCATGACCGTTCATATTTTGTTGAAATGAAGTTGATACCTGCAAGCCAATCTGTACATTTGCTTACCATGAAAACAACTGTTCACCACTCCTTGGGGCCTGATTATTTTGCCAATGTATATATTCCAGACAAATATAAAGTAATCAACAAAGATCCTTACGCTGGGACAGAAGCTATTCAAGGTTACTTAGCCTATAAAATGAATATGAAAAGAAAATACCGGGACGTATTAAGTTCCGAGGATTTCATCATTACCCCATCCGTTCTTGACAAAGCTATTGAACCTGCGCCAATTTTCGTACATTTTGAGAATATGGATCAACGCCTTCATGTTGACAGGACATTTGAGTTATCCACCGCAAATAACAAAATTGCACTGAAAGGACCAAAACGGGCCGAAGCAACTTACCCTCAACAGTTGGGGATGTGAGGATCATAAATCATTGATTAATAAAGAGTTGTTTACAAATTTTCAGAATTGGCTCTTAACTGGCTCTTTTTTGCTTCGCTGTAGTCCCATATTTTGGACGAATTATGGAGCTTTTCATCGGTATAGTGTCCATACCTTTCCCTGAGCATATTAAGATCTTGATGCCCCATCTGGTTGGCTATTTCCAATGAATCTACTCCACGGTTAAGCATAGTGGAACCAAAGAAATGACGCAGGTCTTTAATTCTAACATTCCATTCGACTGAGGATTCTTCCTGTGCGTGTTTCCAATCCCATTGGAACATACGATTTGCCCACTTTTCATCGGTTTCCCATTTAAACGAGAATCAGAGCATCCTTCGGAAACAAAATGAAAGATTTTATTGTCCCTTAATTCACGATTTTTAAATCTACGTCTTAACATTTTTTCTAATTCACCTCGGATTGGGATACGTCTGGTAATAACTTTCTTTTTCTTTTTGTTATTACGGATTTTATCTCTTTCACGAACAAGCATATTATTTTTCCTATCAATATGATCCCATGTTAGATTCATTGCTTCAGTTAAATCCAAACCTGAGTAAGCCATAAGAATTGCTAAATCCTTCCAACGATCTTTGAGCAAACCGATTATTTCGTGCAACTCCGCTTCCGTAAGAAACTGCTTTTGAAAAAACGACCTACTACAAGGCAGATCATTAGGAAGTGTTGGATCGGGATTAGGAAATTCATCAATCAATTTAAATGCTTCGTGTGCTTGCTTAATAACCCGCTCCGTAGTAGTTGCAATTTTTCTAACCGATCCCTCTGGATAGTGCTTCCGATCCCAAAAGAAACTGCGAAGTGGTGATAACTTTGTATCTGGATCAACTTCTAATATTTCGCTAAGTTTAAGACCTTTGAATGCAGGTAATAAATGACAATTAATTATAGACCTACATTTTTCAACATTATTCTGACTCATGTGGGGTTCAATATTTTTCTTATATTGTTCCAAACACCAGTCAAAAGATTTCTTGTCAATCTGATACCTCCCTTCATCTACATCATTTAATATTTGGACAAGTCTTCGGTATGCAAGCACTTCGTCATTTGTATGTAAACAATCACTCAACTTAATACCATCATAAGTTGTGTTCGCATAAAAGATGCCTTTCTTGCCCTTTGGTCTAAAGAGATCAGGTATTTTCATATCAGTCGCCCCCTTAAGGTAACGACCCTCACCATCTCTCCAACGTTGTCGGGAAAATTGTATACGCCTTTGATGTATGCTGTGCAAATTCATTTTTTAGTCACTAAGTTTCACCACGGAACGAATGCACCCAATTGGGATCACACACGCCCCATTATAATGAAGAAAACTAATATCGGATTCTTCCGTGTCACGGACTAAAAATAAATTTTCTTTTCCGTGTGAAAAATACACGGCAATCGTGGTCACAGGGATTTCTTTAAATATTTTTTGTGCGTCAGCTTCAGAGAACCAACTTGATCCATCGTCGGAAAAGTCCCCTGCATCGATCCAGTTAATTTTCAGAATGTCACCACGCTTAAGTTTTTTTAGTGTTGCTTTTATCTTCATAAGCTATTGATATATTTTGATTTATTTGATAGGTTTTTAAAATCACATAAACCCAATTCAAGGAAAAAAAATGAAGTTAATATTAGCTACCTTTTTTCTAATCTCAATAACCGTTGCTTTTGTACTTTCCGATTAGCAATTATTTTCACGGAAGTTCATTAGAGGTATTTTTTTTCTTCAATGGACTTCCTCCCTCCCTCCCTTTCAGCCCTCTCCCCACTACAACACGGGTCGATGTTAGTCTTACAAAAACTACATTGACCGTGCCCATGAATGAACACGATCTCTAAAAAAAACTTAATGTTGGGAAATGAGTTTAGGGGGGGTATTTATGGGGCTTTTACCCCAAAAAAACCTATATAAATAGCTATTTTTAAAGACCTGCCTGCCAAATTCTCCCAAAACTGGATTTCTGAAACCTCTCTTCTCTTCCCCTAACATTAGGGTTAAATTTTTCTAATTGCTTAATGTATTATTACGTTATGAAAACTAAACCACTTACATCCTTACTCGCACTCACTTTTCTGTTTTTGTTTAGTGGTTCTGTCTATGGTGAGGAAGAAGTAAAGAAGGAGTATTGGGAAGATGGACAGTTGAAGCAAGAAACGCATTATAAGAATGGGAAATTAGAAGGACTAGGAACTAAGTGGTATGAAACTGGTGAAAAAATGGGTGAAAGATATTTCAAGAATGGACTACGGGAGGGACTGGAAAGACATTGGTATAAATCCTAGAGAGGCAACTAAAGCAGTCATTAAGACCGGCCGCAATCGAATGAGTGATCCCTGCCGAATTGCATCGTCAAGCGGATTCGAGCACAGCATAGCTAATCAGAGTTT